>DATKEG010000213.1:0-19602 GCA_035544515.1 Vicinamibacteria bacterium | reverse complement strand
CTACAGGCGGCCCGCGGCCTCGGGATCGTGAGCCCGGAGATCCTGTCCGTCGCCACCTACCATACGGCGATCCTCCTCAACCGGTTCGAGCAGTTCGAGGCGGCCTTCGAGGCGTTGCGTGAGTTCGCGAAGCAGCAGAAGGACAGCACGGCCATCATCGAGGCCTTCGGCCTGAGCGTCCTCCGCATACCCTACCTGCCCAGCGAAGCGCCGGTAGACCGGCGCGAGATGATCCTCATGGCGGGCCGGGCGGGCTTTCATCAGGCCAAGGGCCGCGTCTCGGCGTTCGGCAAGCAGGCGTTCGAGGAGCTGGTCTCGCGTTATCCCACCGCGCCCAACGTGCACTACGCCTTCGGCGTCTTCCTGCTGGGCGAGCAGCCGGAGGCGGCGCTGGAGGAGTTCCGCCGCGAGCTGCGCGCCTCGCCGACCCATTACCACGCGATGCTGCAGATCGCCTACGAGCTGATCAAGCAGGCGCGGTACGAGGAGGCCCGGCCCCACGCGGAGAAGGGCACCGAGCTGGCGCCCAACCTCTTCGCCGCGCACAACGCGCTGGGCCGGATCCGCCTCGAGACGGGCGAGCTGGAGGCGGCGGTCCAGTCCCTGGAGCGGGCGAAAGCGCTCGCGCCGGACAGCCCCGAGGTGCGCTTCTCGCTGGCCCGGGCCTACGCGACGGCCGGGCGCGACGAGGACGCCGCCCAGGAGCGGGCGGCATTCCTGAAGCTGGACAAGGCGCGGCGCACCGCGCGCTCCGGGCCGCAGTCGGTGGGTGGCGTGGAAGCGCAACCCGAGGAAGAACCGCCGCCCAACCCGTGACGGCCGCGCCGGCCGCTACTTCTTCTTCAACGCCGCCAGCAGGCCCTTGGCCGTCTGCACGTTCTCGGGGACCTGGCCCGTCATGGCCAGGTACGTGTCGAGCAGCCCGACGGCCTCGGCGATGCGGTTCTGCCCCACCGCGATGGTGGCGCGGTGGTACAACGGCTCGGGGTTGGCGGGATCCAGCTCCGCCGCCTTTTTGAACGCCGCATCCGCCTCGGCCGTCTCCCCCGCGTCGTTGGCCGTGAGGCCGAGCGCGTACTGGAATCGGGCGTCCGTTTCGAACCGGGGCGCCGCGGCGATGAGGCCCTGCAAGGCCCCGTCCAGCCGCCCGTCCAGCCTCTGCACGGCCGAGAGCGCCACGAACGCGTCGCTCTTCTCCGGCTGCAGCTCGGTGACGCGGCGATACTCGGCCTCGGCCGCCTTCCAGTCCTTCTTCTTCTGGTAGATGAAGCCGAGGTTGTAGTGGGCCGCCGCCAGGTCGGGGAACTCCGCCAGGATCTCCCTCAGCATGGGCTCGGCCTCGTCGTACCGTCCGGCCTGGGCCGCCTCCACCGCCTTCATGTAGGTCTCCCCCGCCTGGTTCGATTCCGGGGTCGCAGGCAGCACGGCCTCCACTGGTCCGGCGGGCACGGCCGCCGCCACAGGCGCGACCTCGAGGGCCACGTCGCCCATCTCCGAGAACCCCCCGAGGGAGAGATGCATCTCGATCACGGTGGGCGTGTAGCCCTCCTTCGTGAAGGTGAACGTCCAGGGTCCGTCCGGGATGCCCATGCGGACGAAGCCACCCTTCTTGTCGGTGGTCTGGGACCGGGTGACCTTCTGCCGGCTCTCGCCCTTGAACTCCATGTCGATCTTCACGTCCGGGACGCCCGCGCCCTGCTCGTCGACCACGCGGCCGCGCACGCCCGCGGTCGTCCGCGACGCCGGGGCGGGAGGCGCCAGCGTCACGGCCAGACCCAGGGTCAACACCGAGCAACGCGCGAAGAAGGCGCGGTTCATGGATGTCCTCTCTTTCGCCCTATTCTCCCACACGAGCGGAGATCGGCGCATTCCCGGCGCCATGGTAAGCTCTTCGTTTTCACCGGTTCAATGGAGCGGATGTCCTACCCCGACCGGCCCCCGGCCGTTCACGCGCGCGGGTGACCCTCACCGGCCGGGCCAGGCTCCTGTCCCTGGGTGCCCTGGCCCTGGCGGCGCCTGCGCTGCTGGGGAGCACTCAGGCGCCCGTGCCGGGCATGCCGGGCTCGACGCCACCGGCCGACGAGGTGATGGCGCGCACCGCCTGCGCGGGCTGCCACGCGTTCCCGCCGCCGGAGAGCCTTCCCCGCGCGCGGTGGAAGACGACGGTCATCGAGATGACGGCCCTGGCCCTGTCCGGGATCGGCGCCCTCCGCGACGCGCCTCCGCCCACGCTCGACTTCGATCCCGACCTGATCACGCGCTTCTACGAGACGCGGGCGCCGGAGACGCTTCCCGATCCCGCTCCCTGGCCCGCGCCCGCGGTGGGAGCACGGTTCGCGCGGCACGCGTTCGCCAGACCGGGCGGCGAGCCCGCCCAGGCCACGGTCGCCAACGTGCGCTTCCTCGACCTCGACGGCGACGGCCGCCTGCAGGTGGTGGGCGCCGACATGGCCGCGGGCGTCGTCTTCGCCGCCGACCCGGCCCGGCCGCAAGCCGGCCTGCGGATACTGGCGCGCGTCCCCCATCCCTGCCACGTGGAGGCCGTCGACCTCGACCGCGACGGCCTGATGGA
This sequence comes from Vicinamibacteria bacterium, assembly GCA_035544515.1. Classification (GTDB taxonomy): domain Bacteria; phylum Acidobacteriota; class Vicinamibacteria; order Fen-336; family Fen-336; genus DATKEG01. The sequence continues at coordinate 17,030 of DATKEG010000213.1, read as the reverse complement.
CCTCGTGGTCGCGGACCTCGGGGGCGTCGCCCCCGGCGACTACACACGGGGCAGCGTCGTGTGGCTGAGACGGACGAAGGAGGGCGGCTACGAGGTCCACACGCTCGCCACCGGGCTGCCGCGCGTGGCCGACGTGCGCCCCGCCGACGTGGATGGCGACGGCGACGTCGACCTCATCGTGGCCGCGTTCGGGTGGCGCGAGGTCGGCGGGATCTTCCTGCTCGAGAACCGCGGCGGGCGTGGAGGCGCTCCGGTGTTCGTCAAGCGCGAGATCGACCCACGCCAGGGGGCCATCCACGTGCCGGTCGTCGACCTCGACGGCGATGGCAAGCTCGATTTCGTGGCCCTCATCTCCCAGCACCACGAAGCGGTGGTGGCGTTCCTGGGGGACGGCAAAGGGGGGTTCCGGCCGCAGACGCTGCACGCGGCGCCGCATCCCGCGTGGGGCTCTTCGGGACTGGAGCTGGTGGACTTCGACGGCGACGGCGACCTCGACGTGCTCGTCACCAACGGCGACATGCTCGACGACTTTCTGGTCAAGCCGTACCACGGCATCCGCTGGCTCGAGAACCGCGGCGGCCTGTCGTTCCGGGAGCACGAGCTGGCGAACCTGCCCGGCGTCCACCGCGCGCTGGCCGTGGACCTCGATGGCGACGGCGACCTCGACGTGGTGGCCGCCGCGTTCGTCCCGGCGCCGCGCGGCGCCGCGGACCGGCCGCGCGGGCCGGCCGCTTCGCTCGTGTGGCTCGAGCAGGTTTCGCCCGGCCGCTTCGAGCGCCGGACCCTCGAGGTAGGGGGGCAGCACGTGACCCTCGACGCCGCCGACTACGACGGCGACGGCGACATCGACCTCGTCGTCGGCAACTTCGCGCTCGAGACGGGGGCCTGGGTGGAGCTGTGGGAGAACCGGCGCGTCAGCGGCGCGAAGCCGGCGGCCGAGGCGGAACGCCGACCTGTAGCAGCACGCGCCGGTACGCGCTGAGCGGCGGCGTGCCGCCGTCCAAGACCTCCAGGACGACGTGGACCGTCCCCGCTCCTTCAGCCGCCACCGAAGCCGTGGCGCGCGGCCCGTCCGCGCCCGAAAGCGCGACGGCCGCGTCGCCGCTGGACGCCTCCCGGTAGACCCACCAGCGGAATCCCAGACGATCGCCGTCGGGATCGGTGGAGCCGCCGGCGTCGAGGACCATCCGTTCGCCCGGACGCACGTCGAGGCGCAGCGGCCGCCGTGACCGGTCGGCGTTCACGGCCGCGACCGGGTTGTGGTTGGCGCGCGCGAACGGCTGCACGCACCAATCCATGCGCGCCCGGAAGTCGTTCTGATACGCGCGCCGCCAGCGCGCCACCGTCCACTTGCGGCGCACGGCGGCGTCGGCCGAGCCCGAGGGGTGGTCGTCTTCGGCATCCGTGAAGTGTCCGCCCTGGCCGGGCCGGAACCGGCCGCCCCAGCCGCCCCAGGTCGGCTGGTCCGGATCGCCGAGGCCGTTGGCGAAGGCGAAGAACCACGACGGCGTGTCGCCCTCCTTAACGCCGCGCGTGTGGCGCGGGGCCGGAGGGTTCTGGACCACCAGCGGATAGCCGGCGCCGAGCGGGCCGTGGCCGCTGCGGACGTGCTCCTCGACCCAGGCTTCCTGGTTCGAGGCCGCGGTCTCGTCGTCGACCAGGGGCAGCGGCACTCCGCCGCCGGGCGAGTCGTTCTGGTACATGCCCCGGAACAGCGCCGCGAAACGGTCCATGCCGGGTGGGCCGGTCTCGACGTAGCGCACGTCCTCGAACTCGCGGCGGATCCACGCCCCCGTTCCGCCGTCCTGGTCGGCGATGGCGTAGGCGCGCAAGCGCGACACGACCTGCCCGGCCGTGCCGGGCGGAGACGCTTCGCGCACGTCGTGCAGCGCCTGCGCGAGGTCGTGCGCCCCTCCCCAGACCGCCACGTAAAGAGGCTCCGGGCTCGCCCGCAGGGCGGCCGCGATCAGCTGCGAGCCCTCCGTCGAGCGGCCCACGCCGAGATGGGACACGCCGCGGAGCGGGCTGCCGCTCCCGACCACCCGCCGCAGCTCGTCCGCCCGCGGGTAGCCGGGCGCGTGGCGAGCGAGGTTGTCCCGCACGGCGGCGTAGTCGTCCAGCACCAGCCGGATGAGGTCGGGACGCGTCACGTCCCGGCCGACCTCGCCGGGCGTGCCGCTGGCGGAGGCGACCAGCCCCTCGATCCTGAACTCGTTCGCGTAAAGCATCAGCCGGCGCAGCGACTGGATGTCGTCCGGATCGCCGCCGATGTCGGTCAGGACCAGCAGCCGTGGCCGCGAGTCGCCGGGCCCGGCGGTCGAGAGGACGGCGCAGGCGAGAGCCAGGGCCGCCAGAGCGGCCACGGGCCTCCACGCGCGCGGGCCGGCGATCCGGCGGTTGGGCACGCGACATGGTAGTCTTTCCCCTTCGCCGCGGGCCAGAGCGGCGGCAGCATCTTCCATGCGCGTCAAGACTCCCCCGACGACCGTGTCGCGCCGCAGGCTGCTCGAGATGGCCGGAGCGGCGACCCTCCACGGCTTGTTCGCGCCGCGGCAGGCCGGGCGCCTCTGGGCCGCGCCCGCCGCCGCCCCGCTGTTCGAGGAAGTGCCGTCCTCGAAGAGCGGCCTGACCTGGGTCCACGAGAACGCCATGTCGCCCGAGCGCTACCTGCCCGAGACCATGGGGCCGGGCGTCGCCTTTTTCGACTACGACAACGACGGCTGGATGGACGTCTACATGGTCAACAGCGGCACGAGCGACTTCTACAAGCCCGACAAGCCGCCGAAGAACGCGCTCTACAAGAACAACCGCGACGGCACGTTCACCGACGTGACGGACAAGGCGGGCGTGGCCGGCGGCACCTTCGGGATGGGAGCCGTCGTGGGCGACTACGACAACGACGGCTATCCCGACATCCTGGTGACGGCGTACGGCCGCTGCATCCTGTACCACAACAACGGGGACGGCACCTTCACCGACGTCACGGAGAAGGCGGGCGTGGCCGCACCGGGCTGGACGACGAGCGGCGCCTGGTTCGACTACGACAACGACGGGCGGCTGGACCTGTTCCTGTGCAGCTTCGTGGAGTTCGGCCTGGGTAAACACGTCTTCTGCGGCGACAACAAGCTCGGCCGGCGCTACTACTGCATCCCGCGGATCTTCAAGCCCACGCCAAGCCTGCTCTTCCACAACAACGGCAACGGGACGTTCACGGAGGTGAGCGCCGGCACCGACATCCGCCGCGCGCTGGGCAAGGCGCTGGGCGTGGTGGCCACGGACATCAACAACGACGGCCGCCTGGACCTGTTCGTGGCCAACGACACCGTGCAGAACTTCCTCTTCGCCAACCGCGGCCAGGGGAAGTGGGAGGAGATCGGGCTGCCCTCCGAGGTCGGATTCGGGGCGAACGGCCAGCCGCGGTCGGGCATGGGCGTGGACGCCGGAGACTTCAACCAGGACGGCTGGCAGGACCTGTTCGTGGCCAACGTGGACCAGGAGATGTTCTCGCTCTACCGCAACAACGGCGACGAGTCGTTTTCGGACGTCGCCCATGCCAACGAGGTCGCCCAGGCCACGCGGCTCATGAGCGGCTGGGGCCTGCGCTTCTTCGACTTCGACAACGACGGGCACCTGGACCTCTTCCTGGCCAACGGACACCCCGACGACCAGGTGGACCAGTACGCGACGCAGGTGAGGTACAAGGAGCCGCTCCTTCTCTTTCGGGGCGACGGCACGCGCCTGCGCAACATCAGCCATCAGGCCGGGCCCGTGTTCGAGAAGTCGTTCCCCGCCCGGGGCATGGCCGTCGGCGACTTCGACAACGACGGGAAGCTCGACGTGCTCGTCGGAAACAACGGCGAGGCCCCCGTCCTCCTGCGCAACCACGCCGGGGCGGGCAACCACTGGGTGGGGCTGCGGCTGCAGGGGACGAAGTGCAACCGCGACGCGATCGGCGCGCTCATCACGTGGTCGGCCGGTGGGGTCAAGCGCTCGCGTTTCAAGACCGGCGGCGGGAGCTACCTCTCGTCGCACGACCCCCGCGAGGTGCTCGGCCTGGGCGCGGCGACGAAGCTGGACTGGCTCGAGATCAAGTGGCCGCAGCCGAGCGGCGCGGTGGAGCGCCTCACCGACGTGCCGGTGGACCGCTATGTCACGGTGGTCGAGGGCGCTGGGATCAGACGGTAGTCCCGGCGCGGCAGCGGTCTCTGCGATCGAGAGCACGCACCACGGACGCTCTAGGGCGCGGCCACCAGGAGGGTCACGTCCAGGAGCAGCGTCATGGCCGAACTGTGCCACCGCCGCGGGGCGTCGGCCCGCATATACGGGCGACCGCGAGGCGCCAGCGCCATGAAGGCCGTCGTCATCAGCACGCCACACCATGCGTCCTTCCAGGACGAAGGTCGTCCGCGGGCCGCGGAGGGACAGGTCCTCGTGCGCGTGGGCGCGGCCGGCATCTGCATGAGCGACGTCGAGATCTGGAAGGGGACGCGGCCGGAGGCGTACGTCAAGTACCCGGTGATCCCGGGGCACGAGTGGTGCGGCACCGTGGAAGAGCTCGGGCCGGGCGTCCAGGGGCTGAAGGTCGGACAGCGCGTGGCCGTGGAAGGGCACAACTTCTGCGGGACGTGTCCCTGGTGCCGGCGTGGGGAGACGAACCTCTGCGCGACGTACGACGAGCACGGCTTCACGAGGCCCGGGGGCTTCGCCGAATACGTGGCCGCGCGCGCGGACCTCGCGCATCCCTTCTCGGACGCGCTCTCCTTCGAGGCCGCCGCCCTGAGCGAGCCCTTCGCCTGCGTGGTCCACGCGCTCCGGCTGGCCACGGTTCAGCCGGGAGACACGGTGGCGGTGCTGGGCTCGGGGACGCTGAGCCTGCTCGCGGTCGCCTGCGTGCAGCAGTGGCAGCCGGCGCGCACCGTGGTGGTCACGCGGAGCCGGACGAACGAGACGATCGCGCGCCAGGTGGGTGCCACCGACTACGTGACCATCGACGAGCACCCCGTGCCCCGCGTTCGCGCGCTCACCGGCGGGCGCGGCGCGGACGTCGTGCTGGAGGCGGTCGGCCACGAGAGCGCCGTGCCCCTGTCCCTGGAGCTGGCGCGCCGCGGCGGGGTGGTGGCCTTGATGGGCATCGCCGGCGGCGGGAGGCGCCCGCTCCTGGACGGCGACGTCTTCGCGCTCAAGGAGCTCCACGTGCACGGCGTGTTCGCCTACGCCAGCCGGGACTACGCCGAGGCGCTCACGCTCATCGAGAGCGGCCGCGTGGAGGTCCGGCCGCTCATCACCCACCGCTTTCCCTTGGCGGACTTCGCGCAGGCGTTCGACCTGCTGTCCACGCGCAAGGAGCCGGTGGTCAAGGTCATCCTGCGCCCGTAGGCGCGGTCACCACTCCAGCACCACGAGCGAGACCGCCTGGCGGGGCAGCGCGAAACGCAGCGACGCCCGGCCGTTCGTCAGGCTGACCGTGGCCGGGGCCACCATGCGCGCGAGCTGGGCGGCGGCCAGCAGCTGTGCGTACTGGTTGGCGTCGGGCGCGATCGGCGAGCCCATCCTCTTCCAGAGCGCGTACGAGTTGCTGTGGCCCTCGTCGATGCGGTAGTGGACCAGACGCGCCTCGCCCTCCGCCGGTAGGCCGCTCACGAGCAGCTCCACGGCGGCGTCCGGCCCGGGCACGTCGTCGTCGTGGTAGTGCCAGGCCATCACGGAGAGCTTGCGTCCGTCGAGGCTGCCCAGGGCCGACACGTCCGGCGTCCCGCGCACACCGTCCTCGAGAATCGCCTCCAGCCCCGCATCGCCCGTGCTCCGCACCGGAAGGCGCCGCCCGCCCATCTTCCCGAACATGCGGAAGACGTTCAGCACCGGCAGCTCGATGCCGTTGCTGGCCAGCGCCCGGAAGCCGGCGAAGTAGGGCTGGTCCTCGAACTCGAAGGCCCAGGTCAAGGCGCCCTCCAGGTTCACGCCGTGCCTGGCCGCCAGGTCGTGTTTGCGGGCGAAGCTGGCCGCGGTGTAGCTCGAGTACATGGTGCCGTTGCGGTAGCCGAGCTGCGGGCCCTGGCAGGCCGCGCAGCCTTCGGGGTCGGACTCGCCGATCACGATCGGCGTCTGCTTCAGCTCGGGGAACGAGGCGACGATGGCCATGGCGCCGTCGATCGTCTGCAGGTGGCGGGCGATCCCCATCTGCACGTGGCCGTCCACGTACCGCGGCGCCCCCTTGGCGTGGAAGGCGATGAAGTCGAGCGGCGTGCCCTTCTTCCCGGTGGCGTGGTTCGTGCCGCGCAGGCAGTGTTCGAGGAAGTCGCGCAGGAACTGGCCTCCGCCGCCCGCCGTGTCCGGGCCGCCCACCCGCGCTGCCGGCAGCGCGCGCCGCACGGCGTCGATCGCGTAGTCGTGCAGCTTGCGGAACTCCTCCGCCGTCCCCTGCCAGTAGGGGATGTTGGGCTCGTTCCAGACCTCCCAGTACCACTGCTCGACCTCGGCCGCGCCGTACCGGTCCACGGCGTGTCTGACCCACTGGTGCACCAGCTCGGCCCACTTGCCGTAGTCCTTGGGCGGGTGCGCCCAGCCCGTGTACACGTCGTTGTAGGGCAGCCCCGGCCGCCACTCGTGCTGGTAGGGTTCGGGCTTCACGGAGAGGGCCTGCGGCATGAACCCGATCTGGGCGTAGGGTTTCACGCCCCGGTCGCGGTAGGTGTCGAAGATGCGGTCCAGGACCGTCCAGTCGTAGGTGGGCCGGCCCTGCGCGTCCTCCGTGTAGGCGTTCGTGCTGCCCCACTTCAGGGCGGGCGTGCCATCGCCGGTGTTGAGCAGGTTGTGCGTCCGGAAGTAGACCGGGTGCGGGCCCAGCTGCCCGAGCTGGCCGAGCAGCTTGCGGCCGTCCTTCATCGTGGCGTAGTTGGGCTCGTCCGCGCCGAAGAAGCGCCAGATCGGCGCGAGGTCGGCGCCGGGCCGGCCGGCGTCGACCTGAATGGTCACGGGGAAGCGCTCGGGCGGCGCCGAGCGCAGCGCGGGCCCCCGGCCCACCATCACCGGCACGAGCAGGCACACGAGGAACAGTCGGCGAGCGGTCACAAATGGCCTCCCGAAAGCCGCGGCGAACGTAAGTGAGATGTTCCAATCGTCATACCATATGAGCTATGCTCCCACAACCATGAATCACGCGACCGATCGCCGCGCCTTCCTGGCCGTCCTCTGCCGTTCCAGCGCCGCCCTGGCCGCCGGCTCCTGGCTGCCCGGCTTCGGCTACGCGCAGACGCGCGGTCCCGCGCGCGCGTTCCTCCTGCGCGACCGCTACCGCGCGGACATGGACCGCCGGCTGCTCGGTGCGTTCCTGGAGCACCTCGGGCGCGCCATCTACACCGGCGTCTACGAGCCCGGCTCGCCGCTGGCCGATGCCAGGGGCTTCCGCCAGGACGTGGCCGCGGAGGTGAAGGGGATGGGCGTGCCCATCATGCGCTACCCCGGCGGCAACTTCGTCTCCGGCTACAACTGGCTCGACGGGGTGGGCCCCAAGGACAAGCGTCCCACGGTCCTCGAGCGCGCGTGGAACTCGCTCGAGACGAACCAGTTCGGGACGAACGAGTTCGTCGAGTGGTGCAAGCTCGTGGGCACGGAGCCGCTCTTCGGCTTCAACCTGGGCACGGGCACGCCCGAGCAGGCGGTGGCCTGGGTCGAGTACTGCAACGTGGACAAGGGCACGAAGTGGAGCGACCTGCGCCGGGAGCACGGCTACGAGCAGCCGCACAACGTCCGCACCTGGTGCCTGGGGAACGAGATGGACGGTCCCTGGCAGATGGGACACATGCCCGCGCGCGAGTACGGCCGCAAGGCGCGCGACTCCGCGCGCCAGATCCGCGTGATCGATCCCGGCCTGCAGCTCATCGCCTGCGGATCGAGCAACACGATCCTGCCCACCTACCTGGTGTGGGACCGCGAGGTGCTCGAGGAGTGCTACGACCAGGTGGACGGGATCTCGCTGCACAACTACTACGGCAACACGCCGCAGCTCACCGGCAACGACAGCACCCGCTACCTGGCCATGAACCTGGACATGGAGCGCCAGATCCAGGAGATCGCCGCGGTGTGCGACTACGTTCAGGGCGTGCGCAAGTCGCCCAAGCGCCTGTGGCTCTCCTTCGACGAGTGGAACGTGTGGTACCGGGCGCGGGGCGGCCTGTTCGCCAACGGCCAGCGGAAGTTCGCTCCTCCCCTGCTGGAGGAGGTCTACAACCTGGAGGACGCGCTGCTCGTGGGCGGGTTCCTCAATTCGCTGCTGCGCCAGTCCGAGCGTACGCGCGTGGGCTGCCTGGCCCAGATCGTCAACGTCATCGCGCCGCTCATGACCAATGCCACCTCGGTCCTGCGGCAGACGATCTACTACCCCTACGCCTGGGCGCTCCAGTACGCGCACGGGCGCGTGCTCGACCTGCGCGTGGAGTCCGAGACGTACCCGATCAAGGCCCAGGGACTGCGCCCCGACTTCGCGCGCGACGACCAGGTGCCCTACCTGGACGTCACGGCCACCCTCGATCCGCGCAACGGCCAGCTCTGCCTCTTCATGCTCAACCGCGACCTCCAGAACGAGCGCGACCTCACCCTGGACTGTCGCGACCTCACGCCCGCGCGCGTGCTCGCCGGCGAGACGCTGACCGGCACGGACCTCAAGGCCGCCAACACGTTCGAGCAGCCGCGGCTGGTGGTTCCCCGTCCGCTGGAGACGCCGCGTCCGGCGGCCTCGATGACGTTCAAGCTGCCCCCGCGCTCGTACAGCGTGGTCCAGCTCGCCACCGCCTAGCTCGGGAGAAGCAGGCCGGAGAGGAGGGATACCCGTATGCAGCGACGCGCGTTCCTGGAGACCGCCGCCGGCGCCGGGCTCGGCGCGCTGGCCGGCTCCCGCTCCGTCCTCGCCGCCGAGGCCGAGATCGAGCTGGCGCCCGGCCGGCCCGGCCCCGTGATCAGCCCGCACATCTACGGGCATTTCATCGAGCACCTCGGCGGCGTCATCTACGACGGCATCTGGGTCGGCCGCGGCTCGAAGATCGCGAACGTCGACGGGATCCGCCAGCGCTTCGTGGACGACATGAAGCGCATCGGCGCGCCGAACCTGCGCTGGCCGGGCGGCTGCTTCGCGGACGGGTACCATTGGCGCGACGGCATCGGGCCCGCGGACAAGCGGCCGCGCACCTACAACTTCTGGGAGCCGCGCATGCCCCCGGGGGTGCGCGCCACCGAGACCAACCAGTTCGGCACCCACGAGTTCATGCGCCTCTGCCGGCTGGTCGGCGCCGAGCCCTATGTGGCGGCGAACGTCGGCTCGAGCACGCCCCAGGAGTTCTACGACTGGGTGGCCTACTGCAACGCCCCTCCCGGCACGGCCTCCCTGGCCGACGAGCGCGCGCGAAACGGCGCGCGCGAGCCGTTCGCGGTCAAGTACTGGGGCGTGGGGAACGAGTCCTGGGGCTGCGGCGGCAACATGACCGGCGCCGAGTACGCCACCGAGTTCCGCAAGTTCGTGGCGCAGTTCCCGATGTACACGCGGCCGTACCTCGTCGCCGTCGGCCCGCGCGGCCACTCCGCCGACGGGGACCCGGGCTGGACCGAGGGCTTCTTCGAGGGCCTGGGCCGTCACCGCGCGCGCGTGGACGGCTACGCCCTGCACTACTACACGGACTTCCGACAGACCCCCGAAGCCGGCGCCGCCTTCGACGAGAAGGGCTGGTACGCCGTCCTCCACAAGGGCGCGCGCATCGAGAACGTGGTCGAGGACCACTGGCGCCTCATGGGCCGGCACGACCCCGAGCACCACACGAAGTTCGTCATCGACGAGTGGGGCAACTGGTACCGCGGCGGCACCGAGCTCGGGCCGGCCTACCTGCTCAGCCAGACCATCACGCTGCGGGACGCGCTGCACGCCGCCATGACGTTCGACATCTTCAACCGCCACGCGGAGAAGATCGAGATGGCCAACGTGGCGCAGACCATCAACTGCCTGCACTCGCTGTTCGCCGCGGTCGAGGACCGGTACACCCGGACACCGGCGTACTATGCCTTCGAGATGTACCGGCCCCACATGGGAGCGCGCCTGGTGCCGATGCGGATCGAGGTCCCCGAGCTGGCGGTGCCGCTGCTGGCCGGATCGGCGACGCTGGCCGGGCTCTCGGGCTCCGCGTCGATCCGCGACCGGCGGGTCACCGTGACCCTGACCAACCCGTCCGTCAGCGACGCCGTCACCGCACGCATCCGCGTGAGCGGCGGCGGCCGGCTGGCCGAGGGTCGAGGGACGGTGTTGACGCACGAGGAGATGACGGCCACCAACACGTTCGACGACCCCGACAACGTGACCCTGTCGGGACTGACCGTACGGATCGGCGGCGACGCGGCGCAGGTGACCGTTCCGAAGCAGGCCGCGGTCGCCCTCGAGTTGCGGATCGCCTGAAGGCGCGCCTCACCCGAGGTGCCGAGACCGGGGAGATCGATGATGACGACGAGACGACCCTTCCTTTCGAGTCTCCGTATGGGCCTGGCCACCCTCGTCCCGCCCAGGCCGCGGTCGTATCCGGGCATGGACCCCGGGACGCTGGTGGCGGTGGAAGGGGCGATCGAGGGCGCGAGGCCGTCGATGAAGGAACGCAATCGCCGGTCCCGCTTGCTGGCTGGATCGGCCGCGCTCGCGGCCACGGTGCTGCTGGCCGGCGCCGGCTACGCCCAGCAGGACATTCCGCTGCCGGAGCACCCGCGTCCGGACTTCGAGCGGCCGGCGTGGGTCAACCTGAACGGCACCTGGCAGTTCCGCTTCGACGCCGGCGACGAGGGGTTGGGCCAGGCGTGGCCGCAGGGGAGGGTGGACTTCCCGCTGGCGATCACGGTGCCGTTCCCCTGGGGATCGGCGCTCTCCGGTGTCCCCGACGAGGCGAAGATCGGCTGGTACGCGCGCACGATCGAGGTGCCGTCGGCCTGGCAGGGCCAGCGCGTCTTCCTGGTCGTGGGCGCCGCCGACTGGCACACCACCGCCTGGCTCGACGGGCAGAAGCTGGGCGAGCACCAGGGCGGCTACACGCCGTTCGAGTTCGAGCTGACGCCGCACGTGCGTCCGGGCACGCCGCAGCGCCTGACCCTTCGCGTGGACGACGTGGACCGCGCGTTCAAGCTCGAAGGCAAGCAGGGCTACGGCAACGCGCGGGGCATCTGGCAGACGCCTTACCTGGAGGCGCGGGGGGGGGCGGCGCTCGGCGACCTGCACTTCTCACCCGACGTCGAGGCGAAGAAGGTGACGGTCGACGCCCGGCTGCTCGAAGCGGCGTCGGAGGACCTGACGCTGCGCCTGGCGTTCCAGGCCCCGGAACTGGCCCCGGTGGAACGGCGGATCCCCCGCGGCGAAAGCTGGGCCCGGTTCGAGGTGGCGATCCCCGATGCGCGCCTCTGGACGCTGGACGATCCCTTCCTCTACGAGGTCGAGGCGCGCCTGGGCGGCACGGGAAAGGCCGCGGACGTCGTCAAGACGTACTTCGGGATGCGCACGATCTCGGTGGTGGACCTGCCCGGCACGGACCATCGCTACGTCGCGCTCAACGGCCAGCCGGTGTACCTGCAGCTCGCGCTCGACCAGGCCTACCATCCCGACGGCTTCTATACCTTCCCCACCGACGCCTTCGTCCGGGACGAGGTGCTGCGCTCCCGCCAGATCGGCCTCAACGGCCTGCGCGTGCACGTCAAGGTGGCCCTGCCCCGCAAGCTCTACTGGGCCGACCGGCTCGGGCTGCTGATCATGGCCGACGTGCCCAACTCGTGGGGCGAGCCCACCAAGGAGATGCGGCAGGACGTCGAGCACGCGCTGCGCCAGATGGTCCGGCGCGACTACAACCATCCGTCCATCTTTTCCTGGGTGCCCTTCAACGAGACGTGGGGCCTCTACACGAACGTGCCGAAGCCGGGCCAGGAGAAGCCCGAGCGGGTCTACCAGCCCGAGACGCAGCAGTGGGTGGCCTCGGTCTACCGGCTGGCCAAGTCGCTCGACCCGACGCGGCTCGTCGAGGACAACTCGGTCTGCTGCGGGCGCGGCCACACGGAGACCGACCTCAACTCGTGGCACGCCTACCTGCCGGGCTGGGCCTGGGACGAGGAGCTCGCCAAGGTCAGCCAGGGCACGCATCCCGGCTCGACCTGGAACTTCGAGGCCGGCTACAAGCAGGACCGCCAGCCCAACATCAACAGCGAGTTCGGCAACGTGTGGGGCTACGAGGGCTCGACCGGCGACGTGGACTGGAGCTGGGACTACCACCGGGCGGTCAACGCGTTCCGCCGCCATCCGAAGGTGGCGGGCTGGCTCTACACCGAGCACCACGACGTCATCAACGAGTGGAACGGGTACTGGCGCTTCGACCGCAGCGAGAAGTTCACGGGCCTGGAGGATCTCGCCCCCGGCATGACACTGCGGGACCTCCATGCGCCGCTCTACGTCGCCGTGGGCACCCCCGCCGACCTGAGCCTTTCCGTGAAGGCGGGCGAAACCGTGGACGTGCCGCTGTGGGCCTCGTTCCTGACCGGAAGCAGCGCGTTCGGCGACGGGCTCATGCTGCGGGCGCGCCTGGAGGCCACCGACACCCTGGGCCGGACGCGGACGACGTTCACGACGAGCCGGAGCGTGCCCTATCGTCCCTGGATGTCCCAGGCGTTGGACCCCCTGTCGGTGCCCATGCCGGGAGAACCCGGAGTGGCGGTGCTCGCCGTCGAGCTGACCGACCGCGCGGGCGTCGTCCTGCACCGCAACTTCACCACCTTCGTGGTCGAGGGCGCGCGGCCGGACGAGGTCACGCTGCCGGACGGGCGCAAGGCACGCGTGGCGCGCGTCGACCCGGCGCGCTTCGCGGACGCCCGCTGGTCGCTCAAGCAGTGGAACGTGCTCGACGGGCTGAAGGTCAACGGGGCCGGATCCGGGCACTTCGAGTACCGCGTGCCCTGGCCGGACGGGTTGCAGCCGGCGGAGGTGGCCACGGCCGCGTTCCTGGTCGAGGCCTCCGCCAAGCAGCTCTACGGCAAGGACCGGCAGGATGCCGCGGAGATGGGCGGCGACTACATGCGCGGCCGCGGCACGCACGACCCCAGCCGCAACCCGAACGCCTACCCGATGACGGACGAGGTGCGCTTCCCGAGCGCGGTGACGGTGCGGGTCAACGGCGTCGTCGCGGGCCGCCACGAGCTGGCGGACGACCCAGCCGATCATCGCGGGATCCTGTCCTGGCACGCGCAGCTCAAGGACCGCAAACTGCGCGAGGCGGGGTCGTACGGCTACCTGCTCGAGGTCCCGATCCCGCGCGCGGCGCTCGAGCGGGCCGCGGCCGCTGGCTCGTTGCAGATCCGCCTGGAGGTGGACGACGCGCTGCCGGGTGGCCTCGCCGTCTACGGCGCGCGGTTCGGCCGTTACCCCGTCGATCCCACGGTGGTCTTCGTCCGCAACCCGTGATGAGCGACCTCCGGAGGCGCTGCGCGCTCGCCGGGCTCGTCCTGGCCTGCGCGCTTCCAATCGCCCGCGCCCAGTCCGACCAGGCCCGCATCGTCATCGATGCCGGGCGCGTCGAGGGCCGCATCGATCCGCGGCTCTACGGCCAGTTCCTCGAGTTCATGTACGAAGGCATCAAGGGCGGGCTGTCCGCCGAGCTGGTGAAGAACCGCGGCTTCGAGGAGGCGGCGAACGCGATCGGTCTCTCCCGCGACTGGGAGCGGTATCCCGACGACCGCAACGACGACTACGGCCTCGTCTTTGCCTGGGACGGCTCCGTCGCCTATCCCGTCTCGCTCGACCTCTTCGAAGACAAGCCGCTCCAGCACGCGCTGCGCGTGGACGCCGGCGGCGGGATCATCGAGCGGCACGGGATCTACCAGCCCCGCATCCCGGTGCGCGCGGGTCTCGCCTATGACGGCTACCTCTGGCTCAAGACGACGGGCTACGAGGGGCGCGTCGTGGTGGCGCTGGAGGAAGACCTGCCCGGCGGGCGGACACACGCCGAGGCGGAGGTCCGGGACATCGAGGGCGACTGGAGGCGCTACGCGTTCACGCTGCGTCCGGACCGCTCCGATCCGCACGCCCGGCTCGCGTTCCTCTTCGAGGGAACGGGACGCCTGTGGGTGGACCAGGTGTCGCTGCTGCCGGGGGACGCCGTGGGCGGGGTGAGGGCCGACGTCGAGGCGCTCGTGGCGGCGCTGCGCCCCGCGTTCCTGCGTTGGCCCGGCGGCAACGTGGCGCAGGACTACCACTGGACGTGGGGCGTCGGGCCGCGCGACCGGCGGCCGATCTGGACGAACCTGTCCTGGAAGAACGAGCCGGAGCCCGGCGACATCGGGACGGACGAGTTCGTCGCGCTGAGCCGCCGTGTGGGCGCGGAGCCGTCGATCACGGTGAACGTCGAAGGGCGGGGCGCGACCGCGGAGGAGGCGGCGGCCTGGGTCGAATACTGCAACGGGCCGGCGACCTCGCGGTACGGCGCCCAGCGCGCCGCCAACGGCCATCCGGAACCCTACAGGGTGAAGTATTGGGAGCTGGGCAACGAGATCTGGGGCGACTGGGTGCGCGGGCACTCCGACGCCGCCACCTACGCCCGCCACGCCGTGCGGTACGCCGAGGCCATGCGGGCCGTGGATCCCACCATCGAGCTGATCGCGGTCGGCGACAACGACATGGACTGGAACCGCACTGTGTTGCGGACGGCCGGGGGGCTCATCGACTACCTGGCCATCCACCACTACTACGGCCGCAAGGACCTGGCCGGGGACGCGCGCAACCTCATGGCCCGGCCGCTCTTCTACGAGCGGTTCTATCGCGACGTGGAGCGGCTGATCGCGCGGGAGGCGAAGGGCCGAACCATCCGGCTCGCGATCAACGAGTGGGGGCTGGACCTGCCCGAGACCCGCCAGCACTCGATGGAAGCGGCGCTCTACGGAGCGCGGCTCATGAACGTGTTCGAGCGCAGCAGCCCGCGGGTGGCCATGACGGCCGAGTCCGACCTGGTCAACGGGTGGCCGGGCGGCCTCATCCAGGCCAGCCGCGACCGCGTGTTCGTCACGCCGCTCTACCACGTGAACCTGCTCTACAACCAGCACCTTGGGCGCGAGCGCCTGCGGACGACGGTGGAGGGACCCGCCTTCGACAGCAGCCGCGAGGGCACGGGCGTGCCCGTGCTCGACGCCGTCGCCAGCCGGTCCGCCGACCGTTCCGCGATCTACCTCAAGGTGGTGAACACAGACCCGGCGAGCGCCGTCGGCACGCGCATCGAGCTGCGTGGCGTGGAGGTCGAACCGGCGGGGGTCTGGCACGTGATCACGGCGGAGAGCCTGCAGACGTACAACAGCTTCGCCACGCCGGACGCAGTCCGGCCACGCGGTGGGCCGATCGCGGCGGGCGGCCGCTTCGACGTGTCGCTGCCGCCGCGTTCGGTGTCCGTCATCGTCCTGCGGCCACGGTCGCGTTCTTGAGGGCCTGCCCATGAAGAACAGTGCACGCTCCGTCGCGGTCACCCTCGCCCTCGGCGCCGGCGCCGTCCCAGTCCTGCGAGCGACGGCCCGCGACTACCCCGTACAGCCGGTTCCCTTCACCGCGGTGCGCTTCGACGACACGTTCTGGCGGCCGCGCATCGAGGTCAACCGGACGGTGACGATCCCGTTCGCGTTCCAGAAGAGCGAGGAGACGAAGCGCGTCTCCCACTTCGAGCGGGCGGCGGCGGCGCTGCGGGGCGAGGCGCTCGCGGACAAGTCGCCCCCCGGGTATCCCTTCGACGACACCGACGTCTACAAGGTGATCGAGGGCGCGGCCTACGCGCTCAGCGTCAAGCCCGATCCCGCGCTGGAGGCGTATCTCGACACTCTCATCGCGAAGATCGCCGCCGCCCAGGAGAAGGACGGCTACCTCTACACGACCCGCACCATCGACCCCGCGAACCCCCATCGCTGGGCGGGCAAGGAGCGCTGGGTCCTGGAGAAGGTGGACAGCCACGAGCTCTACAACCTGGGCCACCTCTACGAGGCGGCGGTGGCGCACTACCAGGCCACCGGCAAACGGACGCTCCTGGACGTGGCGTTGCGCACGGCGGAGCTGCTGGACCGGACCTTCGGGCCCGGCAAGCGGTCGATCTGGCCCGGGCACCAGATCACCGAGATGGGACTGGTCAAGCTCTACCGGGTCACCGGCGATGCGCGCTACCTGGCGCTGGCCAAGTTCCTGCTCGACGAGCGCGGGCCCGACGGCACCGAAGGGGCCGGGCGCAAGTACAACCAGTCGCACCAGAAGGTGGTCGAGCAGAGCGAGGCGGTCGGCCACGCCGTGCGCGCCACCTACATGTACTCGGGCATGGCCGACGTGGCCGCGCTCACCGGCGAGCAGGGCTACGTGGACGCCATGGACCGCATCTGGCGGAACGTGGTCGAGAAGAAGCTCTATCTCACCGGCGGGATCGGGTCGACCAGCTCCGGCGAGGCGTTCGGGCTCGACTACGAGCTGCCCAACATGAGCGCCTACAACGAGACCTGCGCCGCCATCGGCAACGACTACTGGAACCACCGGCTGTTCCTGCTGCACGCGGACGCCCGGTACGTGGACGTCATGGAGCGGACGCTCTACAACGGCCTGCTCTCCGGCGTCTCCCTCGACGGCCAGTCGTTCTTCTACCCGAACCCGCTGGAGTCGGCCGGCCAGCACCAGCGCAGCCCCTGGTTCGGCGTGGCGTGCTGCCCCGGCAACGTCACGCGCTTCCTGGCCTCGGTCCCCGGCTACGTCTACGCACAGCGGGACGACACGCTCTACGTGAACCTCTTCGTGGCGAGCACGGGCGAGGTCGAGATGGCCGGGGGCCGCAAGGTGAAGCTCGTCCAGGAGACCCGTTATCCCTGGGACGGCGCCGTCCGCATCACCGTGAGCCCGGACCGGGAGGGGGAGTTCAAGGTCTACGTCCGGGTTCCGGGCTGGGCACGCGGCGAGGCAGTGCCCAGCGACCTCTACCGGTTCGCGGACCGGTCCGACGAGAAGGCGACGCTTCGCGTCAACGGAC
>DATKEG010000212.1:0-8112 GCA_035544515.1 Vicinamibacteria bacterium | reverse complement strand
GGGCGCGCCGGACGCGTCGAGGTCCGTCTCCAGCGCCGCCACCAGCGCCGTCCCGTCGCCGGATTCGGCCATGTCCAGCGACGCCACCCGCCGCGCCCAGTCCGGCCGTCCGGCCAGCGCGCGGAGGAGCGCGCGCTGCGTCCGGTTCATGGCCGGCGAGATCTGCAGGCAACGCTCGAGGTCCACCACCCGGTGCGTGCCCTCGACGTGCAGGCCCAGGCGCCACGCTCCGCCGGATTGCTGGAGGTGGAAGGATGCGCGCGTCCGCCATGCCTCCTCGGGCGAGGCCTCGACCGGAATCGCCGTTTCCCACGCCACGCCCGCGCGCGCGAGCGATTCGCGCAGGATGTCCTCCTTGAGCCGGAGCTGCGCGGCATAGTCGACGTGCTGATACGCGCAGCCGCCGCACTGGTCAAAGAGGGGACACGGCGCCACCCGCCGGGCCGGTCCCTCCGACAGGACCGACTCGGTCACCGCACGTGCGTATCCGGGCGTCACGGACTCCACGCGCACCCGTAGCCGGTCGCCGGGCCGGCCGCGCGGGACGAACACGACCTGCCCCTCGTGCCGGGCCAGCCCGAGCCCGCGGTAGACGGCCTTCTCTACGGTCACGTCCAGGGCGTCGCCGGGCTGCATTCGAATGTGATCCGACGTTTCGGCGCGGGCCACGTCCGGCCGAGCGAACTTCCGAGTCGGGTGCCGTCGATTCTACCCCGGCGTGCCTCTCCCTCCGCGCACAGGTCTCGCGTTCGCTCGACGCCGCACTTGCGCCGCTCGCGCATGATCAGACGAGCAACGGTCTTCGTCCATTGCCGTGGACCATGCGCGCGCATGGGTCGGCGAGCGAGTCGGGCGGCTCTCGGCAACAATTGACATCGCTGTGGCCGATGAGCGATACTCCCTTGGCTTCGCTCCAGTCGAGCCGCCACACCTCAACAACCGAGCCGCCACCCCTCAACAACCGAGCCGCCACAATTCAACAAAAGGAGAATCCTCATGAGCAGAAGAAGGCGTCAATGGGCCGCCGCTCTCGTCGGGTGCGTGGTTGGCCTGGCCGTGGTTTCGACAGTGCGGGCGGAGGACCAGCCCGTCGTCTATACGCGAGTGGCCCAGTGGCAGATCGCTCGGCCCCACTGGAGTACGTACGAGAAAGATCTGAAGAAGAACACGGTCCCGTTGATGGAGAAACTGCTGGCCGACGGGGTCATCACCGAGTTCGGGGCCGACCGTACGACAACCCACACCCCCGATGGGTACACCCACTCCACCTGGTTCTCGGCCAGGAGCCTGGCCAGCCTGGAGAAGGCGCTCGAGACGCTGATCGAATCGGATAACAAGCTCACCCCCGAAGAGCGTCGGAAGCAGGACACGGATTTTGCCGGAACCCGTCATGCCGACCTGCTGCTGCGCTCGGTCGCGTACAGAAGCCGCACGGTCAAGACGGACAAGGGATACGGAACCGTCTCCGTCCAGAAGATGCACCCGGGCAAAGCACAGGAATACCAGGAGCTCTTCGACAAGTACACCAAGCCGGTCCTGGAGCAGCTCTACAAGGACGGCGCCGTGACCGCCTACGGAATCGATGCCGAGCTCGTTCACACCGGTGACGCCGGCCTCCGGTTCTTCTGGCAAATCGTGCCCGACGCCGAAGCCCTGGACAAGGTGGAAGCCGCCTTCGAAGCGGCGCGCCAGAAGCGCTCGCCCGAGGAACGACGCGCTATCGGCCAGGCCTTCGCAGAGCTCCGGGATGCGGCGGCGCACCGGGACTCCCAGGCGAGCATCATCCACTACAGCGCCAAATAGGACCGCGCCTCCCGCGATCCACCGAGGCCACCTCGCGATACAGGCTTCGAGCCTATAGCTGCAGCAGGCTCAGGCGCGGCAGGCCGCGAGACTCGAGCAGCCGGCGCGTGACCGACTCCTTGCGGATCTGGGACAGGACATGCGCCGGCATGCGTTCGCGGTAGGGAGCGAGCTCCGCGTCCACGGCCGCCTCGAGCGCGGACACGGCGGCCGGTCCGGCATCGGTCTCCAGGCGCTCGACCAGGGCCTTCTCCTGCGCGGCGAGCCACGATTCCAGGGCGGCCGGATCCTGCGGACGGGCCGCGCGCTGGCGCAACTCGTCGGCCAGGTCCCGCGCCGCCGCCGCGCCCGCCGGGCCGAGGCCGGTCGCTTGCTGCAAGGTATCCGCGAACCCGGCCAGCGCGTCCTCCACGCGCGTGCCCTCCTCCCGGTCGAAGACGAGCGCGCGCCGCCAGCGCTCGCGCGCCGCGTCCACCTCCGCGGCGCAGTAGGCGAGGCTGCCGACCTTCCGGTTGCGGCTCCAGGACACGGCGTGCGCGTCGAGCGCGTCCGCGATGCCGCGGAGCACGATGCGCAGCGGCGTGCCCGCCTGGCGCCACTTGCGGATGAGCAGCCAGTCCGCGTTCGAGAGGAAGAGAGGGTCGCCGCGCCGCGAGACGAAGAACTCCTCCACCGCCTGGTAGTAGGCCGCTTCCGGATCGGTGACGGTCACCGCCGCGGCGCTCACGCCTTGGACGGCCGGTTGCGCTCCCAGATCAGCCTGAGCCCCGTGAGCGTGAGGACGGGATCGACCGCTTCGATGGACGGGATCTCGGCGGCCAGCGACTCGGCCAGCCCGCCCGTGGCCACCACCCGCGCGGTCTCGCCCAGCTCGGCGCGGATGCGCCCGATGATCCCCTCGACCATGGCCGCATAGCCGAAGTACATGCCGGACTGGATGGAGCCGACGGTCGAGCGGCCGATGACGCGTCCGGGATTGCGCACGTCGACGCGCGGCAGGCGGGCCGCGCGCTGGAACAGCGCGTCGGCGCTGATGCCGACGCCGGGGCAGATCACGCCGCCGACGTATTCGCCCTTGCGCGTGACCACGTCGAACGTGGTCGCGGTGCCGAAGTCCACCACGATCACCGGCCCGCCGTAGGCGGCCAGCGCGGCCACGCCGTTGACGATGCGGTCCGCGCCCACGTCGGAAGGCGGCTCGTAGAGGATGGGCATGCCCGTGCGCACGCCGGGCTCCACCACCAGCGGCTCCAGGCCGAGGTACTGGCGTGAGAGCGTGACCAGCACCGGCGTGAGCGGCGGCACCACGCTGGCCAGGGCCACGCCCAGGACCTGCTTCGGGTCGATCCCGGAGGCGGAGAAGAGGTTGCGTACGAGGATGCCGTATTCGTCGGCCGTCTGCTCGCGCCGCGTGGTCAGCCGCCAGTGCACGCGCAGGTCGGCCCCCTCGTGCACGCCGAGGACGGTGTTGGAGTTTCCCGCGTCGATGGTGAGGAGGAATTGGCTCATGGAAGCGGACCGCCGCCGGCCAACCGCAGCTCCGAGACGTCCCCGGACACCACGGCCACCCGCGAGCCGTCTTCGAGGTCGAGCAACAGGGCGCCGCGTTCGTCGAGGCCGTGCGCGACGCCTCGCAACACGGAACCTCCGGATCGGGCCTCGACCGGCCGGCCCCACCAGGCCACCGAGCGCTCGCGCCACGCGGCGATGACCACGGGCGGACCCTCGCGGGCCAGGCGATCATACCAGACGCGTAGTCGGGCCAGGACCGCCGCCGCCGCGTCCGCCACGCGCACGGAGCGGCCGGTCTGCGCCGCGAGCGAGGTGACACGGTCGCGGAGGTCGCCGGGCAACGACCGCGGATCGAGCCCGACGTTGAGCCCGATGCCCACGATCGCCGCCTCCATCCCGCCCGCGCCGCTCATGCCCTCGACGAGGATGCCCGCCAGCTTGCGGCCGCCGACCACCACGTCGTTCGGCCATTTCAGGCGCACGTCCGGGACGTGCTCCGCGGCGGCCTCGGCGACGGCCAGTCCCGCGGCCAGCGGCAGGACGGGAACGTGGGCCGCGGGCAGCACGGGCCGGAGCAGCACGGACAGGAAGAGGTTCCCCTCCGGCGAGACCCAGCGGTGCCCGGCCCGCCCCCGGCCGGCGGTCTGCCGATCGGCCAGGACCGCCGACCACTCGGGCGCGCCCGCGCGCGCCTTCTCCTTCAGCAAGTCGTTGGTGGACGCGACCTCGGCCAGGTGCTCGACGGGCGCGGGCCAGTGGAGGCCGCGAGCCTCGAGCGCG
Organism: Vicinamibacteria bacterium; assembly: GCA_035544515.1. Taxonomy (GTDB): domain Bacteria; phylum Acidobacteriota; class Vicinamibacteria; order Fen-336; family Fen-336; genus DATKEG01. The sequence goes on along the minus strand of DATKEG010000212.1, from coordinate 4,017 downwards.
GCGGTGAGGTCCGCGGACATGGCTAAGCCGGCTCGATCTCCAGCGAGATGTCGGCGGCGGGCGCGGAATGCGTGAGGGCGCCCACGGCGATGTAATCCACGCCGGCCTCGGCGAAGGCGCGCACGTTCTCCAGCTTCATCCCGCCCGAGGCCTCGAGCGGAACGCGCCCGTGCACGAGGTTCACGGCCTCGCGCACCTCCGCGGGCGTGAAGTTGTCGAGGAGCACCATCCCGGCGCCGGCCTCGATCGCGTCCTCGATCTCCTCGAGGGCGTCCACCTCGATCTCGACGGGAAGGCCGCGCGCGCCCGCCACCGCGCGCAGCGTGGCCTGGCGCACCGAGCCGGCCAGCCGCACGTGGTTGTCCTTGACCAGGATGCCGGCGTCGAGGCCCCCGCGATGGGGAACCCCGCCGCCCACCTCGACCGCGTGCTTCTCCAGGAAGCGCAGGAGGGGTGTCGTCTTGCGCGTGTCCCGGATGCGCGCGGCCGTGCCCTCCACCGCATCCGCGAAGCGGCGCGTGAGGGTCGCCACTCCCGAGAGCCGTTGCAGGAAGTTCAGCGCCACGCGCTCCGCGGTGAGCAGGGCCCGCGCGCGTCCCGCGACCGTGGCGATCACCGTGTCCGGGAAGAAGCGGTCGCCCTCCTTGCCTTCCGCCTGGAAGCGCAGGCCCGGCTCCAGGGCCTCGAACACCGCCCGCGCCACCTCGAGGCCGGCGAGCACCAGCTCCTGCTTGGCCAGCAGCACGCCCTTCGCGCGCGCGCTCTCGGGCACGGTGGCCTCGCTCGTGACGTCGCCGGCCCCCACGTCCTCGTCGAGGGCGGTCCGCACCAGCCGGCGCACGCGCTCGAGGTCGAGGCTCACGCCGCGCCCATCTCCTCGAGCAGCCGGTCGATCTGGCCCCGCCGTGCCTGCAACGCCGCGAGCTTCTCCCGGCTCTCCGCCACCACCGCCGGCTTGGCGCGCGCGACGAACTGCGGCTTCTCCAGCCGCCGCCGCAGGCCGTCCGCCTCCGCCTCGATCTTCTCGCGCTCGCGGCCCAGCCGCGCGCGCTCGGCCGCGAGGTCGAACAGGCCGGCCATGGCGATGCGGATCTCCATGCCGTCCACCGGCTGCTTGATCGTCTGCGGGAGGTCCGCCGCGCCGCGGACGATGTCGAACCGCTCCAGTCGCGCCAGGGAGCGCACCAGCTCGCGCTGCGCCGAGGCCACTCCCCCGCCGTCCGGCGCCACGAGCGTGAGGTCGATGCGGCGCCGCGGCTCCACCTCGTAGGTCGCCCGCAGGGTGCGGATGGCGGTCACCAGGCGCCTGAGGGCCTCCATCTCGCGCTCCGCCCCCGCGTCCACCCGCGACGGGTCCGGCCGCGGGTACGGCGCCACCATGATGGACGGGCCCTCGTGCGGCAGCCGCTGCCAGATCTCCTCGGTCACGAAGGGCAGGATGGGATGCAGCAGCCGCAGCGTGGTCTCCAGCGCCTCGAGCAGGACCGCGCGCGCCACCGGCGCCCGCGCCGGGTCGGCGAGGTAGGTCTTGGCGATCTCGATGTACCAGTCGCACAGCTCGTCCCACACGAAGTGGTAGAGCACGCTCGCGGCCACGTCGAACCGGTACTCGGCCAGGGCCGCGTCGACTTCCGCGGCCGCCGCCTGCATTCGGCTGAGGATCCACCGGCTCGGCTGCGGAAGGTCGGCGAACCGGTACGAGGCCGCCCGCTCGCCCTCGAGGTTCATGAGCGTGAAGCGCGACGCGTTCCACAGCTTGTTGACGAACGCCTTGTAGCCGACCAGCCTCTCCTCGGCCAGCGACGGATCCGTTCCCGCGGCGGCCAGCGCCGTGAGCGTGAAGCGCACGGCATCGGTCCCGTGGCGGGCGATGAGGTCGAGGGGATCGGCGTCGTTCCCCTTCGTCTTCGACATCTTCTCGCCCTCATCGTCGCGCACGAGGCCGTTGATGAAGACGGTGCGGAAGGGCGCTTCGCCCATGAAGCGCAGGCCGAGCATCATCATGCGCGCTACCCAGAAGAAGATGATGTCGAAGCCGGTCATCATGACGTCGTTCGGGTAGTAGCGCGCCAGCTCGCGCGTCTTCTCCGGCCAGCCCAGGGTCACGAACGGGAACAGACCCGAGGAGAACCAGGTGTCGAGGACGTCCGTGTCCTGGGCGAGCTGCCGGTTTCCGCAGGTCGCGCAGGCGGGCGGGTCCTCGCGCGCCACGGTGGTGTGCGCGTTCGCGCAGGTCCAGGCCGGGATGCGGTGCCCCCACCAGAGCTGCCGGCTGACGCACCAGTCGCGGATGTTGCGCATCCACTCGAAGTAGGTCTTGGCCCACCGGGCCGGCACGAACGCCGTGCGGCCGTCCTCCAGGGCGCGGATCGCCGGCTCGGCCAGCGGCGCCATCTTCATGTACCACTGCAGCGACAGCCGCGGCTCCACGATCGTGTGGCAGCGCTGGCAGTGCCCGAGCGGGACCTGGTGCGGTGTCGTCTTGACCAGGAGGCCCTCCCGCTGGAGCTGCTCCACGATCTCCTGGCGCGCCTCGAAACGGTCCCGCCCCGCGTATTTCCCCGCGTTCTGGTTCAGCACGGCGCGTTCGTCCATGATGTCGATCGCGGGCAGGCCGAGGCGCTGCGCGGCCTGGAAGTCGTTGGGATCGTGCGCGGGCGTGATCTTCACCGCGCCCGTCCCGAACTCGCGGTCCACGAACGCGTCCGCCATGACCGGGATCTCACGCCCCATGATCGGCAGCACCACGCGCTTGCCCACCAGGTCGCGGTAGCGCTGGTCGTCGGGATGCACGGCCACGGCGGTGTCCCCCAGCATGGTCTCGGGCCGCGTGGTGGCCACGACCACCCCTTCGCCTCCGCCCGCCTCGGGGTAACGGATGTACCAGAGCTGCCCCGCCACGGGCTCGGTCTCCACCTCGAGGTCCGAAAGCGCCGTGCCGCAGCGCGGGCACCAGTTCACGATGTACTGCCCGCGGTAGATGAGCCCCTGCTCGTACAGGCTCACGAACACCTCGCGCACCGCGCGCACGAAGCCGGGGTCCATGGTGTAGCGCTCGCGGTCCCAGTCGAGCGAGAAGCCCATGAGCCGGAGCTGGTTCAGGATCTTGCCGCCGCTCTCCTCCTTCCAGGCCCTCACGCGCCGGTCGAACCCCTCGCGCCCGAGGTCTTCCTTGCGCCGGCCTTCCCTGGCGAGCTGCCGCTCGACCACCATCTGGGTCGCGATGCCCGCGTGGTCGAGGCCGGGCAGCCAGAGCGTGTCGAAGCCCTGCATGCGCTTCCAGCGCACGATCACGTCCTGCAGGGTGAGCGTGAAGGCGTGGCCGATGTGCAGCGAGCCCGTGACGTTGGGCGGAGGGATGACGATCGCGAACGGAGGCTTGCCGGACCCCGGATCGGCGCGGAAGAAGCCCTGCTCCTCCCAGAACGCGTACCAGCGCGCCTCGACGTCACGCGGATCGTAGGCCTTGGCCAGCTCGTCCTTGCTCATGTTCCTTCGGGAGGCGCCGGGCTCGCGGGCGGCGCCGGAGGTGGTCTCCGGACGCGGCCGCTCCTTCGAGCCTATGGCGTCGTGAAACGGGCCGATCGGGTCGGCGGACCGGCGACGCGGACTACGTTCGCTGCAGCTCGGCCTTGAGGCGCTCGATCTCCTTCTTGATCAGGACCTCGGCCAGGTCGGGGATGACCTCCCAGGCCACCTCCCGGATGACCTTCTCCGAGATCTGGGCCACCACGCGCTGCGCGATCTGGGAAACCATGTCCACGGGCACGTTCACCCCCGAGGCGGCGGAGCCCATGGCATCCGCTTCGGCGGACGCCGTGGAGGGTACGGAAGACCGCACCGCCGATCGATCCTTGCTCGCCGGTACCGAAAGCGTCGCCGGGTCCTCCTGGCCTGGCCGTGCGGAAAACGGGCTCGAGACCGGCGGGGGCGGCGCCGCGACCGCGGCGGGCATCGCGGGCGCGGGAGCCGAGGCGGCCGGTGGAGGGGCCGACTTCGGAGCGGGCGCGGGCGGCT
>DATKEG010000211.1:0-16311 GCA_035544515.1 Vicinamibacteria bacterium | reverse complement strand
ACCGCTGCCGGTCACCCGCGGCAGAGCGGGACGCGTCGTCTCCCCGAGCTCGAGGCGGCCCTCTTCCGCCTGCCGGTACAGCTCGTAGAGCAGGGCGAGCTTGATGGACGAGGCCTGGGGGAAGACCTCGTGCTCGCGGACGGCGACGGTGGCGCCGGTCGTGAGGTCCTTCACCGCCACGCCCAGCACGCCGTCCAGCCCGCGGTCGACCGCCTCGATCCGCGCGCGCAGCTTGTCCATCAGGACCGCTTCCTTGTCGCTCGCCGCGGCACCGGAGGCGAGGAGCAGCGCGAGGGCGGCGGCGCCGCCCGCCCGCCCCGTCAGTGTTTCCATGCTTTGTGGTACCTCGGAATGCCCGTGGGCCCCACCATCAGGCCACGGAGGTTGCGCCGGTAGGCGGTGAACACGGAGACGTGGTAGAGCGGCACCCACGGCATGTCCCTCTGGAAGAGGGTCTGCGCCTCGCGGTAGCGGACGGCCCGCTCCTTCTGGTCGCGCCCGCGGCGTCCCTGCTCGAGCAGGGCGTCCATGGCCGGGCTCCGGTAGCGGCTGCGGTTGGTGGTCCCGACGTACTCCGAGCCGAGCAGAACGGACAGGAAGTCGTTGGGGTCCACCGTGTCCGCCTGCCATCCCAGCAGGGCGAGGTCGTAGTCGCCCCGGCCGGCCCGGGCGAGGTACTCGGACCACGTCTTCACCTGGCGCAGCCGCGCCCGGATGCCCACCTGCGCGAGGTCGTCGCGGATGCGCGCGGCAAGCGGCAGCGGGGCGGGCAGGTAGGGACGCGGCGCGTCCACTGTCAGCAGCGTCGTCTCGAACCCCTTGGGCAGCCCCGCCCGGGCCAGCATCCGGCGCGCGGCCGCGCGGTCGCGCGAGAGCTCCCTCGTCCTCGCGCTGAAGCCCCACACCGAGGGCGGGAGCGGGTTGCGTGCCGGCTCGCCATGGCCCCCCAGCAGGTCCCTCACGATAGCCGGGCGGTCGATGGCGGCCGAGATCGCGTGTCGGACCACGGGATCGGCGAGCGGCTTGCGCTCGTTGTTGACGGAAAGGAAGGCGATGTTGAGGCCGGTCCGCGCGTCCAGCGTGAGGCCGGCGTGCCTGCGCAACGCCTCCACACGGTGCAGTCCGAGGGCGGAGGTGACGTCCACCTCGTCGGCCAGGAGCGCCGCGAGCAGCGCGTCCTCGCTCGGCAGCCGTCGGAACACCACGCGCTGCAGGCGCGGCTTTCCGGCCCAGTGCTCGCGCGCGGCCAGGAGCTCCACCTGCCCCCGCCGCACCGCGCCCAGGCGGAAGGGACCGGTGCCGGAGAGCGGCCCGGCCTTGCGCGAGCGCAGCTCGCGCGGGCTCTGCATGCAGAAGAAGGGCTGCGACAGCGTGGCCAGCAGGGCGGCGTTGGGCCGATCGAGCATCACCGAGACCACCGCCGGGCCGGAGGCCTGCGCCCGGGCCGTGAAGGAGCGCTCCTGGCGCAGGTTCTCCAGGTTCGCCACCACGGCCGCCGCGTCGAAGGCCGCGCCGTCGTGGAACTTCACCCCCGTGCGCAGGGTGAACGTCCAGGACCGCGCGTCCACGGTGGCCCAGGCCGTGGCCAGCACTCCCTCCGGCCGGCTGCCGTCGGCTCGGTAGCGCACGAGCGGCTCGCACACGTTCGAGAGAACGGCCGCCGCGACGAGGTCGGTCGCGCGGTGCGGGTCGAGCGACACCGGGTCGGCCAGCGTGCCCACCACGAGGGTGTCCGCGGGGACGGCCAGCAGCGCGGCCAGGACGAGCGCGCTCACGCTCCCGCTCCCGCGAGCAGCTGCGCCACGAGCAGGCCGAGGTAGGTGCCGAGCACGTTGCCGAGCACCGCGAGGAGGAGTCCCACCGGCGCCATGGAGGGCTGGTACAGCGCAGCCACCAGGGGAGCCGAGGAGTAGCCGCCGACGCAGGCCTGGCTCGCCGCCGCGAAGAAGAACAGCGGTGCGCGCAGCAGGCGCACGGCGAGGAACAGCACGGCCGCGTGCACGGCGATCACCGTCAGGCCCAGCAATACGAAGTGCGGGTAGGAGACGACCTTGCGCAGGTCGGCCTGCGCACCCACCGAGGCCAGCAGCAGGTAGAAGCCGGCGTAGCCGACCGTCGAGGCGCCCACCTCCTCCAGCCGCGCCAGCGGGGTCAGCGACAGGACGAGGCCGGCCGTGGTGAGCAGGATGATGGCCCAGGAGAAGGCGTTGAGGACGCGTCCCACCGGTGGCAGCAGGGCGCCCGCCCACAAGCAGACGGCGGTCAGCGCCAGGGCGATCCCGACGAGCAGCGTCAGGTCGGCTACGCCGGGCGCGCGCGCCCGCGCCGCGCGCTCCCCCAGGCGGATGCCGACGTCCTGGATCCGGGAGCGGTCGGCGCCGATCCAGCGGTCGAAACGCTCCTGGTGCGCGGCCAGCGAGATGAGGAGGCCCATCCAGGAGTACCCCACGACCGTGTCGACCACGATGACGACACCCTGCATGTCGGGCGAGAGGCCCAGCGTGGTGCCCACCGCGAGGAGGTTGGCGCTGCCGCCGATCCAGGTGCCGGTCAGCGCGCCGAGGGCCTTCCAGGCGTCGGGGGGCAGCCACGGCCGGAAGACGACGTAGGCCGTGACGACCCCGAGCACGACGCCGAGGACACCCGCGCCCATCACCACCAGCGCCGTGCGGCCCAGCCGCGCCACGGCCCTGAGGTCGGCGGACAGCAGCATCAGGGCCAGGCTCGCGGGCAGCAGGTAGCGCGCCATCGCCCGATAGAGGCCGCTCTCGTCGGGCAGGAGGCCGGCCGTGGTCGAGAGCATGGGCACGAAGTAGGCCCAGACGAGCGGGGGGAGCCGGTCGAAGAGCGGTCGCAGCGCCTCCAGGCGGCCGAGCTGGAACACCACGCCCACGACGGCGGCGAGGTACGCCAGGATGGAAACGGGGTCCTGGATCATCCCGGGACCCGCATCATCGAGCATCCGCCGGGTGCGGTCAAACCCGCGGAGTATGATCGACGGCGATCATGCCCCTGCTGATCCGGAGCCGGCCGCTCGACCTGCGGCTGCGGCACACGTTCCGCATCGCGCGCGGAGCCTCCGACGTGCGCGAGAACCTGCTGGTCGAGCTCGAGCACGCGGGAGAGGTGGGACTGGGAGAGGCGGCGCCCATCCGCCGCTACGGCGAAGACCGCGCCTCGGCCACGGCGGCCGTGGAAGCCATGGCCGGCCGGTTGGCCGAGCCCCGCGCCTTCAGCGTGGCCGCGCGCGCGGCCGCGGTCCCTGGCCAGCGGTCGGCGGAGGCGGCGGTGGACATGGCGCTGCACGATGTCGCGGGCCGGCGCATGGGGGTGCCCCTCTACGAGCTGCTCGGCCTCGACCGTTCACGCGCGCCCGAAACCTCGTTCACGATCGGGATGGACGCTCCGGAGGTCGTGGCGCGCAAGGTGAAGGAGGCGGCATCGTATCCGATCCTGAAGGTGAAGATGGGGTCGGCGGACGATCGCGAGGTGCTCACGGCCGTGCGCGACAGCACGGACCGCCCGGTCCGCGTGGACGCCAACGAGGGCTGGACGCCGGCGGAGGCGGTGGAGAGGCTGTCCTGGCTGGCCAGGATGGGCGTGGAGTTCGTCGAGCAGCCGCTGCCGGCGGACCAGATCGACGAGACCCGGGCCCTCCGCCGCCAGAGCCCGCTGCCCTTCTATGCGGACGAGAGCGTGCACCGTGCCGAGGACATCCCCCGCCTGGCCGGCGCGTTCGACGGCATCAACATCAAGCTCATGAAGTGCGGCGGGCTGGCCGAGGCGCTCCGCATGATCGCGGTCGCGCGCGCGCACGGCCTGAAGGTCATGCTCGGCTGCATGATCGAATCGTCCATCGCCATCACCGCCGCCGCCCACATCTCTCCGCTGGTGGACACGGCCGACCTCGACGGCAACCTGCTCCTCGACGAGGACCCGTACGCGGGCGCCACGGTCGCGGGCGGCCGCCTGGTGCTGCCCGACGCGCCCGGCCTGGGCGTCCGGCCGCGCTCGAGCCGGGATGCGACCGTGAGGTGACGGCTGCCCGGCTGGCATGCCCATTGCTTGTTCGGGGCCGGGGCGGACGCGGATTGCAGTCTCGACCCGAGGAGGTTGAGGTGAGCCAGAAGGCAGTCGGCGACGCGCGCGGCGGCACGGCGCCCTCGACACCCAAGAGGGATGGCACGTCGGCCGGCGCCACGCCGCGTCCGGCTCCATCGCGGGAGAGCGCCGCGTCCAGGCCGGCGAGCGCCCTTTCCGCCGCCCTCGAGGGCCTCGTGGGCGCGCTGCGCAGGCAGGCCGAGCGCAACGCCGACGTCGTCGACGTGTTCGCTCGCGCCCTGAAGGACCTGAGCCGCGAATTGAGGGACGAGCGGATACGGCGCGAGGTCCTGGAACGCCGCCTGCGGCGGACGGACGCCCAGGTCGAAGAGCTCACCCGGGTCGTGGCCGCCCTTTCCCGGCAGGGCTGGGTGCACTGAACAGGCTGGAGCGCGGGAGCACGACCCCACATGCCTCGGACGACAGCGGGGAAAGGGCGGCTACGGCTGCTGGTTCTGCCCGCCCCCGCTGCCGCCGGCCTGCGCGCCCTGGGTGCCGGTGCTGCGGCTCGCCGTGCCGCCCGAGGAGCCCGCGAAGGACACCCCGCCGCCCGCCTCCTGCACGCGCTCGAAGTTCACGAGGCTGTTCCGGTAGTCGGCGATGGCGCGCAGCTCGGCGACTTGCGCCAGCGCGAGGTCGCGCTGCGCCTGCGTCACGAAGAAGTTCGTGGACATGCCCGCGGCGAAGCGCTTCTCCTCCGCGTCCAGGCGGCGCTCCTGCAGCACCCGCGCCGCGCGCGTGGACTCCACGCGCTTGAGGTTCGTCTCCACGGCCCGGACCGCGGAGCGCACCTCGGCCGTCACCAGCATCTCGAGCCGGCGGAGGGTGGCCCGGGTCTGCTCGCGCGAAAGCTCGGCGCGCGCCTCGGCGGCGTCGGCCGACCGGTTGAAGATCGGGTAGCTGATGTTGAAGCCGAGCGTCCAGGTGGGGAAGTCGCGCCCGAACACGTTGCCGAGCGCGTCGCCGTAGCCGCCGGGCACGGTGCGGATGATGGTGCCGCCGAGTCCTTCGCGCTCGATCTGCGTGCCGCCGATGCCCGTGGTCCCGTAGGATGCCACCAGGTCGATTCGCGGAAGCTCCTGGTTGTTGGCCAGCTGCACGGCGCTCTCCGCGTTCTCCAGGTTCTTGCGCGCGGCGAACAGGTCGGTGCGCTTCTCGAGCGCGTTGCGCACGGCGGCGTCCGTGTCCACGGCGATGGGCTCGGCCGTGGGCCGGTCCGTGGGTACGATGCGGGAGGCCCAGGTGGTGGGGTCGCTCTCCGGGAAGATGGAGCGCTTGATCGCGTCCTCGGCGTCCAGGACGGCGGCCTCGGCCAGGATCACGGTCTCTTCGCGGCTGGCCACCTCGGACTCCGCGGCCACCACGTCGAGCGGCGCCATGGTGCCGACGCGCACGCGGATCTCGTTCTCCTCGAGCAGCCGCCGGGCCAGGGCCAGGCTCTGGCGCTGCGCCTCGAGGTTGTCTATGGCATACAGCAGGTCGTTGTAGAGGCTGCGCACGTTGGCGACGGTATTCACCACCGTCTGCCGGAACTGCACCTCGGAGATCTGCCGGTTGTTCCGGGCCACGCGGATCTGGTAACGCGTCGCGTCGATGCGGAAGCCGCGCAGCAGGGGCTGCGTGAGCTGGGCGTTGAAGTTCGAGCCGAACGACGGGTTGAAGGTGGAGAAGACGCTGTTGGTGCTGGAGCGGCTGTTCGTGAAGTCGACGCGGAGGTTGCCGCCCGTTTGCAGCTCCTTCAGCCCCCCGAAGTCGTAGGTGTACGTGGCGGTGTCGACCGCCTCCGCGCCCGCGAACACGTTGCGGGCCGGGTCGGTGCGCGAGTTCGAGAGCAGGGTGGAGTAGAGCAGGGGCTCGTAGAAGCCCTGCAGCTCGCGCACGTTCTCCTCGCTGGCCTGGGGGTTGAACCGCTCCACCGCGATGTCGACGTTGTTCTCGAGCGCCCGGGTGACCACGTCCTGCAGTGAGAGCGGGAGCTCCGGCCGCCCATCCGGCGTGTTCGCCGGGCCCTGGGCGGGCGCCGCGGGCGTGGTCTCCTGGGCGACCCCCGTGCCGGCCAGGAGCGCGTGCGCGACGGCCGCGAGCGCGAGCAGACGGAACTGTCGGATCATTCTGAAGCGACCTCCACCAAGTTGCCGCGGGGTGGCACGGCAAGAAGCGCGATTATAGCCGATGGCCGCGGCGCGTCTCCGGCGCCCTTTCGAGTCAAACGCAATTGGGACGTCAAAAGATCCCGTTTCGTCCGGGAAGGCGGGCGGCGTTCAAAAAAACCGCATGACGCCCGTGGGCGGGGCCGCCCTCCGTATAATGCGCACTCCAGCCGGGAGGTCCAGGCCATGAAGGTGTTGTTGTCGCACGCCCAGATCCAGGAGCGCGTGCGCGAGATGGGGGTGCAGATCGCCCGCGACTACGCGGGCCGGGAGCCCCACCTCGTGGGCGTGCTCAAGGGCGCCACCACCTTCCTGACCGACCTGGCCCGCAACATCGACCTGCCCATCACGCTCGACTACATCGCGGTGTCCTCCTACGGCGCGGCCACCAGGTCCTCGGGCGAGGTGAAGCTGGTCAAGGACCTCGACCAGGGCCTCGAGGCGCGCGACCTCCTGGTCGTGGAGGACATCGTGGACACCGGCCTCACGCTGAACTACCTGCTCAACGTTCTCCGGGCGCGCGGCCCGCGCACGCTCAAGGTGGCGGCGCTCCTGTCGAAGCCGTCGCGGCGGCTGGTCGAAGTCGCGGTCGACTACGTCGGCTTCACCATCGAGGATCATTTCGTGGTCGGATACGGCCTCGACTACAACGAGAAATACCGCAACCTCAGGGACCTGGTGATATACGGGGCCTGAGCCGCCAGGCACGCGCGCACCCCCCGGCTCGAGACGCTAGACTTGGCGGGAATGCGCTACGTCGTCGGCATCGACGCGGGCGGCACCAAGACGGTCGGCCTCCTGGCCGACGAAAGCGGCACGGTGCTGGCGGAAGCGCGGGGCCCCGGCGCGAACCTGCAGACCGGCGGGGAGCTGGAGGTCGAGAAGGTCTTCGACGACGTGCTGGAGACGCTCGGCCGTGACCACGTCGTCTCGGCCGTCTGCCTGGGCATCGCCGGGGTGGACCGGCCGCAGGACGAGCAGGTCATCAAGGGCATCCTCCGCCGGCTCGGCCACCGCCAGTCCGCGCGCGTGGTCAACGACGCCGCCATCGCGCTCGCCGCCGGCGCCCCCGACCGCACGGGTGTCGTCGTCCTCGCCGGTACGGGATCGATCGCCTACGGGGCGGACCGGACCGGCAAGACGGCGCGCGCCGGCGGCTACGGGTTCCTGCTCGCGGACGAGGGATCGGGTTACTGGCTCGGCCATCAAGCGCTGCGCGCGGTGGTGCGGGCGGCCGACGGGCGTGGCCCGTCCACGCGGCTGACGGGACTCCTGTTCGCGGCGCTCGAGGTCGCCTCCGTGCCCGAGCTGGTGCCGCGCGTGTACGAGCGCGGGCTGCCCAAGCACCGGATCGCCGCGCTCGCTCCCCTGGTGCAGAAGGCGCACGAAGGCGGCGACGCGGTGGCCGGAGAGCTCCTCGCCCAGGGCGCGCGCGAGCTGGCCCTCATCGCCCGGTCGGTGGCCGGCCAGCTCGCGCTTGGGCCCGAACCGTACCCGGTGGTGCTGGCGGGTGGCGTCTTCAAGGGCTGCCCCGCCCTCGTGGACCCGCTCGTGGGCGCCCTCGACCTGCCGCTGGCGCGGGCCGTGCGGCTGCAGGTGGAGCCGGCGCGCGGCGCGGTGAACCTCGCCCTGGACCTGCTGCGATGAACGGCGCCAAGCGGCTCATCGTCAACGCGGACGACCTCGGCCGGTCGCCGGCGGTCACGCGTGGCGCGCTCGAGGCGCACCGCCGGGGCATCGTGACCAGCGCCAGCCTCTCGGTCAACCTCCCCGCGGCGGCCGAGGTTCCCGCCCTCGCGGAGGCCGTTCCCGGCCTCGGCATCGGCCTGCACCTGACCTTCACCGGCGGACCGCCCGTGCTGCAGCCGGAGCGCCTCCCGACGCTGGCGGACTTCCAGGGCCGCCTGCCCGGCACGCTCGAATCCCTCGACGCGGCGCGGCCGGAGGAGCTGATGGCCGAGGCGCGCGCGCAACTGCGGCGCTTTCGGGAGCTGATGGGCCGAGATCCCACCCACCTCGACAGCCGCCAGCACGCGCACCGCCGGCCGGCCGTGCTCGAGACGCTCTTGACGCTGGCCTGGGAGACCGGGCTGCCCGTACGCAACGCCTCCCGGGACGTCCAGGAGCGGCTCCGGCGGGAAGGGATCCCAACGACCGACCAGGTGACGGTCGAGTTCCACGGCGACGGCGCCACGCTCGAGGCGCTCGTGACCCTTCTGGGCGGCGTGCCGCCGGGCACAACGGAGCTGATGTGCCGTCCCTCGCTCGGCGACGAGCAAGGCGCGGCGGACGGTCCGGCGCCGATCCCGCGCGGCGGAGCGCTCGACGCGCTGACGCACCGGGAGGCGCGCCAGATCCTGCAGGCGGCCGGCGTGCGCCTCATCCACTTCGGGGGCCTGTGAAGACCCGCGCGCTCCCGCACGCGGCGGCGGTGGCCGCCGCGGCCGCCGACCACGTCGCGGGCGCCGCCGCCCTCCGCCCGGACTTGACCATGGCCCTGCCCACCGGCCGCACACCGGTCCCGCTCTACGACGAGCTGGCGCGGCGGCACGCGGAGGGATGGGACGGCCTGGCGCAGGCCCGCGGGTTCAACCTGGACGAGCTGGTGCTGCCCGCCGGCGACCCGCGCAGCTTCCGCGCCTTCATGGAGCGGCACGCCTGGGGACGGACCGGCCTGCGGCGCGAGCGCTGCGACGTACCGGACGGCGCCGCCCCCGACCTCGAGGCGGAATGCCGCCGGTACGAGGCGGCCCTGGCCGCGGCCGGAGGCGTCGACCTCGCGGTGCTCGGGGTGGGTGCCGACGGCCACGTCGCCTACAACATGCCCGGCCTGATCACCCTGCCCACGCACGTCGTGCGCCTGCCCGACGGGCTGGCCGCCTCGCTCGGCGTGCCGCCGGAGGACTGGCCGCTGCGCGCCGTCACCATGGGCATCGGGACGATCCGGCAGGCGCGCCGCGTCGTGGTGATGGCGACGGGCGAGACCAAGGCCACCGCCGTGCGGGCCCTGGTGCACGGGCCGCAGGACCCGGAATGGCCCTGCTCGTTCCTCGGCGGCCACCCGGACATCGAGGTGCTCCTCGACCCGGCGGCGGCCGCGAGGCTCTGAACCGCCCGCGAACCCGGCCCGGACCGAGTCGACCGCCACCTCACGTCTTCAGCGCCGCCCGGACGTGGCCGCGCGCGGCGGCCAGGCGGCGGCGGGCGGCAGGGGCGTCGGCCCCGAGGCGTCCCATCACGATGGCGGTCTTGACCTCCCCGTCCGCGGCCTGCAGCAGGTCCCGCGCTTCTTCCCCCGATACGGCCGCCGCGGCGGCCACGATCCGGCGGGCGCGGTCCTGCAGCTTGGCGGAGCCCTGGCGGAGGTCCACCATCAGGTTCTCGTAGACCTTGCCGAGCCGCACCATCGCGGCGGTCGTCATCGCGTTGAGCACCGCCTTGGTGGCGGAGCCCGCCTTGAGGCGCGTGGATCCGGTCAACACCTCCGGGCCGGTGCGGACGGCGACCACCACGTCGGCCAGCCGCCGCAGCGCGGGGTCGGGGGCGCACGTGACGAGCACCGTCCGCGCGCCGCGCGCGCGCGCCGCCTGGAGGGCGCCGCGCACGAACGCCGTCACCGAGCTGGCCGAGATGCCCACCAGGACGTCCCGCCCCGAAAGGCGTCCGCCTTCCCGGCGGCCGTCGCCGGTGCGGTCCTCGGCGCCCTCCACCGCGCGGAACACCGCGCCCTCGCCCCCCGCGATCACGGCGCGGATGCGCGCGGGATCGGTGCCGAAGGTCGGCGGGCACTCCGCGGCCTCGAGGACGGCCAGGCGGCCGCTGGTGCCCGCGCCCAGGAACACGACGGAGCCGTCCCCTTCGAGCGCGCGCGCGAGCTCCTCGGCCGCCCGCGTGATGGACCGGCGCTCCCGGGACGCGGCCACGATCGCCCGCCGGTCCTCGTCCAGGAGGAGGGCCACGACCCTGTCCGTGGGCAGAGTGTCCAGGCGGGCGCTGCGCGGGTTGCGCGTCTCCGTGGAGAGCGAGGACCAGCGGCTGGCCGGGGCCGGGGGCCTGCGCGGCCGCGCGCTCCGGCGGGCGGTCACCGCCGCACGCTCCTGGCCACGCCCGCGCGACGGCGCTCGGCCTCGGCCAGCACGGCCGCGGCGTCGAGGGTGAGCACGCGGCGGTCGCGCATGATCACGCGGCCCTCGACCACGGCGTGGCGCACGTCCGCGCCCTTGGCCGCGTACACCAGGTGCGAGACCGTGTCGTAGAGCGGATGCAGGCGGGGCTCGGAACGGCCGACCACGATGAGGTCGGCCCGCTTGCCGGGCTCCAGGGATCCCAGCTCCTTCTCCAGGCCCAGGGCGCGCGCGCCGCCGAGGGTGGCCATCTCCAGGACCGCGGCGGCCGGAGCGGCGGTCGGGTCCCCCGTGGTGTGCTTGGCGAGCAGGGCCGCCGTCAGCATCTCCTCGAACATGTCGAGGTCGTTGTTGCTGGCCGCGCCGTCGGTGCCCAGCCCGAGACGCACGCCTTCCCGCAGCATGTCGCGCACGGGCGCGGCGCCGGACGAGAGCTTCATGTTGCTCTGCGGGCAGTGCACGACGCCGGACTCCGCCTCGCGCAACAGCGCGCGGTCCTCGGGCGTGAGGTAGATGCCGTGGGCGCCGACCACGCCCTTGCGCAGGAGCCGCAGGTCGTCGAGGTGCCGGGTCGGCGATTTCCCGTAGCGCTCCTGCACCTGTTTCTGCTCGTCGGCCGATTCCGAGAGGTGGATGAGGAGCGGGGCGCGGAAGCGGTCGGCCAGCACGCGCGCGGCGCGCAGCGTGTCGGGGGAGGCGAGGTAGGTCGAGTGCGGCGCCACCGCGGCCGTCACGCGCGGGTGGCCGGCCCAGCGCTTCAGGAAGCGCTCCGCGTAGGCCAGGGCCTCCGGGATCGTCGCGTTGTCGGGCGCGGGGAACTCGATCAGGGTCTCCCCGGCCACGCAGCGCAACCCCGCCTCGTCGCAGGCCTCCGCCACCTGGTCCTCGAAGTAGTACATGTCCACGAAGGTCGTGGTGCCGGAGCGGATCATCTCCAGCGCGGCCAGGCGCGTGCCGGCCTTGACGAAGGCGGCGGTGACGTTCTCCTTCTCGGCAGGGAAGATGTAGTTCCGCAGCCAGTCCATCAGGCGCAGGTCGTCGGCCACGCCGCGGAAGAGAACCATCGGCGCGTGGGTGTGCGCGTTGATGAGCCCGGGCAGGACGAGGCCGCCCCCGGCGTCGAGCGTCTCCTTCGCGGTGTGGCCCGACCGCACCTCGGCGCGCGTGCCCACGGCCACGATGCGTCCGTCGCGGACGGCCACCGCGCCGTCCTCGATCACACGCCGGTCCCGGTCCACGGTGACGACGGTGCCGGACTGCACGATGAGGTCGGCGGCCGCCCGCTCCGCCGCGAACGCCGGGTTGCCGCCCATGGCGGCTCCCAGCGCCAGGCCCGCGATTCCCTTGCGGCAGATCCCTTTCTTCATCCCTCCGTCTCCTGCGGTGATCCGTTTCGTTTCAGAGGTTCCGTCGGTCGAAGGGGTAGGGCAGGAGCTCGGACATGGGCAGGGTCAGCGTCTTTCTCCCGAGGTCCACCATGTGCACCCAGATGTCCCCACACAGCTCCCACAGGATCTGCCGGCACGGGCCGCAGGGTGCAGCCAGCTTGGGCGAGTCCACCGCCACCGCGATGGCGTCGAACCTCCGCCGCCCCTCCGAGACGGCCTTGAACACGGCCACGCGCTCCGCGCAGAGGGTGAGGCCGTACGACGCGTTCTCGATGTTGCAGCCCGTGACGACCTCGCCGTTGGCGGTGCGCAGGGCGGCG
Source organism: Vicinamibacteria bacterium (assembly GCA_035544515.1). GTDB lineage: Bacteria > Acidobacteriota > Vicinamibacteria > Fen-336 > Fen-336 > DATKEG01. The sequence continues at coordinate 4,228 of DATKEG010000211.1, read as the reverse complement.
CCGACCTTGAACCGCGAGAAGGGCGCATGGGCGCGGCGGCGCGCCCGGCGCGCCCGGGCCGCCAGGTCGTCGAGCCCGCGGGGCGGGGTCCCGCTCATGCCTGCTTCGCCGCCTCCTGGATGATGCGCGAGAGCACGTCGGCCAGGCTGGCCTGCGCCCGGCGGCCGACCTCCAGCACCTCGAGATGGTCGAGCTTCTTCCTGCTCACGCCCGCGGCCAGGTTGGTGATGCACGAGATCGCCAGCACGCGCACGCCCATGTGCCGGGCCGCGATCACCTCCGGGACCGTGGACATTCCCACCGCGTCGGCCCCCAGGGTGCGGAAGGCGCGGATCTCGGCCGGCGTCTCGTACGACGGGCCCGTCACCGCCACGTACACGCCGTGGCGCACGGTGACGCCCGCCTTCCCGCACGCCTTCTCCGCGATCTGCCGCAGCGCGGGGTCGTACGCCTCGCTCATGTCGAAGAAGCGCGGGCCGAGCTGCTCGTCGTTGGGCCCGACGAGCGGGTTCGTCCCCATCAGGTTGATGTGGTCGCTGATCACCATCAGCTCGCCCGGCTTGTAGTTCACGTTCACGCTGCCCGCCGCGTTGGTCAGGACGAGCACCTTCACCCCGAGCCGGGCCAGCACGCGCACCGGGAAGACGACCTCCGGGGGGCGGTAGCCCTCGTAGTAGTGCACGCGGCCGGACATCACCGCCACGGGCACGCCGTTCGACCGGCCGAGCAGGAGCTCTCCCTTGTGTCCGATGGCCGTGGAAGCGGGGAAGTGCGGGATGTCGCCGTACGGGATGACCGCGGGCCCCTCCAGGGACTGCGCGAAGGCGCCCAGGCCGGAGCCGAGCACCAGGCCCACCGCCGGCCGCAGCGGCGAGCGCGACTCGATGGCCCGCACGGCCTCGCCGATCTCGGCGAGCGCGCTCACAGCAGCATCCCCGCCCAACACGCGCTCATGAACGCGGCCAGGTTGCCCGCTGGCGTCATCGAGCCGGGGGGCCTGCGTCGGCCCCCCGGACCCCCCGCGCCTTCGCCGGAGTGAATCCGGCTCGGCGCGGCTCCGCTGGCTTGTGGCCGGGCCTGCGGGCGATTCACAGCAGCATCCCCGCCCAACACGCGCTCATGAACGCGGCCAGGTTGCCCGCTATCATCGCCCGCAGGCCGAAGCGGGCGATCTCGCTGCGGCGCTCGGGGGCGAGGCCGCCGATGCCGCCGAGCTGGATGGCGATGCTGGAGAAGTTGGCGAAGCCGAGCAGGGCGTAGGCGGCGATGACCGCGCTGCGCGGGTGCACCGCCACTCCCGCCGACAGGTCATGCGCGAACTGCGTGTAGGCCAGGAACTCATTGAGCACCGTCTTCAAGCCGATCAGGCCGCCCACGTAGGCGGTGTCCTGCCAGGGCACCCCCATCACCCAGGCCAGCGGCCGCAGGAGCGTGCCGAGGATGGACTGGAGCGTGAGCCCGGGCAGGCCGAAGACCGTCTCCGCCACCCAGCCGATCCCGTAGTTGAGCAGGGCGACGAGGGCGATGAACGCGATCAGCATGCCGGCCACGTTGATGGCGAGCTGCACGCCCACCGCGGCGCCCTCGGCCGCCGACTCGATGATGCTGTGGGTCGTCTGCTCGACGTCGATGCGCAGCGTGTCCCTGGTGGCGGGGACGTCCGTCTCGGGCCGGATGATCTTGGCCAGGAGCAGACCGGCCGGCGCGTTCATCACGCTCGCCGCCAGCAGGTGGCCGGCGATGGAGGGAAAGTAGCCCTGGAGCAGCGCCACGTAGGCGGCCAGCACGCCGCCGGCCACGGTGGCGAAGCCGCCGACCATCACCGTGAACAGCTCGGACGGCGTCATCTTTCCGACGAACGGCTTGATGAGGAGGGGGGCCTCGGTCTGGCCCAGGAAGATGTTGCCGCTGGCCGAGAGCGTCTCCGCGCCGGAGGTACCGAGCGTCTTCTGCATCACCCAGGCGATGCCCTTGACCACCCACTGCATCACGCCCAGGTAATAGAGCACCGACATGAGCGAGGAGACGAAGATGATGGTCGGCAGCACGCGGAAGGCGAAGACGGGTATGCCCGCCTCCGGGGCCACGCCCGCCGGGGGCGCGAAGTCCACCAGGTAGCCGAAGGCGAAACGCGCGCCCGCCACCACGAAGTCCAGCATGCGGCTGACGAGTTGGCCGACCTTCTCGAAGAACCAGCGGCCGGGCGCCGTCTTCAGCACCAGCACGCCGAACACGCCCTGCAGGGCGAGGCCCGCCGCCACCAGCCGCCAGGAGATGCGCCGGCGGTCGTAGCTCATGAGCCAGGCGATGAGCAGCATGGTGGCGAGGCCGAGCAGCCCGATCAGGCGCTGGGCCAGGGGCACGGACAGGTTCGTGTCGCGCATCTGCGCCAGCGGATCGGAGGCCTGGGCGAGCAGGATGGCCAGCAGGGGGCTCACGATGCCTCCTGGGACCGGAGCACGTCCTTGACCAGGGCCCCGGGCGGGCTCGCCTCGGGAGCCAGCCGCACCGCGCGGCGCAGGATCTCCATGGCTTCACCCAGCCGCCGCCGCTCGTTGACGTGAACGGTCAGGACCGGCTCGCCCGTCATGACCAGTTCGCCCACCTTCTTGCGCAAGACGATGCCCACCGCGGGGTCGATGCGGCCCTCCATCGTCTCGCGCCCGGCGCCGAGCAGCATGGCCGCGTGGCCCACCGCCCGGCAGCCGATGCCGGCCACGCGCCCGTCCTCTTCCGCGGTGAGGTCGACCGTCTCGCGCGCGCGGGGCAGCAGCCACGGCTCGTCGCACACGCGCGGGTCGCCGCCCTGGTGCTCGATGACCTCCTGGAACTTCCGCAGCCCCGCCCCCGAGGCCAGGGCCGCGCGCGCCCGCGTCCGCGCGGGCTCGAGCGCCGGCGCGACGCCTCCCAGGACGAGCATCCAGGCCGCCAGCTCCAGGGAGAGCGATTCCAGGTCGCGCGGACCGCGGCCCTTGAGCGTTTCGATGCACTCCGCGGTCTCGAGCGCGTTGCCCACCGCGCGGCCCAGCGGCTGGTCCATGTCCGTGATGAGGGCGGCCACCTTCTTGCCCATCCCGCTCCCGATCTGCACCATCGTCTCCGCGAGCGCCCTCGACTCGGGAAGGGGCTTGATGAAGGCGCCGTCGCCCGTCTTGACGTCCAGCACGAGCGCGTCGATCCCCTCCGCCATCTTCTTGCTCATTATGGATGCGGCGATGAGCGGGCGGCTCTCCACGGTCGCGGTCACGTCGCGCAGCGCGTAGAGCTTGCGGTCGGCGGGGGCGATCTCGGCCGTCTGGCCGATCAGGCCGAGCCCGGTCTGGCGCAGGACGGCGCGAAACGCCGCCAGGGAGAGGTCCACGCGAAACCCGGGGATGGCTTCCAGCTTGTCGAGCGTGCCGCCCGTGTGTCCCAGGCCGCGGCCGGAGATCATCGGCACGCACACGCCGCAAGCGGCGGCGAGCGGGGCCAGCACCAGCGACGTCTTGTCGCCCACCCCGCCCGTGGAGTGCTTGTCCACCTTGGGACCGGGCAGGTCGCCGAGGTCGAGGACCTCGCCCGTGCGCATCATCGCTTCGGTCAGCGCGACCGTCTCCGCCGCGGTCATCCCGCGGAAGAAGATGGCCATGGCCAGGGCCGAGGCCTGGTACTCCGCCACCTGGCCGCGGGTGTACCCCTCGATGAAGAACGCGATCTCCTCGCGGGTGAGCTCGGCGCCGTCCCGCTTGCGCTGGATGACGTCGACGGCGCGCAGGGCGGCCCTACTTCTTCTTCAGGCGCTCGACCTCGGCCCAGAGGTCCCGGCGCCTGGGTCGTAGGTCGGGCGGCGGCGGGGGAGCGGGCGCCTGCGGCAGGGTCGGCATGGAGGCGAGCACCTGGTCCATGAGGCTCTTGGCGTCGTCCTTCTTGGAGCGGCGGCGCGCGGGCACCTGGGCGTGGCGGTAGTCGTGCGTGTTGTAGCAGGTCCGGCAGGTGACCTTGGCCACGTCGCTGCCGGCCATGCTCGCGACGTCGTGGTTGAGCAGCAGGCGGCAGCGCGGGCAGTAGTCGTCTGTGACATCGCCGAGACGCAAGGGGCGATCCGGCATGGGGGAAGCCTCCGGGAAAGACGGCTCGGAGTATAGCGCAAGCCCGTTTTCCCGTTTCAACCGCCGGCCGGGAAATGCCGCCCCGCAGGCGGAGCGTTTCCCTGCGCGCGATCACGAAGAACCACGCGGAGCTGGAGGGC
>DATKEG010000210.1:0-2045 GCA_035544515.1 Vicinamibacteria bacterium | reverse complement strand
AGGGGCGCCGCGGCCAGCGCGGCGAGGACGGCGATGCGGAGGGCCACGCCCGCGCGGGCGCGGCCGAGGAGGCGCGCGGCCCGCCGCGTGGGCGGCCGCTCAGCGCGGCGCGATGGGCTCGAGGCGGAGGACGCCGCCATCGTCTCCGTAGTGCAGCCGGTGGTCGGGCCGGCCGTCGCCGTCGGTGTCGAGCTCTTCGGCGGTCAGGCGCCCCGCGCGCCACGTCTGCCAGCGATCGGCCCGGCCGTCGCGGTCCTGGTCGATCTCCACCGCCGCCACCTCCCCCGCCGCGAGCGTCTCCACGCGGTCCGGCCGGCCGTCGCCGTCCTCGTCGTATTCCTTGCGCGCGGGCTGGCCGTCCGGACCGAACGTGGTCCACACGTCGGGTCCGCGGCCGCGGCGCGAGGTGCCGACGCGGACGAGCTGGCCCGCGGGGTCGTAGTCCTCCCAGCGGTCCACGACCCCGTCGTAGTCGTCGTCGACCTCGATGGTGCGCGGCGTGCGCGCGCCGTCGTGATGCGCGACCTGGTCCGCGCGGCCGTCCCCGTTGGCGTCGTACTCGAGCCGCTGCAGCCGGCCCCACCGGTCGTAGAAGGCCTTGTAGGGTCCGCGGCCCACCAGGTGATAGGTGCGGCCGTCCGCCCCCTTCACGAGCGGCGGCCGCTCGGGGGGAAGGCCGCCGAGAGCGCCGCACTGCCCCGCGCAGGCGGCGGTAGCGAGGAGCGAGAGGAGCAAGGAGCCGCGCTGGGCCGCGAAGAGCAAACCGGTACCCGCCTGGGCGGGCACACAGTAACACGGGAGGGCCGCGCCTTCAGGACGTGGCGTCGCCGGGGACGACGGTCTCTTGCAGCAGGAGGGCGATCTCGGGAGCGTAGGAGGTGAAGCGGATGCGCACGCCGCCGGGCGCCGGGCCCACCACCTTGGCGTAGACCTCGCCCGGCACCTCCGCCCCGTCCGGGTGCCGCACGCGCACGCTCAGGTTGGTCATGGCGGGCGGCGCGGGGTCGCACAGCACCAGGGCCCACTTGTCCGAGGCCTGCACCATCCGCCCCTCGCTCTCCACGGGCGTCCTCTGTTTGCCCTGGAGCACCGAGAGGCTGACCGCAATCGGCCGCCGGAGCGGACGCAGCACTTCGGGGACCGGGGGCAGCTTCAGATCATGGCGTCCCGCCACGCCCGTGAGGTCGTGCACGCGGATCGGCTCCGGGAACCCGCGCGCGTGCAGCGGCGGCGCCTGGTCCACCTGGATGGTGTCGGGCGCGGCGCGCCACGTCGCGTCGGAGACGAGCACCTGCCCGCCCAGCGTGAACGACTGGATGCGCGAGGTCAGGTTCACGTTGGTGCCGACCACGCCGTATTTGGCCCGCGTCTCGGAGCCGATGCTGCCCACGATGACCTCCCCGGTGTGAACCGCCACGCCCATCTCGATCTCGGGCAGGCCGTCGCGCCGGTTCTTCTCGTTCACGTCCGCCATGGCGATCTGCATGGCCACCGCGCAGGCGGCGGCGCGCTCCGCGTCGTCCTCGCGGCCGACGGGCGCCCCGAACAGGGCCATGATCGCGTCGCCGATGAACTCGTCGATGATCCCCTGGTAGCGCGTGATCACGTCCGCCATGCCGCCCAGGTAGTTGTTCAGCAGGGCCACCACCTGCTCCGGGCTGTGTCGCTCGGCCAGCGTGGTGAAGCCGCGCAGGTCGGACATCAGGAGCGTCACCATGCGCTTCTCGCCCCGCAGCACGCCCGGGGGCTGCGTCAGGATGGTGGAGACCACCTCGGCGCTGAGGTATTGGCCGAACGTGCGCTGGATGAGCTGGTTGCGCTTCTCCAGGTCGTCCTTCAGGAGCGTGATCTCGTCCTTGGCCTGTTGGAGGTCGCTCACGGCCCGCTTGAGCTGGAGCTGCGTCTTCACGCGCGCGACCACCTCCGGCAGGTCCAGCGGCTTGACGATGTAGTCGTTGGCGCCCATGTTGAGCGCCCCCACCACGTCGTCGGTCCGGTCCTTGGCCGTGATCATGATGATGGGCAGGTCGCTGGGCTCCCGCAGC
>DATKEG010000209.1:0-7078 GCA_035544515.1 Vicinamibacteria bacterium | reverse complement strand
CGGCTCGATCACCTGCATGGGTAACTCCTGCCGCGGGCGGAAGCAGTCATGTTAGCGGACTTCGCCCGGCGGAGGGACGCGCTTCGCCACGTCGTCGAGCACCAGCACCCAGTCGTTGCCGCGGCCGGGCGCGCCGGGCGGCGTGAACGCGCGCGTGCCCTCGCGCGGCCATTCGCCGCTGGCGGTCGCCTGGCCGGTGCGGGGGTCGAACCACCAGGCCTTCACCCGCCGCCCGCCCAGCCTCGCCAGGTCCACGGTCACGGAACGGCCGGTGGGCACGTAGACGAAGGCGTAGGCTCCGTCCCGATCGCGCGTGGCCTCCACGTGGTCGGCGCCCTCGCCCTGGCCGCCCGCGACCAGCGCCGGGTCGGGGATGCGCGAGAGGAAGGGCCGCGAGAGCAGGAGCCGCCGCACGTGCCCCATCTGCCAGGCGCCCGGCAGCTCGATCGCCTGCCGCCAGGGCGTGCGCGCCGACGAGACGGGCTTGCGGCCCGGCGCGTACATCTGCCAGACGTCGTGGCAGCCGTAGGTGTGGCCGAAGGCGCCGGCGAACAGGGCCCAATACGCGGCCTGCCGCACGTCGTCGTGGTCGAACCAGCCCATTTCCGGCTTCCAGTTCACGGGATGGTCCTCGTAGCGCGGCTCGCCGTCGAGCACGGGCTTCGGGGGCGTGCGGGCGTAGTCGGCGGCGATCATGCGGTGGTTCGGCCCGTCTTTCGCCCCGTGGCCGGACTGCAGCATGTTGAAGTCGAGCCACGGCGTCTCGTGGAACCACTCCGAGGAGGAGCGGCCGCCCATGGGATGGTAGGTGACGAGGTGCCGGCCGCCGTCGCCTTGCTCGATGCCGGCCGCCATCGCGTGCCAGACCGCCCGGAAGTCGCCCTCCTTCTCGTCGATCGCCGGACGGTCGCCGCCGAGGATCCAGAGGACGTTGGGAGCGTCGCGGTAGCGCTCGCCCAGGAAGCGCCCGTACGCGCGTGCGTTGTCCGCGTCGAAGATGACCGGCCCCTGGCCCCACTTCTTCGGCCCCGCCTTGTCGCCCCAGGTCGGGAGCAGGCCAAAGTACAGGCCCCGCTGCGCGGCCATGGCCACGAGGTCGTCCACGTGGTCCCAGTAGTCGTTGCGCGGACCGGGCTTGACGTCGGGCCGCGCGGGGTCGTGCTCGACGAGCGGGCGGTGTCCGTACGCGTTGGGCGCGTCGAGCCCGTCGAACTCCGCGAGCAGGACGGCCTGGATGACGGTGAAGCCCTGGCGGCGGCGCGTGTCGAGGTAGAGCGTGGCCTCCTCACGGTCGAGCCGATGGAACAGCTCCCAGGCGGTGTCGCCCAGGTACAGGAACGGCGTGCCGTCCGCGTGCACGAGGAACCGGCGGTCGTCGGACACGCGCAGGTCGCCGTGGCGGAGGTCCCACGAAGGGCCGCGCAGCTCGCCGCTCACGGGCACCGGGAACCCCAGCGCGGCCACGGCCACGGCGCCGATCGTCCAGGCTCGGATGCGGCGCGCTCCCTTCCCGGAAAGCCAGCTCACCACGTACGATGGCGCGACGACCCCCTTCCGAGGGGCCGTCGTCTGGAGCGAGCCCATGACATCACAACCGGCGCCTTCGCGCACGCTGCAGGATTTCGTGGCGGCCACCACCGAGCGGGACCGGCCCGGAGACGTGTTCGAGCTGGAGAGCTTGCGCATGCTCGAGGTCCACGTCAAGGGCCGGATGTGGGCCAAGCTCGGGTCGATGGTCGCCTATCGCGGGCAGCTCCGCTTCGTCCGCGAAGGTGCGCTGGAAGGCGGGCTGGGGCGGGCCTTGAAGAAGCTCGTCTCGGGCGAGGCCGCGCCCCTGGTCAAGATCGAGGGCCAGGGGATCGCCTACCTCGCCGACCGGGGCAAGCACGTCACCGTGCTGCGCCTGCAGGGCGAGACGCTGAACGTCAACGGATCGGACCTGCTGGCCTTCGAGGACTCCATCCGCTACGACATCACGGTCCACCGGCGCGTGGCGGGGATGCTCGCCGGAGGCCTGTTCTCCATCCGCCTCTCCGGCGACGGCCTGGTCGCGATCATGTCGCACGGCGAGCCGCTCACGCTGCGCTGCAGCGCCGCGGATCCCCTCACGACCGACCCCAACGCCACCGTGGCCTGGTCGGGCGGCCTCTCGCCGGACATCAAGACCGACATCTCGCTCCGGAGCTTCCTCGGCCGCGGAGGCGGCGAGGCCTTCCAGATGAGCTTCGCGGGCGACGGCTTCGTGGTCGTGCAGCCCTACGAGGAGGGCGCCGCCGCTCCCTCGCGCTGACCGGTCAGCGGAGCGCGGCGTCCCCGGCCATGGTCTTCAGCGCCGGATAGAGCCGGCGGAACCGGCGATAGGGTTCTGCGTAGGCCTGGTGCACGTCCGGGCTCGGCGTCTCGGGCCTGTTTCGCTTGAGCGTGGCGCGGCAGGCCGCCGGGAGGTCCTTGAAGGCGCCCGCGCCCACGGCCGCGAGCAGCGCCGCCCCGTAGGCTGGTCCCTCCTCGCGGTTTACGGTCACGACCGGCAGCCCGTACACCTCCGCCTGCAGCTTCCTTATATAGGGACTGCGGGCCCCCCCCCCGGTGAGGAGGAGGGTGGACAGCGGCAGGCCGAGGTCGCGGATGATCGTCAGCGAGTCGCGGAGGCCAAAGCAGATCGCCTCGAGCACCGCTCGCGTGAGGTGCGCGCGGGTGTGGGCGAGCGTGAGGCCAAAGAACGCGCCGCGCGCGGAGGCGTCGCGGTGCGGGGTGCGCTCGCCCTGGAGGTAGGGCAGGAACGTCACGCCCTCGGCCCCCACGGGTACGCGCGCCGCCTCTTCGTTGAGAAGGGCGTCGGCGTCCTTTCGCCGCGAGAGCTCGCGCGCCAGCTCTTTCCGGTGCCAGGCGAAGGCGCCGCCGGCCGTGAGCATCACGCCCATCACGTACCAGGTCTCCGGCAGCACGTGGCGGAAGGTGTGCGCGCGCAAGCTGGGGTCCACCTTCGGCGTGGCCATGGGCGCGAGCACGGTGCCCGACGTGCCCCAGCTGGCCACGGCCTCGCCCGGCGAGACGGCGCCCACGCCCGCCGCGCCGCAGGCGTTGTCGGCGCCTCCGCCGACCACGGGCGTGCCGACCGGGAGCCCGGTGGCGCGCGCGGCGGACGTCGTCACGAGGCCGAGCACCTCGGAGGACGCGCCCACATCGGGGAGCAGCCCTTCGTGAAGGCCGACCGCCTGGAGCAGCGGACGGCTCCAGCGTCCGTGCGCCGTGTCGTACATCAGCGTGGCCGAGGCGTCCGAGGGCTCGGTGGCCAAGGCGCCCGTGAGCCGGTAGCGCACGTAATCCTTGGCCAGGACCACCTTGTCCACGCGGGCGAACGCCGCCGGCTCGTGCTTGCGCAGCCACAGCACCTTGGGCAGCGTGAAGCCCTCGAGCGCCGGGTTGCAGGTCCACTCGCGCAGGTTGTCCTCGCCCACGAGCGCGGTGATCTCCAGGCATTCCTCGGTGGTGCGCCCGTCGCACCACAGCAGGGCCGGCCGCACCACGTCGCCCTTGCGGTCGAGGAAGACGGACGAGTGCATCTGGCCCGAGAGGCCCACGGCGCCGACGCGGGGCGCGCGGCCTCTGTTCGGCTTCATCACTTGCCGCACGGTGCGTCGTGTGGCGCTCCACCAGTCCTCGGGCCGCTGCTCCGCCCAGCCCGGCTTCGGCGTCAGGAGCTTCAGGGGGGCCGTGGCCGACGCCCCCACCCGGCCCTTCTCGTCCACGAGCACCGCCTTGACTCCGCTCGTCCCCACGTCGATGCCCAGGAAATGGTCCACTAGGGTGCCTCCAGGTAATCGCGCTCCGGCATGTCGCGCAGGCGCGCGGCGGCCTGCTCGGGCGTGAGGTCGCGCTGCGGCTCGGCCGCGAGCTCGTAGCCCACGATGAACTTCCGTACGGTCGCGGAACGGAGGAGCGGAGGATACCAGCTCGCGTGAAGGCGCCAGTAGGGATGAAGCCCGCCGTCGGTGGGACGGCCGTGCCAGGCCATCGAGTAGGGAAACGGCCGCTGGAAGAGGTTGTCGTAGCGGCGGCCGAGCCGGCCGAGGATGTCGGCGAGGGCGTCCCTCTCGTCGCCGTCGAGGCCGGGCAGGTCCGCGACGTGGCGCCGCGGGACGAGCATGGTCTCGAAGGGCCAGACGGCCCAGAACGGCACCAGCAGCGTCCAGCGGTCGTTCTCGCACACGACCCGCTCGCCCGTGGCGCGCTCGCGCTCGAGGTAGTCGCCGAGGAGGTCGGACCCGCCCGTCTCCACGTGCCGGCGCTGGCTGGCCAGGCGCCGGCTCGCGTAGGCCGGGACGTGCTCCGTGGCCCAGACCTGGCAGTGGGGGTGCGGGTTGCTCGCGCCCATCTCCAGGCCCTTGTTCTCGAAGACCTGCACGTGGCGCAGCCCGGGACGGCCACCCAGCTCGTCCACCTCTGCGCCCCACGCGTCCACCACCAGCCGGATCTCGGCCGCGCTCATCCGCGCGAGCGTGAGGTCGTGCCGGGGCGAGAAGCACAACACGCGGCAGACGCCGCGCTCGCTCTTCGCGCGCAGCAGTCCGTCGGTCGTCCCTTCCTCCGGCGGAACGTCCGGCAGGAGGGCGGGGAAGTCGTTGTCGAAGACGAACGTGGTCGCGTAGGGCGGGTTCCGCTTCCCGCCGGCGCGCGCGTTCCCGGGACAGAGGTAGCACTCGGGGTCGTAGGCCGTCCGGGTCTCCGCCGCCGGCGGCTCGACCTGGCCCTGCCACGGACGCTGCAGGCGGTGCGGCGAGCAGAGCACCCACTCGTCCAACAGCGGGTTGTACCGGCGATGGGGCAGGTCGAAGCGCATGGGCGGCTTCAGTTATACCGCGGCCGTCAGCGCCGGGCGGCGGGGCGTGGCGCGGGCGGCGACGGCGGCCGCGAGCAGGAGCGCGAAACCCAGCCCACGCCACACGGGCGCGAACGGCAGCCGGGTGGGGACGGCGCGCACGCGCACCTCGGTCGCGCCGCGCGGCACCCAGACGGCGGCGAGCGCGCCGTAGGCCGGGAACACCTGCGCGGGGACCGTCCGGCCGTCCGCCGCCAGGGCCGTGGCCCGCAGGTTCTCCGCGTAGTTCATGGCGAAGGTGAGCGGGCAGTCGGCCGGCGCGCCCACCTCCGCGCGCGCGCCGCCGCCGCCGCGGAGCGCCTCGACGCCGAGCACGCGCGCGCCCGCGCACTCGGGAACGAGCGCCTCCGGCAAGTGCGCGCGCCAGACGTGCAGGTCGTCCGCCATGAGCCAGAGCGTGCGTCTGGCCTCGTTGTGCAGCCCGTCGGCGGGGCGCCGCAGCTCTTCCCGCAGGTCCTGGTACCGCCAGGTCCGCGCGACGCCGGCGCTGAACCAGGCGGGCCCCGCCGTCGGTCCCTGCCGTCCGACGTTGCCGTGCTCGTCCACGGTCCAAGCCACGTTGTAGAGCTGGTAGAGCAGCACCGACGACGGGTGGTCGGGCGGGAAGCGGAGCAGGAGCGAGTTCGGGAGGTAGGGCTGGTAGCGCAGCACGCTGACCAGCTCCACGAACCGCCGCTGCGGGAAGTAGTAGCCGTCGAGGCTGCTGAGCCCCGCCGCCAGGGACGTGTTGGCCAGGAACTCGGGCCGCTCGAACGCCGGTCTCACCCGGTTGAGCGGCGAGCCGAGCGCGGGCTCGTGGCCACGCGCGACCTCGCCGATGCGGCCCGCGCGGAAGAGCAAGGCGTCGCCGGCCACGAAGGGCGGCAGCCGCTCGCGGAAGGCACCCAGGCCGCCGACCGCGAGCGCGACCAGCGCCACGGCGCGCGGCATTCCCACGGCCGGCACGAGGCATGCGGCCGCGAGCGTCCAACCCAGGACCTCGCGCGCGAGCGACGGGAGCACGACGAGCAGCGCGCCCGCGGCCAGCGCCCAGGCCACATGCGGCGGACGCTCGTCGCGGGCGAGCACGCCGGCGAGCGCGAGCACGGGCAGCAGGTACAAGGCGGGCATGATCGCCCGCGTGGGCACGCGGAAGCTCCCGAGGGGGGGGAAGAGCAGGAGCAGGTCGGAGAGCGGCTTCGCATCCAGGCTGAAGGCCAGGGCCATCAGGACGCTCAGCAGGACGCCGACGGCGAGCGCCCGCGCCTTGCGCCAGGGAACGAGCGCCGCCGCGAGCACGAGCAGCGGGCCCGCCGGGTTGTTGACCTCGTGGTGATGGTCGGCCGGGCGCCACGGCGCGACGGCCTGGCGCGTCCAGGCCAGCGAGCCGAGCCAGTCCAGGGGATGAGCCGTGAGGTAGCTGTAGGCCAGGTCCATGCCGCTCATGGTGCGCAGCGAATCGGTCCCCAGCGCGTGGCGCAGCACCCCCCAGAACTCCGGCAAGGCGATCAGGAGCGATCCCGCCACCACGGCCGCCGGCAGCGCCAGGTCGCGCCGCGGGCGTCCGGCCGAGGCCCAAAGCCCGACGAGGATCGGCCCCCCGAAGACCGCGCCGTAGAGCACCATCTGGTGCCCGGTGAACAGCACGCCGTTGACGATCGCGAACGCCGCGACGGCGAGCAGGACCATCCCGATCGAACCGACGCCGGCCGCCGCGACGAGCGCCACCGCCGCCAGGTAGGGGAGCGTGCCCGTGACCAGCGTCAGATGCCCGTAGCCGAGCCGCCACCCGAGCACGGGCGCGAAGGCGCACGCGCACACGCCGGCCGCGCGCAGGGCGAAGCCGAGGCGCGGCGCGGAGCCGCGCCAGGCCGTGGCCAGGTCCGTGGCGGCACGGACGCCGAGGAACGCGATCAGGACCTGCACGAGGAAGGTCGTGAGGTTGAGGATCGCGCTCGGCGACAGACCCAGGCGCGCGAGCGCCGCGGCGATGGGCAGGGGGCCCACCGCGTCGCGCACCTTCATGCCGCCCAGCAGCTCGGGCCGATACAGCAGGCTCGACCAGTCGCCCCCGGCCTGGGCCAGCTCGCGCAGCACCACCAGCACGTTGGCCAGGCCGTCGTGGCCGGAAACGGTCTCGCTCCAGGTCCAGCCCAGCAGGAGCCAGACCAGGGGGACGAGGACGAGGGCGGTGCCGAGGGTCTTCGCGTCCTCGCGCTC
>DATKEG010000208.1:0-36751 GCA_035544515.1 Vicinamibacteria bacterium | reverse complement strand
CCGTTGTCGTTTCTTCCCTCAGCGCATGGCAATCGAGCCGATCTGGCGCGCCAGGTCGAGTAATACGGGGCCGATGCCTTCCAGGTTCGTGAGCACCGCCACCGCGACGCGCCGGTCGGGCTGCATGTAGAGCACGGTGCTCACCTGGGGCTGCCCACCCGTATGCCAGGCCTCCCGCACGCCGTCGCGTTCGGCGAGGAACAGGCCCAGGCCGGTGCCGGTGAGCTTCCCGTCCCTGGTGGCCTGCCGCGTCATCATGCGGGCGATCGTCTCCTTCTGCAGCAGCACGCCCCCCTGGAGCGCCATGGCGAAGCGGGCCACGTCTTCGGCGGTGGCCACCAGACCGCCCCCCGGCACCTTGTTGCTGGTGTCCGCGAGCACCGAGTTGCGCAGCTCGCCGGTGCTCGCCCGCTGGTAGCCGCGCGCGCGGTTGGGGATCAGCGCGAGGACGTCGTCCGCCTGCGCGCGCTCCAGGCCCGCGGGCTCGAACACGTGCTTGCGCACGTAATCGAGGTAGCTCATGCCCGACGCGCCCTCGATGGCCGCGCCCAGCAGGTTGTAGCCGTACGAGCTGTACAGGAACGCGGTGCCGGGCTCGAAGGCGAGCGGATCGTCGCTGAACAGGGCCAGCGCGTCCGCCACGTTCGCGTAGTGCCGCGTGCTCTCCATCTCGTCGCCGGCGTACCAGCGGATGCCGGCCGTGTGCGCGAGGAGCTGGCGGCAGGTGACGGGCCACGGCTTGACCGGGAACGAGGGGACGTACCTCTGCACGGGAGCGTCGAGGTCGAGCCGTCCCTTCTCCGCGAGCTGCAGCGCGGCGGTGGCGGTGATGGTCTTGGCGATCGAGCCGAGGCGGTAGACGGTGGAGGCCGTGGCGGGGACGTTGTTCTCGACGTCCGCGCGGCCGAACCCCGCGGACCACCGCAGCTCGTGATCGAGGACCAGCGCCGCGCTCAGGCCGGGGATGTTGAGCCGGGACATCTCGGCCGCGATCGCCGCCTCCACCGCGGCCAGCTTTGCGGCTGGGAGGGGGAGCTGCGCCGCCGCGGGTGCCGGTGCACCGGCGGCGAGCGCCGCCGCCAGCAGGAAGGTCACGGGTCGCGGCCCAGGCGCCGCGCGGAAGGGCGCCCTCCGGCCGCCGGCTCGCACCAGGGCTATTCCAGCCAGTCGCGGTCCCTCAGCTTCCGCGGCAGGTACTCCTCGGTGATGAAGCTGATGCCGCGGCGGGAGAGGGCCTCCAGCTCGAACTTGAGGCCGCTGCGCACCATCTCCTGGATCTCCCGCTGCCAGCGCGCGTGCTTGAACCAGGGGTAGGCGAGCATCTGCCGGGCGCGGTTGTTGTCGCCGTCGTCCATCTTGATGGAGACGTTCATGGGCAGCTGGTACTTGTCCTTGTCGAAGGAGGACAGGCCGATGAAGCGCGCCGCCGGCACCGCCATGCGCATGGACTCGTAGGCGAGGTTGATGGAGCCCTGCTTCATGACGCTGTAGATGTAGAAGCCCCAGGGGTCGTTGTCGACCAGCACGTAGACGGGCAGGCCCAGCTCGGTGTGCAGCCTCTGCACGAGGCGGCGCACCCCCCGCGGAGGCTGTCCCTTGCCTTGCACGATGATGCACTGGTTGCGCTTCCAGAACTTGTCCTCGTTGAAGCGCGTCCAGATGGCGTCCTTTTCCACCAGCAGCACGTACTTCGCCTCGTGCTTGCGGAACGTGATGACGTTCTCTTCCACGATCGACGGCACCGCCCACCCGCCGGACCCCATGCGGCGCAGGTCGATGGTGTCGCCGGTGTCGACGATGGTGAGGGGGCCGACCATCGAGCCCGTGCGCGAGGCGAAGAGATGGAGCTCCTCGCGCAAGGCATCGACCGTGACCTCCAGGTCCTCGATGATCGGATCGGACTCGTCCTGGTCGTCGAAGGTGTTCTGGCGCGTGTCGCCGAGGGTGTGCTTCGTCATGTAGTACAGGTCACGGATGCTGGTGGTCTTGCCGGAGTCGATGAGCTCCTTGCAGGCCTCGCTCACCAGGAACGTCTGCATGAACTTCTTGGCCATGGAGACGTTGAAGAAGTAGCGCTTCTGCTTCTGCTTGCCGAGCTCGACCAGCCGCCTCTTCTCGCTCCAGGTGACGTTCGCGAGCGAGCGCACCGGGATGTCGAGGGACGGGTTCTTGCCCGTGCCCACCATCCCCAGCACGCCATCCGCCAGCTTCTCGATCTTGGCGAGCGTCTTCCTCGAGGCGGCGTCCTTGGATCGTCGGGGCAAAGCCCCTCCTCCCTGTTTGACGACGGTCCGCTTCGCGGACGCGTCGCGGGGCGGCGCCATCAGACCTCTTCTTCCTGCTCCAGCTCCGCCGCCGTCATGCGGTGCGCCACGCGCAGGAACTCCTTCTTGATCGGTCCCGGCTTGCGGTCCGTGATCTTGCCGATGGCGATCGCGACCTCCTCGATGTAGAGCTCGAAGATGCTCCGGCGCTGCGCCTGGTAGTCGAGGGCCTTGCGCCTGCGGATGAAGGTGGCCAGCTTGCGCCCGCATTCCTGCGCCGCGAGCTGGATCTCCTTGATGATGTCCGGGTAGTGGGCCACCGCCTCCTTCGATTCGCTGGTGAAGGGTACCCAGACGGAAGCGATGTGGACGAGGAGCGCCATCGGGCCCACCGGCAGCGAGCCCTTCGGCTGGCTCATCTGGTAGTTGCGCCAGTCGGTGCGCACGATGGCGTCGGTGATGCCGCAAGCGCCGCGCTGGAACAGCAGCGGGACGCGATTGGCGAACCGGAACAGCTCGATCGTCTTGTCCGCCGGCCAGCTGCCGCCGTAGGCGAGGCCGACCTCGATCTGGAAGGGGTTGCCGCGGTACACCTTGGGCGGGCGGGTCACGGTGGCGATGAAGTAGTTGTGCCCCTTGATGTTCTCCACGCCTTCCTCGAGCGGGGCATCGGGGACGGCGGGCGGCGCCGGGGCGTCCGCGCCGCGCATCCCTTCCGCCGCCTTGCCCGCCTTCTTCCGGCCCGGCTTCATCGCGGCCGCGTCGAGGTCGAGCTGCGCGTTCTCGTCGCCGCCGTCCCCCTCGCTCTCGATCACCTTCAGGAAGCCGACCAGCCCCTTCTTCATGAGCTCGTCGCCGATGGGGCTCAAGCAGTTGGTGGGCGGGCTCATCAGCCGGGTGGCGGCGATCGCCTTCTGCAGGTCCTCGGCCATGCCGCGGTTGGCGGCGAGGACGCGCGGCTTCACCGCCTTCCTGCCCCAGGGCGCGCGGGCCAGGATGTCGGCCGCGGACTGCGCGGAGACGCGGCTGAACGCGCTCTGCAGGAAGCCGCGGACGTCGTGGCTCTTCGACTCCTGCGCCATGAGCATGAGCGCCCCGAGCTCGACGCCGTGCGGGTGCGGCTTGATCTCGATGGCCTCCTTCGGCAGCTCCGTGGTGGCGCGCGGGAAGCTGAGCGTCTCGTTGCCCGGCACGGACGCGCTCGCGCGCTGGTTGACGCCCACGGGGCGCGTGTAGTGGAGCGTGGCGTGCGGGTTGGCGAGGGCGGTGTGCTCGACGTAGCGGTTGACGAACCGCTGGCCCTGCTGCCAGTTGGCCACGATCTCCAGCTCGAGGCGCGTGCCGTGCTCGAGGGGCCACTCCGCGATCTCCTCGTCGTGCGTCACCACGGGCTCGTTCTTGCGCGTATCGAGCTGGATGTCGAACACGTGGGCCGCCTTGCGCTTGCCCACGCGGCTCGTGACGCGGATCGGCTTCCCGGTCGTGAGCTGGCCGTACATCGCCGCCGCCGAGATGCCGATGCCCTGCTGTCCTCGTTGCTGCCGAAGCCGGTGGAACTTGCTGCCGTAGAGCAGCTTGCCGAATATCTTCGGGATCTGGGCCTTGACGATGCCGGGCCCGTTGTCCTGCACCACCACGAGGAAGCGGCCCTCGCCCTTCGTCAGCTCCGGGTCCTTTCTCGTCGCCTCGAGCGCGAGGTCGTGGACCTCGATCGTCAGCTCGGGAAGGATGCCGGCCTCTTCGCAGGCGTCGAGGGAGTTGTCGACGGCCTCCTTGATGGTGGTGAGGACCGCCTTCGACGGGTTGTCGAAGCCGAGCAGGTGCCGGTTCTTGACGAAGAACTCGGAGACCGAGATCTCGCGCTGGCGCTGGGCCAGCGTCTCGGCGCTCACGCGGCGGGGCCCGGCGGCGGACGCGGCGGGCATGGGGACGACCTTGGCCGAACCCGCGCGTGCCCTCGCTGCCGCGGCGGGCTTCGTGGCCGGCGGGTCATCCGGCGCTGCGGCCGGCAGGGTCACGGTCGGTCCGGCGGCCGGCGCGGCCTCGTCGAAGAGCGTCAGCTGCGGCCGGGCCGGCCGGCGGCCCTTTCGCTCGGGCTTTACGGCCCTGGATTGCGCGGGTCCCCTGGACAAACCCCTGGCACCTCCCGAAACGGCCGAGCATAGCATGCACCGCCGGGGGGCCAGCCCAGGTCAGTTTGCTACCATGGCGCATGCCGCTCACGTACGGGGAGTACCTCAAGGTGCCCGAGCTGCTGTCGCTCCAAGAGCTGCTCTCCGACCCGCCCCATCACGACGAGACGCTCTTCATCGTGGTCCACCAGGCGTACGAGCTGTGGTTCAAGCAGGTGCTGCACGAGCTCGACAACGCCCGTGGCCACCTCGACGCCGACCGCGTGGTGGAGGCCACCCGCCTGCTGCGGCGCGTGGCCGAGATCCAGCGGCTGCTCATCGGCCAGGTGCGCATCCTGGAGACCATGCGGCCACAGGACTTCCTGGGCTTCCGCTACCACCTCAACCCGGCCTCCGGCTTCCAGTCTGTGCAGTTCCGCGAGGTGGAGTTCGCGCTGGGCATGAAGGACCCGGCCATCCTGGGCCGCATCGTCTGCTCGCCCCCGGAGATGGGGCGACTGCAGGCTCGGCTCGCCGCCCCCTCGCTCGGTGACGCGGTCGACGCCCTGCTCGTCCGCCGCGGATTCCCGCGCGACCCCGCCCCGCCGCCCGCGCCCGACGGCCGGAGCCAGCCCGAGGCCTGGCGGCTCCGCGCGCTCGTCCGCGTCTACGAGGAGCCGGAACGGCACGCCGACCTGAGCGCGCTCTGCGAGGTGCTCATCGAGATCGACGAGCTGCTCGCGCTCTGGCGCGCCCACCACGTGCAGATGGTCGAGCGCATGATCGGCACCAAGAGCGGCACCGGCGGCAGCGAGGGCGTGCCGTATCTGCGGACGACCCTGCCCAAACGCGCGTTCCCCGACCTGTGGGGTGCGCGCACGCACCTGGGACGCGAGTAGCCGTCGCCGGGCGACGCCTCGGCGCACCGGGGCGCTAGAATGCGCCCCATCCCGAGGTGAACCATGCGCCGCATCTTGTCGCTGTCGCTCGTGATCGCCGGCCTGGCCACGGCCACCCGCGCCGAGACCCACCACCTCGCACCCACCGTCGGCCACCCGACCTTCGCCGTCCGTCCGCCGGTCCTCACGGTGCAGCCCGGGGACGTGCTCGAGAGCGAGACGCTCTGGGGCGAGTGGTACGAGAGGGCCGGGGGGAAGTGGCCCGGAGAAGTCGGTCCGATCGCCATCGCCGGCGCGGAGCCGGGCGACACGCTGGTGGTCGAGATCCTGAAGGTTCGGCCCAACCGCGACACCGCGGTCTCCACCCAGGGCGGCACGTTCGGCGCGCTCGTGCCCGACCAGGGCACGGCGTTCCTCAACGAGACGTTCCCGCGCGGCCGTTATGTCTGGCGGCTCGACCGGCAGCGGATGACCGGCACCCTCGACCTGCCGGGCAGCGCCCTGCGCACGCTCACGGTGCCGCTGCATCCGATGCTGGGCCGCGTGGCCACCGCGCCCGAGGGCGAGGAGGCGTTCGACGGCCTCTGGCCGGGACCCTTCGGCGGCAACATGGACGTCCGCGAGGTGCGGGAGGGCACGACGGTGTTCCTGCCCGTCTTCCACCCCGGCGGTCTCTTCTATTTCGGCGACGGGCACGCCCTGCAGGGCGACGGCGAGGTCTGCGGCTCGGGGCTCGAGACCTCGATGGAGGTCGCCTTCCGGTTCGGGCTGCACAAGGGGAAGGCGATCGCCTGGCCGCGCCTCGAGGACGCCGAGCACATCATGGTCGCGGGCAGCGCGCGTCCGCTCTCCGACGCGTTGCGCATCGCGTTCGTGGAGCTGATCGGCTGGCTCGTGGACGAGCACTCCTTCACGAGACCCGACGCCTACCAGGTCGTCTCGCAGCTCGCCGCCGTGCGCGTGGCCCAGATGGTCGATCCCCTCTACACGGTGGTGGCCAAGTTCCCGAAGCGCTACCTGCCCGGGCCCGCGCGGGCGCGCGCCGCGGCGGGCGGCGCCGGCGTGCGGCTGGCCGACCTGACGTGGCCGGAGGCGGAGGAGGCGCTGACGCCCGAGCGCGTGGTCGTGCTCCCGCTGGGCGCGGCGGCCAAGGAGCACGGGCCGCACCTGCTGCTGCGCAACGACCAGATCCTCGCCGACTACCACGCGCGGCGGGTGGTCGAGGCGCGGCCGGTGGCCCTGCTGCCCACGCTGACCTACGGCTTCTACCCGGCGTTCCTGGAGTACCCCGGGTCCACCTCGGTCTCTTTCGAGACGCAGCGCGACGCCGTGGTCGGGATCGCGCGCTCCGTGGCGCGCCACGGACCGCGGCGGCTCTACGTGCTCAACACGGGCGTCTCGACCGTCCGGCCCCTGCGCGCCGCGGCCGAGACGCTCTCGCGCGAGGGCATCCTCATGCGTTTCACGGACGTCAGCCTCGCGGGCCGGGCGGCGGAGGACGCGGTGCGCGAGCAGAAGATGGGCACGCACGCCGACGAGATCGAGACCTCGATGGCGTTGTACATGGAGCCCGGCGCCGTGCGCATGGAGCGGGCGGTGGCGGACGGGCTGGTAGAGGGCCGCGGCCCGCTCACGCGCGACGCCAGGAACCCCGCCGGCCACTTCTCGCCGTCGGGCGTGTTCGGGGATCCCACGCTCGCGAGCTGGCGCAAGGGCGAGCGCGTCACCGAGGCCATGCTCGCGGACATCCTGGCCGAGATCGACGCCCTGGCCCGGGCGCCCCTTCCGCCCGGCGAGCCGCGCTCGCCGCTCGAGGCCGTGGGAACCCTTCCCTGATCGGCGCCGGATCCTCCGGCCTCCCGTGCAGAATGGAAGGATGAGGCGAAGTCTCGCGGGCGCGGGCCTGCTCGTGTACGGGACGGCGCTGGGGCTCTGGGCCGCCCGGCGGGCGGCGCCCATCCAGCCGCCACCGCTGCGCACGCTTTCGGAAGGCTCCCTCGCGGGCGCCCTCGCCGCCCTGGCCGGCTCCGCCCTGGGGACCCTGGTCCTGTTCGTGCCCGTCGGGTTCCTCGCCGTCACCGCGGTGCGTGGCGGCGCCGGGCAGCTCGGGTTCGTGCGCGCGCTCACCGGCGAGGCGCTCACCCTGGCCGCGGTCGCGTTCGTCCTGATGGGGTGGCCGGACCGGTCGTGGCACCTCATCGACGCGCTGGCCGTCCTGCTGGCGGCCGCCGGCGGCACGCTCGGCGTGTGGGCGGGTGCCGTCTGGCCGCGGGGGCGGCACGCGCGGCGCGCGTTCGTCTGGAAGGTGGCGGCGGCGGCGGCGATCGCCATGGCCGCCGCGGGCGGCCTGGCCTACGCCGCGCTCGAGCCCTACCCCCGGGTGGCCTCGGCGGAGCCGATCACCTCCGCCGAGAAGCGGCGCCTGTACCACCGGATGCGGAGCGCGAACCCGCGGACGATCGGCGAGGGCCGCACGAAGACGCTCCGCCTGACCGAGCGCGACCTCGTCGCCCTCGCTTCGTGGACCCAGGCGATCGCGGGACGGGAGTGGCCGGCGGCCGTCGGCCTCGGAGCCGGGACCGTGACGGTGTCGACCGCGCTGCCCGTCCCCGGCGGGGGCCGGTTCCTCAACGCGATGGTCGAGGCGCGTCCGGCGCTCTCCGCCGGCCGGCTCTCGTTGAAGGTCGAGGCGCTCCGCGTGGGACGGCTGCGCCTCCCGCGTCCCGTCCTGGCCGCGCTCTCGCCGCTCCTCGCCGCGGCCGTCCGCGAGGACGAGCGGGTCCGCCCGTTCGTGGCCGCCACCCGCGCGCTCGACATCCGGCCCTCCGCCCTGTCCGTCACCTACGGCCGCATGGACGATCCGCCCGAATACATGGTGGTGGACACGCTCGGCGCGGGCCTCGCCGGCGAGATCGACCCCGAGGCGGTGCGCGCGCACGTGCGCCACCTCGTGCGCGATTCGCAGCGGATTCCGCCCGGCGAGAGCGCCGGCAGCGAGGCGCTGCGGTCGACCTTCACGTTCGCGCGGTCGCGCTCGCACGGAGGCGACGCCGTGCTCGAGAACAGGGCCGGCCTGCTCGCGCTCGGCGTCCTTCTCGGCCACTCGCGCCTGCAGGTGGTGGTGGGCCCGGTGGTGGAGTCCGGGGAATGGCGCGCCATCGGACCGGCGCTCCGGAGGCCACGCCTGCGGGGCCGCCCCGACTGGACGCGCCATTTCTTCCTGAGCGCGGCCATCACCGCCCTCTCGGTGGAGTCGGTGAGCGATGCCGCCGGCCTGCTCAAGGAAGAGCTCGACGCCGACGGCGGCAGCGGCTTCTCCTTCGCCGAGCTCCTGGCCAACCGCGCCGGCACCTGCTTCGCGCTCGCCGCCACCCGCGACGAAGGGGCCGCGCGCGCGCTCCAGGGCCGTCTCGTGGACGGGGCGACGCTGGAGGAGTTCTTTCCGCCGGCCGCCGGGCTGCCCGAGGGGCTCACCGACGCCGAGCTGGAGCGCGACTACGGCGGGGTGGGCGGCCCCGGCTACCGGCGGCTCGTCGCTTCCATCGAGAGCCGGCTGCCGTGGTGCCCCCGGTAGTATCATCCGCGCGATGCCCTGGGGCACGCCGTTCCACTCTCGGACCTCCGCCCTGTGCCAGAGCATGAGCTGGCGCGACTGGGCCGGCTACTACGCCGTGAGCACGTACGAGGTGCACCACGAGCGCGAGTACAGCGCCATCCGGAACGCGGCCGCCCTCATCGACATCTCGCCCCTGTTCAAGTACCGGGTGACGGGCAGGGACGCCACGCGCCTGGTGGACCGCATCGTGACGCGGGACATGAACAAGGTCCAGACGGGCCAGGTCGTCTACACGCACTGGTGCGACGGACAGGGGAAGGTCATCGACGACGGCACCGTAGCCCGGCTCGACGAGCAGCTCTACCGCTGGACGGCGGCGGAGCCGAACCTGCGCTGGCTGACCGTGAACGCCCACGGCCTGGACGTGCGGATCGAGGAGATCACGGAGCGCACGGCCGCGCTCGCGCTGCAGGGGCCGACCAGCCGCGGCATCCTGGAGGCCTGTGCCGAGGCGCCCATCGAGCTGCGCTCGCTGCGCTATTTCCGGGTGACGCCCGCGCGCATCGCCGGCATCCCCGTGGAGATCTCGCGGACCGGCTACACGGGCGACCTGGGCTACGAGATCTGGGTGGACGCCGGGAGCGCCGAGCCGCTCTGGGACGCGCTCATGCAGGCGGGGCGGCCCTACGACCTCACGCCGGCCGGCATGCTGGCCCTCGACGTGGCCCGCATCGAGGCCGGCCTCATCCTGCTCGACGTCGACTACACGAGCGCCAAGAAGGCGCTCATCCCCTCGCAGAAGTACACGCCCGGCGAGATCGGCCTCGGCCGCCTCGTCCACCTCGACAAGGCGCCCTTCATCGGCCAGGCGGCGCTGCGCAAGGACGCGCAGGACGGTCCCGCGCGGCAGCTCGTCGGTCTGGAGGTCGACTGGGACGGGCTGGAGCGGCTCTACGACGAGGCGGGCCTCCCCCCCCAGATCCCGGCCACCGCTTCGCGCGTGTCGGTGCCGGTCTACGCCGGCGGCAAACAGGTGGGAAAGGTCACGAGCAGCACCTGGTCGCCGACCCTCAAGAAGATGATCGCGCTGGCCAGCCTGGCCTCGCCCCAGGCCGCGGCGGGCCAGCGTCTGGAGATGGAGTGGACGGTGGACCACCAGCGAAGGCGCGTGGACGCCACGGTGGCGAAGCTCCCGTTCTTCGATCCGCCCCGGAAGCGCGCCTGACGGCGCGCATGGCCTCGGACACTGAGCGTCCTCGCAGGCGCGTTCGTGTGTTCCGCGCTGGCGGAGGTGAACTCCGCCAGCCGCGGCAAGGATCGCCTGCTGCGGGCGGTGGGGATCCGCCGCGGAAGCGCGCCTAGAGCGACCGCTATTCCTCGTCGTCCTCCGCCGGCTTGTTGCCGCGGTTCTCCTTGACCTTCTTCTTCAGCCAGTCGACGAGCGGCAGGATGTTGATGGCGCCGTTGGCCATGGGCTTCTGGACGTTGTAGCCGCGCCCGTAGACCGCGTGCTCGAAGTTGAAGTGGTCCCACCAGACCTGCATGGCGACCTGCAGGTCCTGCGGGGCCTTCCCCTCCACCTCGATGTGCTGGTAGAAGCGGAGCAGCTCGGCCAGGGCCGCGTCGTCCACGCGGGCGTAGGGGTCGGCGAACGCGCCCAGCTTCAGCTTGCGGTGGGCGCGTGGGGCGGGAGAGGGCTCGGCGGTGGACGCCGCCGCCGTATCGGCCCGCACGCCGGCCACGGGTAGGGCCAGGACGCCGACGACCGGGAGGAGCGCCACCGCCCGCCTCATCCTCCTAATGTATGCCGGCGGCGACGTCCTTTCCACCCTGCCGTCCGGCGAGCAGGGCCAGGAAGCCCGGCAGGAACGCGATCGTCCAGCACAAGAAGTGGTACGCGTAGTCGGGGCCACCCGGCGCGGGGGAGGTCCAGATGCCGGAGATCGCGTAGAAGGCCAGGCCCGAGCCCATGGCCGCCACCGCCCCGCGCCCGAGCGCTTCGCCGGCCGAGGACCGGGGCTCGCCCAGGCCGCGGCCGGCGAGCAGGCCGAACGCCGCCCACAGCACCATCCACAGCACGAACATCGCCGCGTACCCCATGAGCCGCGCGAGCAGGTAGTAGCCGCCCGCGGCGCCGAGGCCGATGCCCGCGCCGGCGAGGGCGCCTCGGATCGGCCGCCGGCGACGCGCGCCGAGGAAGAGCCCGATGGCGAGGCAGAGCGCCGTCCCGTGGAGCAGGCCGAGGAGCGGCCGGTGCGCGGGGATGAACCGCGCCCAGACGAAGTCCCCCAGCGTGCTCAGCGCGGCCACGAGCAGCGAGCCCGCGACGGCAGCGATCACTCCGCGCATGGGTGGGCCTCAGGCGACCGTCACGTCCGCGGCGAGCGCGCGGAGCACCGCGCGCGCTTCGTCCACCACCGCGCGTACGACGGCGGCGGCCTCCGGCAGGTCGTGGACGAGGCCCACGCTCTGCCCGGCCCACATCGCGTAGTGCTCGGCGTCCTTGCGCGCGTGCGCGGCCCGGAAGATGTCGCCGGCCGCGCGGTTCTGCACGTAGCCCGGCAGCACCGGCGCGCCCGAGGCGCCGTACTCGTCGGCGAACGTGTTCCTGAGCACGCGGGCGTAGAGGCCGGTGAAGGCGTCGGTGATCACGGTCGAGTCGCCGTCACGCCCGACCAGCGCCTGCTTGTAGAAGTCGGCCGCCAGCGACTCGCGCGTGGCCACGAACCGCGTGCCGAGCAGGGCGCCCTTCGCGCCGAGCGCGAGCGCGGCCACCACACCGGCCCCGGAGGCGATGCCGCCCGCCGCGATGACCGGCGTCTTCAGGGCCTGGACGACCTGGGGGACGAGCGCCATGGTGCCGACGTCGGCGTGCTGGGGCGAGGGCCGCTTCACCCACGTCGAGCGGTGGCCTCCCGCCTCGTGGCCCTGCGCCACGAGCGCGTCCACGCCCGAGTCGGCCACGGCGCGCGCGTCGTCGAGCGTCGCCACCATGGCGATCACCTTGGCGCCGTTCTGGTGGAAGCGGCGCACGAGGTCGGCGGAAGGCCTGCCCAGCCCGATGCTGAAGACCGGCACCTTCTCCTCGAGGACGACTTCCAGCGCGCGCGGCACGATGTCGGGCAGCCCCTCGGGCCGGGCGAACGATGGCGCGAGCCCCAGGCGCTCGCGGAACCGGTTGAGCGTCTTCTGGACGGCCTGCACCACGCTCTCCGGGACGCGCGACATGTCGGCCGGCGGCAGCATGTCGGTGTGGAGCAGCAGGTTCACGCCGAACGGCCGGTCGGTGAGCGTCTTGACTTCGCGGATGCGCCTCCGGACCTCGTCGGGCGCAAGGTGTGCGCATCCCAGGATGCCGAGGCCCCCGGCCCGGCTCACCGCCGCGGCCAGCGCCGGGCCCGCCACGCCGCCCATCCCCGATTGCAGGATCGGGTACTCGATGCCCAGGAGGTCGCAAAGCGACGTGCGAAAGCGCGGGCTCGTCTCCGCGGCCAGGACCGACCCGCGTCCGACGGCCAGCGCCGCGGTGGCCGCGGCGCCCGTCTGCAGGAACTCCCGGCGCCTCCAGAAGGAGAGACGGGGCATGGAAAGCCTCCTTCGCTGGTGAACGGGCTCTGATGCTACACGCAAAGCAGCGCCGGGTGACGTCCGCTCCTTCCGGGCGGGCGTCCTCTGCGGCTTCGGCCATTGCCGCGTGGTAGCGTGGCCGGGGGCGGAGGACGTCGTGAATGGCTGAGACGGGCACGGGCGCCCTGCCGCGCGTCGGGTTCGTGCGCTGGCCCTTCTACTACGGCTGGGTGAACCTCGCCCTGGCCGCGTTGGCCATGGTCGGCACCCTGCCCGGCCGCACGCAGGGGCTGGGCCTGGTCACCGAGCCGCTCCTGCGCGACCTGGCGATGGACCGCGTGCTGTTCGCCGAGATCAACCTGGTGGCCACGCTGGTGGGCTCGCTCTTCTGCCTGGGCGTCGGACGCCTGATCGACCGCGCGGGCAGCCGTGCCGTGCTGACGGCTCTCGCGCTGTGCCTGGGCGGTGTGGTCCTGCTGATGAGCGGCGCGCGCACGGCCGTGGCGCTGCTCGTCCTCGTCACCCTGACGCGCGGCTTCGGCCAGAGCGCGCTCTCGGTGGCCAGCCTGGCCCTCGTCGGCAAGTGGTTCACGCGCCGGCTCAGCCTGGCCATGGGTGTCTACGCCCTGGTCATGAGCATCGGCTTCATGGCCGCCTTCCCGCTCCTGGGCGCGGCCGTGCAGGGCAGCGGCTGGCGCTCCGCCTGGGCCGCCGTCGGCCTCGCGCTGGTGGCCGTGCTCGCGCCGCTGTCGTGGCTCTTCGTCCGCTCGACGCCCGAGGGACTCGGTCTCGCCGTCGACGGCGTGGTGGAGGGCGCGGCCGCGCAGACCGCGGGCGGCGCGACCCTGCGCGAAGCGCTGCGCACGCCGGCGTTCTGGGTGTTCGCCCTCGCCGCCTCGACCTACGGGCTCGTGGCCTCGGGGATCGCGCTCTTCAACGAGTCCATCCTGGCGGAGCGCGGCTTCGATCCGACGACGTATTACCGCACGCTCGTCGTGACCGCGCTCACCGCGCTCGCCGGCAACCTCGTGGGCGGCGCGCTGGCGGCGCGTGGCTCCATGCGCCGCCTGCTCGTGGCCGCCCTGCTGCTGCTCACGCTGTCCCTGGCCGCGCTGCCGCACGTGAGCACCCAGGCCCACGTCATGGCGTACGCGGTCGTGATGGGCCTGGCCGGCGGGTTCGTGATGGTCGTGTTCTTCAGCTTCTGGGGCCGAGCGTACGGCCGGGCGCACCTGGGCCGCATCCAGGGCGCGGCGCAGATCCTCACCGTGTTCGCCTCGGCGGTGGGACCGCTGCTGCTCGCGCGGTGCGTGGCCTGGACGGGCTCGTACGCGGCCGCGTTCCATGCCCTGGCCGCGGTGGTGGCCGTGCTCGGCCTCGCCGCGGTCGTGGTTCCGGTGCCCGAAGGCGCCGCCCGCCGGACGGCCTGACCGCGTCTCCGCGCCGCTTGACCGCGGGTGCGTCCCGGCGCTAGCGTCGGCCTCGATGCCGAACTCCCCCCCCTCCGCGGGCGGCGAGGCACTCGAGGACGAAGGCGGCGTAGCCGCGCGTCACGTGCGCGCTCGCGCGGAAGGCCGCGTTCTCCATCAACTCCCGGTGCAGCGTCGGCAAGCGGTAGAACGGCACGCCCGGAAACAGGTGGTGCTCGATGTGGTAGCCCACGTTCTTCGGCGCCACGAGCAGCGCCTCGGACCGGGTCGGAAGGGTGGTGCGGCTGGCGCTCGCCGGCGCCGTGCCCTCGACCGCGAAGTGCTCGGCCAGTCCCTTGAGGCGCATGACCACCAGGAACCAGGTGAAGAGGGGGACCAGCCAGTAGGCGGCGAGGAGAGGGAGCCAGCCCAAGGCGGCGGCGACTCCGGCGATCACCGCGTACAGCACGACGCGCGGCCGGTCCCCGGAGAGCGCCGACCTGCCCGCCGACGGATCGGTTCGTCCCCTCACGAAGAAGTCCAGCACGCTGAGCTGGCCGGCGCTGAGCCCGAGCGTGATGCGCGCGAACTCCGTCCAGCTTCGGCCGGCCTGCAGTCCTTCGGGATGGTTCCGTCGCCAGTCGGGATCCGCTTCGCTGTTGAGGTGCATGGTGGTGCAGGACATGGATCTTCCGATAGGAATGGAAGGGAACCAGCAGCGGCCAGGCGAGGCACAGCTCGGAGATGCGATCGTTCCACCGCCGGTTGGGATGCAGGCACCGGTGCGCGCCATCGTGGGCGAGCAGGAACAAGGCGTGCTGGCGTGATCCGATCCAGACCACGGCCACGACGTACAGGAGCGGGTGTCCGACCGCCTGACAGCCGGCCACGGCGGCGAGGATCAATGACCACTCCAGCGCGACATGGCCGCAGGACCGCCAGGAGTCGAGCCGATGGAGCGCGCGCAACCGTGGCCGCGCCAGCAGCGGCGCTGCGGGTCCATGCGCGCGTACGCGCCCTGCCGGCCCCTCCTCGACGTTCTCCAAGGGCGATGCCGAAGTCTAGCGCGAGTTCGGCCCCCGCTCACCCGGTGCGGACCGGGTCGGCCACCGTCCTGGTCACGGCGCCGCGCCGCCCCCCGAGCCTGCTATCGTCCACGCGTCCCGACGTCGACCAGGGAAGGAGAGCCCTATGAGGACCATCGCAGTGGCGGCGCTGGCCGGCGTAGTGCTGGGCCCGGCGGGAGCCGGGGCCCAGAGCATCGCGCCGTCGCGGGAGGAGGTCGTGGCCCTCACCGCGGGATGGAAGGGTGAGCGGTTTCCGGACGGGCGCCCGAAGGTTCCGGACGCCCTCCTGGAGCGGATGAAGAACGTCAACCTCGAGGAGGCGTGGTCGGTGCTCCGGGGCAAGGGCTTCGAGTGGCAGTTCGAGGGCCGCTTCAAGCACGTGCACCTCGACCAGACGGCGGTGATGGTGGGGCGGGCCCTGACCGCGACCTTCGTCCCCAAGCGCCCCGACCTCGACGAGGCGCTCACCACCAGGGGCCACGCCGAGGGGCGGGTGGGCGGACGTAACTCCTGGCCCATCGACATGCTGCAGAAGGGCGACGTCTACGTCGCCAACTCCTTCGGCGCCTACGAGGGGGGGCCGATCATCGGGGGCAACCTGAGCACGGCCATCTTCAAGAACTCCCAAAACGGCATCGTCTTCGACGGCTCGGTGCGCGACATCGCCCAGATGGAGACGATCGAGGGTTTCAAGGCCTGGGTACGCGACTGGCACCCGTCGTACAACTACGACAACATGCTCGTCGAGATCAATCGTCCCGCGCGGATCGGGACCGCGCTCTGCCTGCCGGGCGACGTCGTCCTGGCCACGCGCGCCGGCGTCATGTTCATCCCGCCACAGCTCGCCGAGCTCGTGGTCAAGACCGGCGAGCTGGTCCAGCTCCGGGACATGTTCGGGTTCCAGAGGATCAAGGAAGGGGTCTACACTCCGGGCCAGATCGACCAGCGCTGGAGCGACGACATGGAGCGGGACTTCTCGAAATGGCTGAGCGACCACATCGACAAGCTGCCGGTGCCCCGCGAGCAGATCCAGGAGCTGCTCAAGGAGCGGACCTGGTAGGCAAACCCGGACAGGAGGTGCTCTCATGGCAGATCCGCGGTCGCGCCGCTCGTTCCTGACCCGGGGGACCGCCGGGGCCCTGGGCGGCGCCGCCTTCGCCGCCACCTTCGATGGGCTGGCGGGGGCCCTGGAGCGCACGCCCCGCTCGTCCAGCCCGTCGGAGCTCCGGATCACGGAGGTCAAGGGCGGCTTCATCCGCAACCAGCACGACCTGTTCGTGAAGGTCTACACGAACCAGGACATCGTCGGCCACGGCCAGGCGGTGGACGGCGTGTACGGCACGTACCACGTCATGAAGCATCTTGCCCAGCTCCATCTGATCGGAAAGAACCCCCTCGACGTCCACCGGCTCCAGGAGGAGATGCGCCGCGGCGGGCTGTTCAAGGGCGCGCAGGCGGGGATGTACGTGTGCGTGATGTCGGCCCTGGAGACGGCGCTCTGGGACCTGGCCGGCAAGGCCCTGGGCCTGCCCGTGTACCAGCTCCTGGGCGGCAAGTTCCGCGACAAGATCCGCGTCTACTGCGACACCGCGGGGAGCCGGCTCGAGCCCGAGGAGATGGGCCGGCGGGCCCGGGAGGACGTGGAGAAGTACGGTTTCACCGCGGTCAAGTTCGACATCGACGACGCGGCCGACCCGCGCAAGCTCGACCGCTACAACTGGAGCGTGAGCATTCCCGAGCTGGAGCGCATGACGGCCCAGATCGCCGCGGTGCGCGCCGCGGTGGGTCCCCACGTGGACATCTGCGTGGACTGCCACGGACGGTTCGACGAGTCGGCGGGGCACAAGATCGCCAAGGCCATGGAGCCCTTCAACCTCATGTGGCTCGAGGAACCCGTGCCCGCGGAGTTCCCCGAGGCCTACGCCCGCATCCGGCAGGAGACGACCACGCCCATCTGCGGGGGAGAGAACTGGTACCTGACCTACGGTTTCCGCCGCCCGCTGGAGATCGGCGCCTGCGACGTGATCATGCCCGACCTCCAGAAGGCGGGAGGGCTCGGCGAGGGCCAGCGCATCGCGAACCTCGCGAACACCTACAACGTGCCCTTCGCCCCCCACATGGTCGCCTCCTACCTCGGCGCCATGGCTTCCGCCCACGTCTGCGCCTCCGTCCCGAACTTCCTCATCCTCGAGTGGCAGATCTACTACCACACGAACAGGATGTACGACGAGATCGTGACCTTCGACGGTCCGAAGCTCACCGCGGACGGCCACATCCCCCTCCGGGACGTCCCCGGCATCGGGGTGGAGATGAACGAGGAGGCGATGCGGAAGTACGCTCCGCCGGGCGTGCCGTTCTTCGAATAGGCGGAACCCCGCGCCCCTTGACGCGCCGGCCTCCGCGTAGTTGCATTGACGGCCATGCCCTGGATCCGCACCGTGGACCCGTCGGCGGCCACCGGCCTGCTCAAGACGATCTACGACACGGCCATCGCGCGCGCGGGGAAGGTCTTCAACGTCATCCGGCTCCAGAGCCTCCGCCCCAG
This sequence comes from Vicinamibacteria bacterium, assembly GCA_035544515.1. Taxonomy (GTDB): domain Bacteria; phylum Acidobacteriota; class Vicinamibacteria; order Fen-336; family Fen-336; genus DATKEG01. The sequence continues at coordinate 19,333 of DATKEG010000208.1, read as the reverse complement.
GGTCCTGCAGGCCTCGACGCACCTCTACGTGGAGCTGATGCGCTCGCCCGAGGGATCGCTGGACCGCGCGCGCCGCGAGCTGATCGCGGTGGTCGTCTCCCGCACCAACGGCTGTCATTATTGAATGGACACGCACCTCGAGGACCTCCGGGCCGAGGTCCCCAAACACGACGACGGCGCGCGGTTGCTCCGCGCGGCCACCGACGACGCGGCCTGGGACGCGCTCGCGCCCTCCGACCGCGCCATCCTCGCGTTCGCGGTCAAGCTCACCCGCACGCCGTCGCGGATGACGGGTGAGGACGTCTCCACCCTGCGCGCGCACGGCCTGACCGACGAGGCCATCCACGACGTCGTGCAGATCACCGCGCTCTTCAACTACTACAACCGCCTGGCCGACGGGCTGGGCGTCGACCCCGAGTGAAGGTCCACCTCGTCGACGGCACCTACGAGCTGTTCCGGGCGCACTTCGGCGCGCCCCCGGCCACCGCCGCGGACGGCTCCCCGGTCGGCGCCGCGCGGGGCCTCCTGCGCACGCTGCTCGCGCTCCTGGCCAGCCCCGGCGTGACGCACGTCGCCTGCGCCTTCGACCACGTGATCGAGTCGTTCCGGAACGACCTCTATGCCGGTTACAAGACGAGCGACGGCGTGCCGCCGGAGCTGCTGGCCCAGTTCCCGCTGGCGGAAGAGCTGACGCACGCGCTCGGCGTCGTGGTGTGGCCGATGGTGGAGATGGAGGCCGACGACGCCCTGGCCACCGCCGCGGCGCGCTGGGCGGAGGCGCCCGGCGTCGAGCAGGTCGTCATCTGCTCGCCGGACAAGGACCTCGCGCAGTGCGTGCGCGGCGACCGCGTCGTCTGTCTCGACCGCCGGCAGCGGAAGATGCTGGACGAGGCGGGCGTGCGGGAGAAGTTCGGGGTCCTCCCCAACTCGATGCCGGACTGGCTTGCGCTCGTCGGCGACAGCGCCGACGGCTATCCCGGCATCCCGAGGTGGGGCGAGAAGTCGGCCGCGGCGGTGCTGGCCCGCTACGGCCGGCTGGAGGCCATCCCCGAGTACGAGCGGCAGTGGGAGGTGGCCGTGCGCGGCGCGGCGGCGCTGGGCGCGAGCCTGCGCGCGCACCGCCAGGAGGCGGCCCTCTTCCGCGTGCTGGCCACGCTGCGCGAGGACGCGCCCCTGCCGGAGGCGCTCGAGGACCTGGCCTGGCGCGGCGGGCGGCGCGACGAGCTGCAGGCCCTCTGCGCGCGGATCGGCGAGGAGGAAGTCGTGCCGCGGATGCCGCGCTGGCGTCCGGCTTGAGAGGCCTCCTCTCCGGCGGGAGCCGCGCGGCGCTGGCCGCCGTCATCTTTCTCCTGGCCCTGGCCGTCCTGCGCTGGCCGCCGGTGTTCGCCCATCCTCCGCTCGACGTCCGGGCGCTGCCGCTCTTTGCGGCGGCGGTGCTCCTGGCCACGCTGGCTGCGCTCACCGGCCGTGAGCCGCGGCCCACCCGCGTCCGACCGCTGGCGTGGGGCCTCGCCGGAGCGGCCCTTGCCCTGGCGGCCCTCGTCGCGATTCGCCCGCCCGCAGGCCTGCCGGTCCGGGTATCGGGTCCGGCCGGCGCGCTGGCGACACTCGCGCCGGGGCCGATCGAGATCCACGGGCCGCGGCTGCGCGCGGCGGCCGTCCCCGCCGTGCGCAAGTGGACGTTCGACTGGGAGGGCGAGCTGCGCGCGCCCGCGACCGGCACCTATCGGCTCTGGGCGGAGGGGCGCGGGCACGTGCGCGTGATCCTCGACGGCCACCCGGTGCTCGAGGGCGAGGGCGAGCCGCTGCGCGCCGGCGCCGACGTCCCGCTGCAAGCCGGCGCGCATCGCCTGCAGGTGGTGCTCGCGCGCACGGGGCCCGGCCCGCGCCTCCGGCTGGGTTGGACCCGGCCGGACCGGCATGGCCGCCCGCTCGGCCTGGACGAGGCGATCCCGCCGCGCCTCGTCGGCCCGCCGACACCGGCCTGGACGTGGGTGGCGACCGATGTGCTCGCCCTGATCGTGGCCGGCCTCGGGGCCCTGCTCGTCTGGCGAGCGCCGTGGGATCGGCCGCGCCGGCCACCGCCGCCGGGTCCGATCACGCGACGGGAGATCGCCTGGTCGCTGGCCGCCCATGCCGTCCTCGTCTCGATCATGAGCTGGCCGCTCGTGCTCGACCTCTCCCGCTCGGGCGTGATGGACCGGCCCGACGGCAGGCTCAACGCGTGGATCCTGGCCTGGGACGCGCACGCGCTCACGCACGCTCCGGCGCGGCTGTTCCAGGCGCCCATCTTCCATCCGCTCCCCGACACGCTCGCCTTCTCGGAGAACCTGCTCGTCCCCGCGATCCTCGCCGCTCCGGCCACCCTGCTGGGCGGCCCCGTCCTCGGCTACAACCTCGTCCTGCTCCTGAGCATGGTCGTGAGCGGCCTGGGGACGCAGCTCCTCGTCCGCCGCGCGAGCGGGGACTCCCTGGCCGCGTTCGTGGGCGGCGCCGTGTTCGCCGTGGGGGCGCACCGCTGGATCCGCCTGGCCCACCTGCACGCTCAGGTGACGCTGTTCCTGCCCTTCGCCCTCCTCGCGCTCGACGCGTTCTGGCAGAAGCGCACCTGGCGGCGGGCGCTCGCCGTCGGCCTCTTGCTCGCGCTGCAGGCCCTGTCCTCCATCTATCTCGGCGCGATCACCGCGCTGGCCCTGGCCGCGGCCACCGCCGTGGCGATCCTGGGCGGCCTGCGCGGCTCCGACCTGCTGAAGCTGGCGGCGGGCCTCGGCCTCGCGGCCGTGCTCGTGGCGCCCGCGATGGGGCCCTACCTGCGCATGCGCGCCCTGCACGGCATCGAGTGGACGCTGGCGGACGTCGCCACCTACGCCACGACACTCGAGTCGTACGCCGCGTCGGGGACGCGGCTCTACGGCTCTCTCACGCAGCGCCACCTGGCCCCCGAGCGCGTGCAGGACACCCTCTTTCCCGGGGTGGTGCCCCTCGTGCTCGGCCTCGCCGGACTGGCGGTGGCGCCCCGGCGCTATCGGGCCGTGGCCATCGTCGCCTCCGTGGCGGCCGTCGTCTTCTCGCTCGGCCCGCAGACGGCCCTCTACCGCGCGCTCCACGAGAACCTCGTGCTCGTGCGCGGCGTCCGCGCGCTCTCCCGGTTCTCGCTGGTGCCCGTGCTGGCCCTGTCGGTGCTGAGCGGGCTGGCCCTGGCGCGCCGCTGGCGGCTGGCGCTCCTGGCCCTGCCGCTCGTGCTGCTCGAGTCGTCGAACCTCCCCAACTCCTACGCGCGCGTGCGGGCACCGCCCCCTTCCGCCCTCTGGCTGGCCGGCGGGGAGGGCGCCGTCCTCCATCTGCCCGCGGGCGAGGGCGATACCCAGGCGATGCTCGACGGCGCCCTTCACTGGCGGCCGCTGGTCAACGGCGACTCCGGCTTCGTCCCGCGCCCGTACGCCCGCCTTCGGGAGCTGCTCGACCGGCCCCTCGACGGCGAGCCGTTGCGCCTGTTGCGGGCGATCGGGGCGCGGCACGTGGTGAGCGCGTCGGACGAGCCGCTGCCGCTCGCGGCGGCGCTGGGCGCCGATCGCGTCTACTCCATCCCGCCCGGCGACACGGCGGCGACACCGGCACCGGAGGCCGGGCCGAGTCCCACCTTGTGGTCCGGTGAAGCCGTGGTCGTGGACCTGGGCGCGCCGCGAAGCGTCGGCCGCGTGATGTTCGAGCTGGACGACCGGCCCTGGGTGGACGAGCCGACAGTCGAGATGTCCACGGACGGAACGACGTGGACCGCCGTCGGCGCGCAGGCCAGCCTGGCCGACGCGACGCTCGCCCTCTACCGCGACCCGCGCCGGGGCCGCGGCGAGGTCAGGTTCCGCGCGACCACGGCGCGCTGGATCCGGCTCGACCCGCGGCTACCCGCACGGCCAGGCGCTCTCGCGGCGGCGCCCTGAGGGTCGGCCGGAGCGTCCCGACTATATCGTCTCGACCCGCGCGCGGTGGCCGGGAGCCGAAGCCAGGCGCCGGTCGGCCGTCAACAGCGGCGCATCGAGCGCTTCGGCCAGGGCCACGTAGGCGGCATCGTGGGCGGTCAGGTTGGACCGGAGGTCCCATATCCGCGAGAGGAGCGGGCCGTGCGGATAGCGGTGCAGCGGGAAGTCGGCCAGGTCGTCGAGCGCCTCCCGGTCTCGAGGCGGCGGCAACTGCCCGGCGGCGGCATAGCGCCGAAGGGTCTGCGCCACCTCGACGTCGATCAGGTGCGGCGCGTGGAGCGACTCGCGCCCGCCGAGGAGCCGCGGCAGCGCGCGGAGTCCGGCCGGCCTCGCCAGCAGGATCTCCAGCAGGGCGGAAGCGTCCAGGACGATCAACGCGAATCGCGCTCGGCCCGCACCGCCTCGGCCGGCGCCGGCCGCGCGTCCACGGGCGTCCTCCGCGCGAGCCGCTCGTGCAGCTCCTCCGCCGTAGGCGCCTCGGCCGAGCGCCGGACTTCCGCGATCAGGTAGTCCGACAGCGACATGCCGGCGGCCGCCGCGCGCATCTTCAGCCGGCGGTGCAGTGCGTCCGGCACGTTGCGGAGCTGAATCATCTTGGACATGTGACGAGCATATTCGCATGTGGAGCACATGTCTACTGTGGGCATAGACTCCCGCTCATGCCCCTCCTCCAGCGCCGTCACGCCTCCGCCGCCGTCACGCCTCCGCGCAGGCCGACCTCAAGACCGTGTACGACGCCGTGGTCGTCGGCTCCGGCGCCGCGGGAGGGACCGCGGGAGAAGTTCCGACCGATTGACCGGCGGCGCCCCCGTGTGGCCCGGGTCACACACCGGCTCCGGGACGAGCCCGTGGCATTTATGTCAGCGCGGATCCGTGTAGACTCCGCGACCGATGTCCTCTCCAGACGCTGATCGTCGTCAGTTCCTGTCGGCCGCCGGCCTCACCGGCGCGTGGTGGCTCCTCGGGCGCACGGCGTTCGGCGATGCCGAGCGGCGGCCGCGTTCGTTGTCCTTCCTCAACACGCACACGGCCGAGAAGGTGACGGCCGTGTACTGGGCGGACGGCGAGTACCAGCCCGCGGCCCTGGCCGCGATCAACCGCGTGCTGCGCGACCACCGCACCGGTCTCGTGAAGGACATCGACCGCCGGCTGCTCGACGTCCTTCACTCCCTGCGGCTCGACCTCGGCACGACGGCACCCTTCCACGTGATCTCCTGCTACCGCGCGCCGCAGAGCAACGCGCTCCTGCGCCGCCGCGGCCGCGCGGTGGCCGAGAAGAGCCTGCACATGGAAGGCAAGGCCGCCGACGTACGGCTGCCCGGGGTGAAGCTCGACGACCTGCACCAGGTGGCGGTGGCCCGCAAGGCCGGCGGGGTGGGCTACTACCCGGGCCCGTCCTTCGTGCACGTGGACGTCGGCCGCGTTCGTTACTGGTAGCCGCTCGGAGGCGCGCGTCAGCCCGTCCTGACGCCAGGAGCGGTCCCCCCGCGGCCGGGCGGCGTGGTACAAGGAACGCTTCACGGACGCGATGCCACCCGTGCAGGTCCTGCGTACGTATCTCGAGATGAGGGCACCGGGAGAGCTTTCTCCCGCGCCACCTCCCGACATGCAGGCGCGCGTGGAGCGGGTGGAGGACTGCCCGCCTTCGTTCTTCCGCTACCTCTATGGCGCGGTCGGCGCGCCCTACCACTGGGTGGACCGGCTGCCCTGGACGGACGAGGACATACGACGCTACCTCGTCACACCGGGCGTGAGCCTGTGGGTGCTCTCGCTCGCCGGAGCGCCGGCCGGTTACTTCGAGCTGAAGTCGCACGACGACGGCGCCGTCGAGATCGCCTACTTCGGTCTGCTGCCCGAGTTCATCGGGCGCGGCCTCGGCAAATACATGCTCACCGAGGCCGTTCGCGAGGCGTGGCGTCAGGGTGCGCGCCGCGTCTGGCTCCACACGTGCACCCTCGACGGCGCGGCGGCGCTGCCGAACTACCGGGCGCGGGGCTTCCGCCCGTACAAGGAAGAGGTCCATTGGGTTGACGTTCCTTAAGTCACTAGACGACAATGTATTGTTGGCTGAGCTTCTGGCCACCACTACATCTAGTATTTTTCTCTTGACAGCCATATGACGAGGGTCGCACAATCGCTCTCACGTTCTGACTTAATATTCAGCTTGAAGGATTGAGACCTAAACAGGCCTCAGCTTAGAAGCGGCGCTACCGGCACCTCAGGAGGCCCCCATGTCCACACACCCCATCGAGAACCCCAAGGCTGAGGTTCGGGCCTCCTCCAGCGGCCGAAGCAAGGGGCTGAGCTTCCGGAGGTACTTCACCCGGCAGGGGCGCCACCCTTTCGACGAGCTGACGTGGGAGCTGCGTTCCGCCGTCATCAATGACGAGAAGGGCCAGCCGGTCTTCGAGCAGCACGGTATCGAGGTCCCAGCGACCTGGAGCCAGACGGCCACCAACATCGTGGCGTCGAAGTATTTCCGGGGCCGGCTCGGCTCGCCCGACCGGGAGAGCAGCGTCCGGCGGCTCATCTCGCGCGTCGTGGACACGATCGCGGGCTGGGCCGAGCAGCAGGGCTACTTCGCCACCGGGGACGACCTGCGAAACTTCTCCGACGATCTGGCGCACCTGCTCGTCCAGCAGAAGGCCGCCTTCAACAGCCCGGTCTGGTTCAACGTCGGGATCGAGGAGCGTCCGCAGGCCTCGGCCTGCTTCATCAACTCGGTCGAGGACAAGATGGACTCCATCCTCGGCCTGGCCAAGACCGAAGGGATGCTGTTCAAGTACGGCTCCGGGACCGGGTCCAACCTCTCCTGCATCCGGTCGTCCCGGGAGCCGCTGGCCGGCGGGGGCACCGCTTCGGGGCCGGTCTCCTTCATGCGTGGGTACGACGCGTTCGCGGGCGTGATCAAGAGCGGCGGGAAGACGCGGCGCGCCGCCAAGATGGTGATCCTCAACGCCGACCACCCGGACATCGAGGAGTTCGTCACCTGCAAGGCCGACGAGGAGAGGAAGGCGTGGGCGCTGATCGAGGCCGGCTACGAGGGCGCCTTCAACGTCCGCGGCGGTGCCTACGACTCCGTCTTCTTCCAGAACGCCAACCACTCCGTGCGCGTGACCGACGATTTCATGCGCGCGGTGGCCGAAGACCGCGAGTGGCCCACGCGCTACGTCCTGACCGGCGAGATCTGCGAGACGTTCCGGGCCCGCGACCTCATGCGCAAGATGGCGGAGGCCGCCTGGCAGTGCGGCGACCCCGGTCTGCAATACGACACCACGATCAACGACTGGCACACCTCGCCGAACAGTGGCCGCATCAACGCCAGCAACCCGTGCTCGGAGTACGTCTACCTCGACGACACCGCCTGCAACCTGTCGTCCCTGAACCTGATGAAGTTCCGCCGGGAGGACGGTGAGTTCGACGCGGAGGCGTTCGCCGCGGCCAGCCGCACCATGATCACGGCGCAGGAGATCCTGGTCGACAACGCGGGCTATCCCACCCCGGCCATCGACCGCAACAGCCACGACTTCCGGCCGCTCGGCCTGGGCTATGCGAACCTGGGCGTGCTGCTCATGGACCGCGGTCTGCCCTACGACTCCGAGGGCGGCCGGGCCTGCGCGGCCGCGATCACGGCGCTGATGCACGGCGAGGCCTGCGCGCAGAGCGCGCGCCTCGCCGCGGCCATGGGTCCCTTCGCCGGCTACGCCAAGAACGCCGAGCCCATGCTGCGCGTCGTCGACAAGCATCGCCAGCATGCCCACATGATCGACTCCACCCTCGTGCCGCGCGAGCTGCTGCAGTCGGCGCTCGCGGTGTGGGACGAGGCCTACGCGCTGGGCGTGCAGCACGGGTACCGGAACGGCCAGGTCACGGTGCTCGCGCCGACCGGCACCATCGGCTTCATGATGGACTGCGACACCACCGGCGTCGAGCCCGACATCGCCCTGGTCAAGTACAAGAAGCTCGTGGGCGGCGGCGTCATGAAGATCGTGAACCAGTCGGTGCCCGGCGTGCTGGCCAAGCTCGGCTATTCCGCCTCCGAGGTGCTGGACATCGTCCGCTACATCGACGAGCAGGAGATGATCGAGGGCGCCCCCCACCTCAAGGACGAGCACCTCGCCGTGTTCGACTGCGCGTTTCCGCCGGCCAACGGCCAGCGCTCCATCCACTACATGGGCCACATCAAGATGATGTCCGCGGTGCAGCCCTTCCTCTCCGGCGCCATCTCCAAGACCGTCAACATGCCGGCCGACTCGACGCCGGACGACATCGCCCACGCCTACGCCGAGTCCTGGCGGCTCGGGCTCAAGGCGGTGGCCGTCTACCGCGACGGCTGCAAGCGCTCGCAGCCACTCTCCACGAGCAAGGAGGAGGGCAAGGTCGCGGCGGCGGCCGCGCCCGCGGCCGACGTGCCGCGGCCCGCGCGCCGCAAGCTGCCCGACGAGCGCCGGGCCATCACCCACAAGTTCTCGATCGCCGGCCACGAGGGCTACATCACGGTGGGGATGTACGAGGACGGCAAGCCCGGCGAGATCTTTCTGGTCATGGCCAAGGAGGGCTCCACCATCTCGGGCCTCATGGACGCCTTCGCCACCTCCATCTCGATGTCGCTGCAGTACGGCGTGCCGCTGGAGACGCTGGTGGAGAAGTTCTCGCACGTGCGATTCGAGCCGAGCGGCTTCACCAAGAACGCGGAGATCCCCTACGCCAAGAGCATCACCGACTACATCTTCCGCTGGCTGGCCTCCAAGTTCCTGTCCGCGGAGCAGAAAGAGGCGGTGGGCGTGCAGGCGATCGAGGGCCGCTCCGAGCCGGCGGTCGCGGCCACGCCCGGGGCGTCCGTCTCCGTGAAGGCGGCCTCGGGCGCCTCCACCTTCCGCAGCCAGGCCGACGCCCCGTCCTGCCACTACTGCGGCAGCATCATGACGCGCAACGGCGCCTGCTACCGCTGCGCCAACTGCGGGAGCACGAGTGGCTGCAGCTAGGGCGGCCGCCGATACCCTAGAGGCCCGGGGGTTCTGACGGCCCCCGGGGGGCCGAGCCACCCCGCGGCGCTCCATGCTCTTGCCGTCGCCATCGCCCGCCAGCCTCCGGTGGTGGCGTTCGCGCGCGCGCTGGTGACCCGCCGGCCGTGTCCCCACCGCCTGGCGCGCGTGGCCGCGGTGTTCTCGTTCGTCTCGCGCCTGGTCGACGGGACCGAGCCGCTGCGCGACGACCGCGTGGCGCGGCTGCTCTGGACCCTGGGCCGCGACCGCGGGCCGGCGGTCATCCTCGCGGGCCTGCTCCTCGCGCTGGGGGAGCGGGCGCGCGTGGACTGCACGCGCGAGATCGCGTTCGTGCGCGTGGCGCTCGACGCGCGCGACCTCGCGCTCCTGCCGCCGCACGCGCGGCTGCACCGCGAGGGCCGGCGGCTCGACCTGCCCCTGGACCCGCGCCGGGCGCTGAGCCCGCTCGGCTTCCTGCCCCGGCCCGTGCGCGACGTGCTGGCGCGGCGCGGGCGCGGTCCGAGCTGACGTTCGCTCGCTGAGCTCGGCCGGAACGGGCCCCGCGCTCCACCGCCGGGCGGATCCACTATGGGCGAGAATCGGTCGCTCACCATGACGCGTCTCCGACTGGCCGGCCTCGTCGCCGTCTTCGCCCTGCACGGGCTGGCCCGCGAGGTCGACCGCGCCGTCGGCCTCCTGCTCCACACCACGCTCGACCTGCCCCGCTTCGTGCTCCACGCGCTGGCCCTGCTCGAGCCCGTCGAGGTCGCGCTCCGCGTCGGTGCGTGGGCGGCGGGCGGCGTGGCCCTGGCGGCGACGCTGGCGGCCGTGCGCGCGCGCGCGGAGGGCCGCCCGTTCCGCCATGCGCTGGCGGACGAAGCGCGGGCGGTCACCCCCCTCTGTCTCCGTCCCGCGCTCACGCTCCTGGCGCTCGTCTCTCTCGCCCTGCGGCCGACGTGGCCCTACGCGTTCACGCTGCCGGTGGCGCTGACGCAGGACTGGGGGCCCGCGCAGGACGTGGCGGCGGTGGCCGCGCTCGTGGCCGCGCGCTGGCGCCCGGTTTCGTGGCCGGCCCCGGGGCCCGCCTCCTTCGCGTTCCTCGCCTTTCTCGGCTACGCGCTCCTGACGCCGGCCTGGGCGTGGCACTGGGACAACCACCCCGGCAACGAGCCCAAGACGCTGCGGATGGCCGTGGCGCTCGGCCACCGGCTGAGCCTCGACGTGGAGCCGGTGAGCGCCCCCATGGAGGAGCTGCCCACGCGGCCGCTGCCGTCCTCGCTGCGGGCGGCGGCGCGCACGCTCGGCCGCCAGTCGGTCGAGATGGCGGGGGCCCTGGCCCACGGGCCGTCCGCCGTCGGTCTCGAGGCCATGCGCGCCTCGCCCATGACCCGCCAGACCATCCGCGGCAAGGACGGCGGCGTCTATTACGTGCTCGCGCCGGGCCCGTCGCTCCTGCTCGCCCCGCTCCTGCGCGCGGACCGCGCGCTGAACCTCCTCCGCGGCACGCCCGGCCGCCTCACGGTGACCCTGCTCGTCTGGAACGCGCTGGCCGCCGGGGCGGCCGCCGCGGTGTTCCTGCTGCTGCGCGACGCCACCCGGCGGGCCGGGCTCGCGGCGCTGGCCGCGGCCGTGGCCGCGTTCGTGCCGCCCGCGCTCTTCTACGCCTACCAGTTCTATCCGGAGATGCTGGCGGCGGGGGCGACCGCGGTGGCGCTGCGCGCGCTCGCGCTCGGCCGGTGGTGGTCCACGCGCACGTGCCTCGGCGTCGGGCTGCTGCTCGCGGGCCTGCCCTGGCTCCACCAGAAGTTCCTGCCGCTCTGGGCCGCCTTCACGCTGGTGGCGATCCTGCGCGCGGTGCACGACCTCGTGCCCGGCCGCGGCCTGGCCGCGCTCCTCTTTCCCCAGGCCGTGAGCCTGTACCTGACCGCGCTCTACAACTTCGCCATCACCGGCAGCGTGCGGCCCGACGCCGTCTTCCAGGCCTGGGGCTTCGGCGTGAGCGCGTCACGCGTCGAGCTGGGGATCCTGGGCCTGCCCTTCGACGCCCGCTACGGCCTCCTGCCCTACGTGCCCGCCTTCCTGCTCGCGGTGGGCGGCCTCGGCGAGGCGCGCCGCGCGCTGCGCTTTCCCCTCGCCCTCTCCGCGGGGGCCGTCTACTTCCTCACCGTGGCCGCCGCCGACAACTGGGCGGGGCCGATCAGCCACCTCGGCCGCTTCATGCTGCCCCTCGTGCCCGTCCTGGCCCTGCTCGGCGCGCTGGCCCTGGCGCGCACGGCGCACGCGCCCGGCGTGCGCTTCCTGGCCTTGGCGCTGGCCGGCTGGAGCGCCGTGATCGCCGCGATGCTGTGGCGCGACCCGCACGCCGCCAACGACTGCGCGTTGCTCCTGGCGCGCAGCACGTTCGCCGAGGGCACGGCCTACATCCCGAACCTCTATCTGCGCTCCTGGAGCGAGGCGCCCGCGGGCACGGCCGCGCGCGTGGCGGCCTGGCTGTTCCTCTGCACGGCGCTGGCCCTCTGGCTGCGCCACGTGGCCCGTCGCGGCGGCGGCGCTTCGCCGGCGCGGACGCTGGCGGGGGTCGCCGCGGTGCTGCTCCTCGCCGGCTTCGCGCTCGAGCGCTGGCCCGTGGGCGCCCGCCGCGCGCGGTTCGGCCAGGCGATCGACCTCGGCCGGGGCGCCACCGCGTTCCTCAGCGGCGCCGCGGAGGTCTCCGGCGACCACGTCCGCGCCCGTTCGGGCCGTGTCCATCTGCTCGTGCGGTCGCCCGTGCCGCTCGCGGCGCTCGAGATCCAGGCGGAGGGCACGGGCATCGTGCACCTCCCCGGGCGGCCGGCCATCCCCTTGCCGGGGCGCGCGCTGGGTTTCGAGCTGCCGCTCCGCACCGTCCGCGCGCTCACCGGGCGGCGCGGCGCGCAAGAGACGCTCTACCGCCAGTGGCTCGAGGTCGATCGGTCCGAGGAAGTGGTGTTCCGGATGCGGGCGCCGGTCAGCCGATCCGGCGAAAACGGCCTTCCACCATAGAGAAGAGGCCGTAGGCGGCCAGGCCGACGCCCACGCCGCCGAGCAGCCACGGCCCGTAGTCGGCCTGCCGCAGGGCGCGCAGCGCCCCGCCCAGACCGTGTGCCTCGCCGGCGTCGACGTGCATGCCGGCGAGGACGAGGAACCAGCCGATCACGCCGAGCGTGACGCCCCGCGCCACGAGGCCCACGCGTCCCACGCGGCGCACCCAGCGGCGGCCCTGGGCCGAGATCCGGGAGAGCGCGAGGTGCTCCTCGAACCTGTTCGCGTGGGCCTTGTAGAACTGGAAGAGGCCGCCGCTGGCGACGCCCACGCCGGTGGCCACCACGAGCCACCACCGGTCCGGATCGGCCAGCGCGCGCGCCGTCCACAGCCGCACCTCGTCGCGGCCGCCCCCGGCGCCGCCCATCGCCATCTGCGCGGCTGTGAGGGCCAGCCCCGCGTAGGCGAAACCGCTGCCCAGGAAGCCGGCGCGCGCGAGCAGCCCCCTCGCGTCGTCTCCCTTGCGGTCGAGGTCGAGCAGCGCCTGCGCCAGGCGCCAGAACACGTAGGCAAAGAGGCCCGCCGCCACCAGCGGGAGCAGGAGCGTGCCGAACAGGCCCGGCTCTCCCATGGTTTGCAGCGCCCCGCGCGTGTCCGTGGCGCGGCCGCCCCAGCCGAGAGCCGCGCGCACCGCGATGCCGCCCACGACCACGTGGACGATGCCCTTCGCGGTGTAGCCGACACGGGCCGCCGGCTCCGCCCATCGGCGGGCCGGCCGCGCCATCGCGCGCGCGTTCATGCCACGACCAGTGTAGGGTGGTTTGCCGCGCCGGTGGCCCGCTGGAGTAACCTGTGGCTCGCATGGCGAAGACGTCGCAGGCGCCCCGCCGGCTGGTGGTGGGGATCACGGGAGCCACGGGGACGATCCTGGGCGTCCGGCTCCTGCAGGCGCTGCGGCGCACCGACGTGGAGACGCACCTCGTGGTCAGCCGCTGGGGAGCGCGGACGCTGCTGCACGAGACGCCGCATTCGCTCGACGAGGTGCGCCGGCTGGCGACGCGCAGCTACCCCGAGAACGATCAGGGCGCCGCGGTCTCCAGCGGCTCGTTCCTCACCCTGGGCATGGTCGTGGTGCCGTGCAGCGTCCGTACGCTGGCCGCCGTGGCCCACGGCCACTGCGAGAACCTGGTGCAACGCGCGGCCGACGTCGTGCTCAAGGAGCGCCGCCGCCTGGTGCTGGCCGTGCGCGAGACCCCGCTGAGCGACATCCACCTGGAGAACATGCTCAAGCTCTCCCGCATGGGCGCGGTCATCGCGCCGCCCCTGCCCGCGTTCTACACCCGGCCGAAGACGCTCGACGATGTCGTGGACCACACGGTGGCGCGGCTGCTGGACCTGTTCGGCATCCATCTCGACGGCGCGCGCTGGTCGGGCGAGATGGCGAGCAGCGCCCCGCCGCCCGCGCGGCGCAAGCGGGCGCGCTGAACGGGGCGGCCGCCAAGGTCGTCTCCGTCAACGTCGGCGGGAGCAAGGTTCCCGCTCCCAGACCCGCCTGGGCCAGAATGAACGGGAACTTCCCCACGGGAGGACTCGTTCACTGGAAAAGATGCCCGAGCCGCTGGTCGAGTTCCGGGACCTCGCGGTCTCCTACGGTCCCCTGCGCGCGCTCGACGGCGTCACCGGTGCGTTCGACGCGGGACCCACGGGCCTGCTCGGTCCCAACGGAGCGGGCAAGACCACCTTCCTCAAGACGCTGCTGGGCTTCCTGCGGCCGGACCAGGGGACGCTGTCCGCCTTCGGCCTGAGCCCCTTCCGCGCCCCGCTCGAGGTCCGCCGGCGCATCGGCTACATGCCCGAGGTGGACTGCCACACGCCGGGCATGACCGCGGCGGGGTTCGTCGCCTTCGCGGGCGAGCTCAGCGGCCTGCCGCGGTCCGAGGCCATCAGCCGCGCGCACGAGGTCCTCTATTACGTCGGCCTCGGCGAGGCGCGCTACCGGGCCGTCGAGACGTATTCGACCGGCATGAAGCAGCGCGTGAAGCTGGCGCAGGCGCTCGTGCACGATCCGGACCTGCTGCTCCTCGACGAGCCGACCAACGGCCTCGACCCGGCCGGGCGCCTGGAGATGCTGGCGCTCATCCGCGACGTCTCCCGCCGCCGCCAGATGAGCCTGATCCTGTGTTCGCACCTGCTCCACGACGTGGAGGAGGTCTGCGAGAACGTGATCGTGTTCAACCAGGGGCGCGTGGCCGCGCGCGGTCCGATCGCGGAGCTGACCGGCACGCGCCGCTCGGTCTACGACGTGCGCCTCAAGGGCGACGCCGCCGCCTTCCTCACCGACCTCAAGGACCAGGGTTGCGACTGGCGCCCCGGCGAGGACGGCTATCGCGTCTTCCTGACCGACGGCGCCGGCCCGGAGCTGATCTTCCGCACGGCCCGCGACAACCGCGTCCAGGTGCGGCACCTGCGGCCGGGCGCGGAAAGCCTGGAGGACGTTTTCCTGCGCGCGCTGGGCCACGAGGTGCAGGACTAGTCCCATGCCGATCTACGAGCAGACGTACCGCCGCTACGAGGCGCGCGCCCCGCTGCGCAAGGTGCGCTTCTGGCCGATCACCCGCGAGGCGTTGCGGCTGATCCTGGCGCGCCGCTGGTTCCTGGGGCTGCTCGCCCTGGGCTGGCTGCCCTTCCTGGTGCGGGTCATCCACATCTACGTCGTGACGCGCTTCCCGGAGGCCAATCGCGTGCTGCCCGTGGACGGGCGGCTCTTCGGGCAATTCCTCAGCCAGCAGCTGGTCCCCGTCCTGTTCGTCACCATCTTCGCGGGCGCGGGCCTCGTGGCCAACGACCTGCGCACCGGCGCCGTCCTGGTGTACCTCTCGCGCCCGCTCACGCGCCGCGATTACGTTGCGGGCAAGCTACTGGTCGTCCTGCTGCTCAACCTGTTCCTCACGCTCGTGCCCGCCCTGCTGCTGTACCTGATCGCGCTCGCGCTCGCCCCCGACCAGTTCCTGAAATGGGAGCTGGCCTGGATCGGGCCGGCCATCGCGCTCTACGCCCTCGTCCTCTCGGCCGTGCTCGGCCTCCTGATGCTGGCCGTCTCTTCGCTCTCCCGGAGCGCGCGCGTGGCCGGACTCGGCTTCTTCGGGCTGCTCATGGGCCTGCAGACCGTCCACACCATCCTGCGGGAGGCGTTCGACCGGCCCGAGGCCGCGGTGCTCTCGATCGCCACCAACATCCAGTCGATCGGCCGCGCGCTGTTCGGCACCGCCGAACGTACCGCCACCGTGCCCTGGCCCTGGGCGGCGCTGGCCCTCGTCGCGCTCGGGGCGGGCTGCCTGGCCGTCCTCCGCTCGCGCGTGAGAGCGGTGGAGATCGTGACGTGACCGCCACCCTGGAGTACGTGCGCGCCTCGCGCTGGTACGGGCCCGTGATCGCGCTCAACGACGTGAGCACGACCGTGGGACCCGGCGTCACCGGCCTGCTGGGCCCCAACGGGGCCGGCAAGTCCACCTTCCTGAAGCTGGCCGCCGGCCTGCTCGCTCCGAGCCAGGGCGAGGTGCGCCTGCTGGGCCGGCCGGCGTGGGGTACGCCCGCGCTGTACCACCACGTCGGCCTCTGCCCGGAGACCGACGCCTTCTGGGAGGGCATGACCGGGCTGCAGCTCGTGACCGCGCTGCTGCGGCTGACCGGGTTCGACGAGGCCGAGTGCGGGCGCCGCGCGGAGCAGGCGCTCGATTCCGTCGCGCTCCTCGAGGCCAAGGACCGCAAGGTGGGCGGCTACAGCAAGGGCATGCGCCAGCGGATCAAGATGGCGCAGGCGCTCGCGCACGACCCGCAGGTCCTGCTCCTCGACGAGCCGCTGTCGGGCATGGACCCCGTCAACCGCCGCCGCGTGGTGGACCTCGTGAAGCGGCTCGGGCGAGAGGGCCGCACCGTGCTCGTGTCGAGCCACATCCTGTACGAGGTCGAGGCCATGACGCGCCGCGTGCTGCTCATCCACAACGGCCGCATCCTGGCCGAGGGCGACGTGCGCGAGATCCGCGACCTGATGGACGAGCACCCGCACACGGTGTCGGTGCGCGCGCGCGACCCGCGTGCCCTGGCCCGCGCCGTGGTCGGCGCGCCGCACCTGCTCTCGCTCACCTTCGGCGCGGACGGCGAGTGGTTGACACTGCAGACGGCGAAGCCCGACGAGTTCTACGGCCATCTGCACGAGGCGGCGCTGGAGGCCGGGGTCCTCGAGATGTATTCGCCCGACGAGGACCTCGCGTCCGTGTTCCGCTACCTGGTGCCCCGGTGAACGCGGCGGCGGCCGGGCCCGCCGACGCCGCGAGCGACCCGGGGCCTGGCCGGGACACCACCCGCCCGCTGCCCACGGTGCGCGCGGCGCGTGCCGTGTTCGACCTCTCGCTCGACGCGATGGTGTGGAGCCGCCGCAGCCTGATGATGGCCCTCCTCCTCGCCTTGCCCGTGGTGCTCGCGATCGTGTACCGGGCCGTGCTCGGCCGGCTCCCGCCGCGCGTCGCGGCCTTCGACTTCTACGGCAACATCGTGACCTACTACTACCTCCGCTTCGCCCTGCCGGTCACGGCGCTCTTCTACGCGACGGCGCTCGTCGCGGACGAGGTGGACGGCAAGACGCTCACGTACCTCATCACGCGCCCCGTGCGGAGGAGCGCGATCCTGATCGGCAAGTTCGCGGCCTACGTGGCCACCACGTTCGCCCTGGCGCTTCCCGCCATCGTCGTCAGCTTCTTCCTGCTCGCCACGGCCGGCGGCTGGAGCGGGATCGGCGCGCGGGTGGGAGACCTCTTCCGCGACCTGGGCGTCATGGCCCTGGCCCTCGTCGCCTACGGCGCGCTCTTCACCCTCGTGGGCGTCCTGCTGCGGCGACCGGTCATCCCCGGCCTGCTCTTCGTCTTCGTCTGGGAGCTCCTGGCCAACCTGCCCGGGTACATGCCGCGCCTGACGCTGACCGCCTGGCTGCAGTCGCTCATCCGTCACCGGCCGCCGCAAGAGGGCGTCACCGCGATCTTCGGCCAGGTGCTGCCTGCGGCGCTGTCGCTGCAGGTACTTACGGCGGCGACCCTGCTCTTCCTCGCCGCATCTCTGTGGATCTTTTCCCGCCGCGAGTACGTTATCGAAGAGTGACGCCCTAGAATGAGGGCCGGAGGCCGACAGATGACGCGCAGCCGATTGGTCGTGTTCGCTTCGATGCTGGTCGTGGGGGTGGGCGTGGTGGCCGGCGTCGGCGCCCTGTACCTGGATCCCGCCCGGGCCGCCGTGGGACCGCTCGAGGCGGAGGCCCTGGCGCTGCCGGCCGACTCGCGGTTCGTGATCGGCCTGGACGTCAAGCGGTTCGTGAGCAGCCCCTTCTATGCGCGCTTCGGCGACGGGCCGGGCCAGGCACGGCCCGACGCCTTCGCCGACCTCGAGGAGAAGCTCGGCCTCGATCCCGAGCGCGACCTCGACCGCGTCGTGATCGCCGGCCGCGATCCGTCCGGCATGAAGAAGGACCCCGGGGTGGCCCTCATCACGGGCCGCTTCGACCGGTACAAGCTCGGCCGCGCGGCCGAGGAGAAGCCGGGGGTCACGACCAAGAACCACGAGGGCACGTCCATGTACCTCTACGACGAGGAGAAGAAGGGCGCGACCGCGGTGGCCTTCCTCGACGACACGACGCTGGCGCTCGGCTCCCAGAGCGCCGTGGAAGCCGTGATCACGAACCGCGCGAACGGGTCGGGCGGCCTCCGCGCGAACACCGCGCTCATGGCGCTGCTCGAGACCGTCAAGCCGGGCTCCACGTTCTGGATGGCGGGCGACCAGTCGATGCTGGCCCGGATGCCGACCACGTTGCCCGGAGGCGGCGGGACGGGCATGCAGATCCCGGCCCTGCGCTCGATGGTGGTGACCGGCGACCTCGACCCCGTGGTCGCGCTGCAGGTCACGGGCGAGACGGCCGACGCGGCCGCGGCCCAGAACCTGGCCGACCTCGTGCGCGGGGTGGTGGCGATGGTGTCGCTGCAGGCCGCGCAGAAGCCGGAACTGGCTCAGCTCGCCTCGGCGGTCAGCGTCACGACGCAGGAGCACCGCGTGCAAGTCAACGCGCGCTTGCCGTACGAGCTGCTCGAGACGCTCCAGCCGAAGAAGAAGAGCGCCTCATCCCCCACGCATTCGGCCCCTTAAGCCGAGGCCGACCAAAGGTTTGCAGGCCAAGCTAGAACCCATCCAAAAAACCGCAGCCGCTCATGGTGTCGCGCTCGGGCGACCCGTACATTGCATCTCGGGGCATCGCGGTCCGTCGAGGCCGCCGAACGGGGAGCGTGCATGGGATCGATCCAGGTGTTTCCGGCCGGTTTCAACCTGCAGGACCAGGTCCGTGAGTACGAGCGCAATCTGATCGTCAACGCGCTGGCGGCGGCGGGCGGCCACCAGCGCCGGGCGGCCGCGGCGCTGGGCATCCGCCCGACGACGCTCAACGAAAAGATGAAGCGGCTCGGCCTGCGGCGGGACACCGCGCCAGCGGACACCGGGTTCGGCCTCGGGAGTCATTTCGGCCGCTGACCGATCGCCAGGTCATGCACCGCGACGTCAAACCGGCGTCCTGACGTCGCCTCGCAGCAGCGTCGCGCCCAGGGCGATCGAGAAGCCGAGCAGGAGGGGTGCGGTCGCCACGCCGGGGAAATATCCGCCTTCGGCCGCCGCGAGGATGAGGTGGCCCGTCCCGTTGGCGCCTTCCAGGACGGTCCAGAACCACGCCCAGCTCCTGCCGGACGGATGTGGCCTGCGTATCCGCGCCCGATAGCACCACAGGCCGAGCAGGACCACGGCGGCGTTGACGACGGCGAATCCGACGGCGAGGTTGCCGCTCACCAGGCCGCTGACGAACCGCGCGGGAGCGAACACGTCGTAGAGGCGAAAGACGTACTCCTCGATCGAGTGCGCCGCCTGCGAGAGGATCAGGGCGAGGAACAGCCGCCGGCTCAGGTGTCCGCCTCCCACAACCCTAGTCCAGTAGACGACGCGCTCGCATCTCGGCCTCCTGCTTCCTCGTTCGCCCGCACCGCCGCTCGCGCGTCATCGCCGCGTGGAGGACGGTTTCGGCCAGCAGTTCTCCACGCCCTCGGGGCGGTAAGTCCAGGTACGCTGGTCTGGACCCGCGAGCCTGATGCGAACGGCACATGGCACCGCCGGAGACCCCCCCGCGAGATAGGTGAACGGGATTCGCGCGTCCGTGGCGGTGACCCACTCTGGATCTTGAAGAGTCAGGTGCACCGCCGGAAGCGCGCCGTCCGGGTTCGGTCGCTCGAGCACACCAGCACGGGCGACGACCAATCCCTGGGCAGCCGCCACGGCACGGAGTATGAGGTC
>DATKEG010000207.1:0-14588 GCA_035544515.1 Vicinamibacteria bacterium | reverse complement strand
GGGTGCGGCGTCCTTAGGCAAGCACCTCAGGAGGAAGTGATTGTCTCCGCCGGTCAGAGTAGCCGATGGGATTTCAAACTGGTCGCTTCCACGTGGCAGAGGCTGGCCGTCCGTGTCATCCAATGATGCGAGCTGCCGTTGGGCTTCATCGGGATTGCTCAGATAGTCCTTTTCCGACACAACCTTCTTCTTGAGGATCCACTGCGAGCCGACGAGCGTCAGCGCCAGGCTCTGGTTACTCGGCAGCGCAAACGGCACGCGCACCCGCAGCGTTGCGTAGTCCTCCAAGGTCCTGAGCCCTTCCGCCTCCGGATCCGCCTCCCAGAACGCAAAGGCCCGGCTCGGGTCCTTCCGGAACGCCTCGTCGTCCGCGTCGTCCACGATCGTGTCGTTGTTCGTGTCGACGGTCAGGGTGACGATGCCGGCTTCCACCGGGACCGGCTGCGAAACGAGGGCCTGGGCCGTGCGGCCGGCTACGCCGAGGAGGCTCAGGACCGCGGTGTATTGGCCCTCCGCGAGCGGGTGGTCCGCCGGGATGCGGAAGGTGCCGTCGGGTTCGCGGGTCGAGCCGTTGGCCGTGAGGATGCTTTCCGCGCCGCGGCGGAGCTCGAAGAGGACCTGGACGGGGAGGAGCTCCAGGGCGAACGCGGGGGGTTCGATCGAGAAGCGGACGCTCGAGTCGTGGGCGGTCGTGAGGTTCTCGCGCAGGAAGATCGGGGCGGGGTCGATCGACGAGAGGTGGGCGCGGGCGCCCCAGAGGCTGAACGTGCCGCGGGAGGACCAGGTGCGGTTGGGGTCGATCACGCGCTCCCGCAGGCGGGGGGCGGCGGGGTTCGAGTTGTCGACGTAGCGGGGGTCCACCTCGCCGGGGAGGGTCTGGCCGGACACGAAGGGGAGATAGGGGACGAGGTTCGGGCGCATCGTCGCCTCCCACTCGATCGTGTTCAGCGAGGGGGCCGGGGACATCGTCACCGGCGCTTCGTACTGGCCGTGGCCCACGCTGGACGCCGAGGCTGCCACCGCCGTGCCCGCGGTAACCGGCGCCAGCTCGAACTGCGAGTTGTCGAGTGGCTCGCGGACCCATTCGTTGGTGCCCTCGGCGAAGAAGTGGTCCGTGCCCGTCTCCTCGTCGCGGCGGTTGACGATCCGCTCCCGCTCGTACACCACGTCCGTCCAGAGGCCCGCGGTGGCGGCGCCTCCGGGGGGATAGGCCTCGACCAGGTTGCCCAGCGTGTTGACCAGGACCGCGCGCGTGCCGGCCGAGGGCCAGCCGTCGGGGCGGGTGCCCGCTTCGCCGCAGGGCTCGCGCGTGGCCGCGTAGCAGGCCGGGCCCGTGGTGGGATAGGCGATCCAGAAGACGTGCGGCGTCAGGACCGTCCCGACGTCGAAGTAGTAGAGGCTGAGCGGGCTGCCGCCGAGGACCGGGTAGGTGAAAGCACCCAGGGCCGAGGAACGGACGACCACCTCGACCGCTTCGCCCGCGCACGTGCCTTTCGCGACCACGGGTGTCGCGGCCACGCAGCGCTCGAAGTCGGGGGGGCCGAGGACGCCGCCGGGGCTGTCGGTGGCGTCGCGCAGCGACGTGTAGCCGGGAACGGTGGCCGGCACGGGCAGCGGGCGATAGGCGACGCGGATCGGGAAGTTCGAGAGGGGGTTGCCGTACGGGTCTTCCGCGCCGACGGACAGGCGGGTCGCCACGCGGAGGTTCGCGCTCCAGCCGGCGTCCGCCCCTCCGCGCAGCGTCAGCGCGGCGAAGGACCGGCCGCTCTGCGGATCGCGCTGGTCGTCGGGCAGGCCGAGCGCCATGAACGGCTCGTCGAGCCGCGCCAGCTCGGCGCGCGCCGTGACGAGGTTCAGGCCCACCTGCGTCGCGTGCTCCTGTCCCTGCTCCGGGAGAAGGAAGCGGGGGATGACGTCGGTTCGTTGGCCGAGCAGCAGCGCCACCTGCGCGACGCCGTCCTCGTTCGACCGGACGTCCACCTCCGCGTGCGTGCCGCCGCGGGGACTCACCAGCGCTCCTCCGCCGCCGATCACGCTGAAGGTCACCGAAGAGTTCGCGAGGGGGAAGCCGTCGCCGTCGGTGACCAGCACGCGCAGCGGCCGGGCGAGCTGCTTGTTGACGGTTCCGATCTGGAAATCGGTGGACTGGAACTTCTGGAGACGCGCGACGCCCCGGTTCTCGTCCTGCTTCGGCTCGCCCTCGCGGATCTCCAGCGCGTCTCGCAGCTCGGCCGGGAAGTCCGCCACCGACGGCGCGGTCACGCCGCCCGAGTGCCCGCCCTGGAGCTGGTAGGCGGCCGCGCTCGTCACCGCGTCCGTGACCACGTAGCCGACGCCCGTCCAGGCGAGATGGGTCACGGGCTGGGCGGGGATCCGCACGCCGAAGCCGCGCGCCACGGCGTCGCGCACCTCCGCCTTCACCGCCGCGTCGAAGGGCAGGGCGGCCAGGACCTCGTCCACGTTCGCGGAGGTGAGGTCGTGGACGGCGATGCCCTGGCTCCCGGCGAGACCGAGGGCCTTGGCCGTGGACACGGCCTCGACGTCGTGCCGCGTCTCGAACACGCGGTTCTCCAGGATCGAGCCCTGCAGGCCCGACAGGAGGAGGAACGGCCCCTCGCTTTCGCGGCTGTCGAGACCGACCGGCGCCGACGAGCGGAGGTCCGCGTCGATGAGCAGACCCTTCCATTCGTAGAGGACCGGGTAGAGCGGATCGCCGCCGGCGTACTCCACCTCCACGGCCGAGCCGACGAGGCAGGCCGACACGGTGGGCCTCAGCGGGACCACCTTCAGGAGGTCGGCCAGCTCGTCGTCCGTGTCGTTCCAGCTCCGCCAGTAGCCCTGCGCGATGCCGGCGAGGATCTCGGCCTCGGTGCCGCTTCCCTCCTCGGCGGCGGTCGTCTCCCGGCCGCCCAGGCCGACGGCCGTGGTGTTGCCGGCGAGGGCGGCGTTGGTCACGACGCGCGATCCGCCCGGTGTCGTGAGCTCCATCCGCAGCGCGAAGGACACGCCCATGCCGATGGGCGTGCCGGCCGCGATCTCGACGCCGCCCGAGCGCAGGATCGGCTTGACCTCGAACAGGTAGGGGGGCGTCGTCGTGACCGATCCGTAGGACGCGACGACCTCGGCATCCTCTTCGGTGGCCGGTTCGTAGGAGAGCGTCAGCCGCCGGGGGAGGACGTCGCGCACGGGCAGCGTGGCGTCGAGAAGCGGGGCGCCGTCACGGTCCGCCGTGAGCCGGAGCGTGTGCACCAGCGCGTCGGGGAGGTCGTAGCCGACCTCGGTCACGGAGACGACCTTGTAGGGCAGGGTGTTGGGCAGGAGGCCGTGTACCTCGGCGCCGAAGACGCGGCGATTGAGCGTGCTGTCGTACGACGTGCCCGGCCGGGTCTCCAGGAGCTGCTCCACGCGTCCACGGACGAACTCGAGCGGCGTCGCGGTCTGCGTGGCGGCCAGGTAGTCCTCCCAGGCCGCCTGGGGTTCGAAGCCCAGGTCGCCCACGACGTCCATCCCGGAGGGGGGGGCCAGGGGCTTGAAGGCCGCGTCGAGCGGCAGCCACACCCTGCCCTGGCCGTCGAAGATCACGCCGCGGTAGTTGGCGTAGGGCAGGTAGGCCTCCGTCCAGACGCGCTCGAGCTTCACGGACGCGACGCCGCCGGCGCCCAGGACGGCCTCGTGCGGAATGCCGGCGCGCTCCAGCACGCGCACGGCCTGCTCCACGTTCGCCGTGCCCACGACCCGCGCCAGGGTCGGGCCGCGCACCTCCACCGTGCCGCGCACGTATCGCGCGGGCACGCCTTTGGCGCGGAGCATCTGCACGAGCACCGACGCCGTGTCCGCGTCGTTGCCTGCCTGCTCCAGGTACGTCTGCACGTCGCCCTTCATGACGCCGTAGTAGAACTCCGGGGCCAGGGCGTTGCGCACCCACTCGTAGACCTCCACGACACCCGGGAGCGCGTCGGCCGCGTCCTTCAACGTCTGCGGGACCGGACCGATGGGAACGGTGGACGCGGTCCCCGAGGCGACTCCGAGCGTGGGCGGCGTGAGGGCCGGCGCGCCGACGGGGAGGTCGTCGGCGCTGACGGGCTCGCGGCGCGCCGTCTCCTCGATGCGCGCGACGATCTGCCTGGCCTCGCGGAGCAGGCCCGGCCTGGTGCCGGCCGCGGGCGCGCCGTCCACGGTTTGACGCAGCACGTCGAGGAGCCGGCCGTGTCCGGCCTGGTAGGCGGCGCGGGCGCGCTCGAGGCGCTGGGCGGCCTTGGCCGGAAGAGGGCGCGAGGCCGCTTCGGAGAACTCCCGCTGTCGCGCGGCGTCGCGCCGCTCCAGCTCGCGCAGCGACGCTCGGAGGAGGGACGCCGCCTCGGCCGGCGCCGCTTCGGCCCGGGCGAGCGCGGCGGCGGACCGCTCCCACACCCGCTCCTGCGCCATCCCCGGCCCGGCGGCCACCAGCAAAGCCCCCACGGCGCCGAGCGGCGCCCCGACCAACCTCATCCTGCCTCCCCGGCCGGCGTGAACATATCACCTGGATACAGGATACGTATAGTCTCGATCCGACCTGGCTTCGTCGGGTGCGCGGACTCCCTCGGGCCGGGACTCCGCACGCACGATGGCGATGCAGCACGCGGGCATCGAAGCGCGTGTGGTAGGAAGAATGGTAGTATGTAACGTATGCACACACTGCGCGTCAAGATCAGCGTCTCGCTCCCGAGCGATCTCGTCGCGCGGCTCGATCGCGCGGCGCGAGCCGAGGCGCGCTCGAGGAGCCGCGTTCTCGCGGCCGGGCTCCGTGCGGGGGCGCGGGGGGAGGCGGCGCGGGATGTGGAAGCGGCCACGGTCGCGTACTACGAGAGCCTGACCCCCGAAGACCGGCGCGAGGAGGAAGCGATGGCGTCGGCGTTCTCCGCGGCGGCGAGGCGCTTGCGCGTCGACGACACCGTGCGGCCGAGGCCCCGACGCAGTCGGCGGCGCTGAGGTGGAGGTGCCCCGCCGGGGCCATCTCTACTGGGTGAACCTGGACAAGCGCCGGCCGGCGCTGGTCCTCTCTCCCGACTACCGGAACCAGTACGCGACCGACGTCATCGTCATCCCCTGCTCCACGCGGCTGCGTCCGGCTCCCACGCACGTCATGCTCAGGCGCGGCCAGGGTGGGCTGTCCGAGAGCTCGGTCCTCAAGTGCGAGCAGATCACGACGCTGGCCAGGACGGACCTCCAGGAGCCCGCCCTCGGGAGAGCGCTTTCGCCGGCCATCCTGCGCGCCGTGGAGCGTGCCGTGCTGCGCGCCATCGGGGTGCCGGTCCCCCTGGATCCCCTGTGACATCCGGGAGGCCGGTCGTGGGCGTGGGCGTCACCGTGGTCCGTGACGGCATGGTGCTCCTGGGCAAGAGGCTCGGCTCGCACGGTGCGGGCGAATATTCGACTCCGGGTGGCCATCTGGAGCCCCTCGAGTCCTTCGAGGCGTGCGGCCGGCGCGAGGTTCGCGAGGAGTGTGGCCTCGAGATCACGAACGTCCGCTTCCAGTTCGTGGCCAACGTCGCGAAGTACGCTCCCCGACACTTCGTCCACGTGGGGCTGCTCGCGGACTGGGCATCGGGTCAAGCCCGGGTCCTGGAGCCAGACAAGTGCGAAGGGTGGGGTTGGTATCCACTCGGCTCGCCGCCTGGTCCTCTCTTCGAGATGACACGCCTGGCGCTCGTGGCCCTTCGTGACAACCGGGTGTACTTCGATACGGACGGCTAGATCTCACTGCGTCTTCGTGCCCGAGGCACGCCGGGGGGGTGCGGCGGCCGGCTCGACCCACTCGATCGCGTGGTAGTCGATCGGCCCTTCCTCGACCGAGTTGAACTTCACGATCTTGAAGTAGGGCGAGAGGTCGAAGTCGCGGGGCAGGACCAGGCGGGGGTGCACGCTCCGCATGCGCCGTCCCCACGGGAACAGTCCTTCCGCCTGCTCCTGGCTCGTGCTGTCGGGCAGCAGGGGCAGGATCGGATAGCCCACCCTCAGGAAGGCCTGCGCGATCAGGCCGGAGCATATGACCGAGCGGGATTCGCTCCCGCCGGAGAAGAACGCCTTGCGCCGCCAGCGGGCCGGCAGGAGATGGAACGGCGTGAGGTATCGCCCGAGGTCGAAGAGCTGGCGCCGGTCGTAGCGGTCGCCCAGGTGCGCGAGCACCTCCTCGAGGATGCGTCCGCGGTCCTCCTCGTCGAGGCTATACGGACGGCAGATCCGGATGTTGTATTCGGTGTATTTGGCCAGCGGCGCCACCGACACGCCCGAAGCGAGGTCGGCCTCCAGGACGAGGTGCCGCGCCTCGTCGCCGTACAGCCCGAGATAGCGCTCGCGTCGGGAATGGTCCTCGCGGACCACCCGGTCACCGACGTAGAGGCCGCAGTGGGACCAGGAGCTCTGGGTGATGTACTTGATGATCTGCGCGATCCGCGTCTTCCCCTCGACCAGGAGGACGTCCCCCGGGCGAACGTGCTTCTTCAGGTTCTCCAGGTTGTTCGGGATACGGCGCTGGTAGTGCCGCAGCTCGCGGGTGAGGAAGCGGACCAGGGCGTCGGAAAGGGCGCGATCGGGCCTCACTTCAGGTCACCTCGAGTCATGGATTATCCTCCCCGGATGCCCTCTCCCCTCGGCCACGGCCTCGTGGGCCTCGCGGTGCACGCCCTCACCGCGCGTGACGCCCGCGCGCTGTGGGACGTCCGGCGCGCGCTGGTCGTCTCCGGCGCGGCGGTGGCGCCCGACCTCGACCTGCTGTTCCGCTACGTGGACGGCCGCAATCACCACCAGGCCGAGACGCACAGCATCGGCGCGGCGATCCTGGCCGGCCTGGCCGTCGCGGCGATCGCTCGCCTGGCGGGCCGGGCCCGGGCCGCCGCGCTCGGGCTGGTGGCCTTCGCCGGGTGGCTCAGCCATCCGCTGCTCGACTACTTCGGCAACGACACCCATCCCCCCATCGGCCTCATGGCCCTCTGGCCCCTCGACCGCGGGTTCTACAAGTCGCCGTTCATCGTCTTCATGGACATCGGACGTACACTCGACTGGGAGACCGTCCGGCACAACACGGTCGCGGTGAGCTGGGAGCTCCTGGTCCTCACGCCGTTCCTGGCGGCCGCGTGGTGGCTCGCCCGGAGGCGCGTCCATGGCCCGGGGCTTTGACAGCAAGTCCGTAGCCGACCAGCAGGAAGCGGCGCTGAACAAGCGCCCGCCGCGCACGGAGCCGCCCGTGGACCCGCGGCGCCGCAAGCTCGAGCTGGCCCGGGCCGACCTGCGGCACCGTCTCGACGGCGCCCGCGGTCCCTATGCGGAGATGCTGCGGCGATCGCTGGCGGCGCTCGACGAGGAGCTCGGCCGGCTCGGCCGAGGGACCGACCCGGTATAAGCTCCCCCCTTCCACGAGGAGGTCCCCGGGAATGTCCGACGCCACGGCCGTGACTCGTCTGGCCGCGCGGCGCTGGCGGCTGGCGCTCACCCTCACCGCCGCCATGCTGGCCGTGTACCTCGGCTTCATCCTGCTCATCGCGTTCGCCAAGCCGGTGCTGGCGACGCGCCTGACCGGCGGGCTCACGGTCGGCATCCTGCTCGGCGTGCTGGTGATCGTGGCCGCGTGGCTGCTCACCTGGATCTACGTGCGCTGGGCGAACAACGTTTACGACCGCGCGCTCGGCGACATCGCCCGGCGCGACGCGGGAGGGCTCTAGGGATGGCGCCCCCGGCCCCCGACCTCGGGGAGACGAGCGGCATCGCGCTCTTCTTCTTCCTGCTCTTCGTCGCCGTCACCCTCGGCATCACCTACTGGGCGGCCCGCCGCACCAAGACCACCAGCCAGTTCTACGCGGCCGGCCACAGCATCACCGGCTTCCAGAACGGCCTCGCGCTGGCCGGCGACTACATGAGCGCGGCGAGCTTCCTGGGGATCGCGGGACTGGTGGCGCTGTCGGGCTTCGACGGGCTGATCTACTCCACGGGCTGGCTGGTGGGCTGGCCCGTCGTCCTGTTCCTGATCGCGGAGCCGCTGCGCAACCTCGGCAAGTACACGTTCGCCGACGTGGTGGCCTACCGCATGAGACAGCGGCCGGTGCGCATCGCCTCCGCCGTGGGGACCCTCGCCACCGTCATCTTCTACCTGATCGCGCAGATGGTGGGCGCGGGCAACCTCATCCGGCTCATGTTCGGGATGTCCTACGAGGCGGCCATCGTGGCCGTGGGCGCGGTCATGCTGGCCTACGTGCTCTTCGGCGGCATGATCGCCACCACCTGGGTGCAGATCGTCAAGGCCGTGCTGCTGCTGGGCGGCGCCTTCATCCTGGCCGTGCTGGTGCTCGCGAAGTTCGGCTTCAACCCGGCCACGCTGTTCGCGGCCGCGGCCGAGCGCTACGGCGCGGGCGTGCTCCAGCCGGGCCGCCTGGTCACGAACCCCTGGGACGCCATCTCGCTCGGCCTGGCCCTGATGTTCGGCACGGCCGGCCTGCCGCACATCCTGATGCGCTTCTACACCGTGCCCGACGCGCGGTCCGCGCGCGTGTCCGTCTTCTACGCGACCGGTTTCATCGGCTTCTTCTACCTGCTCACGTTCGTGCTGGGGTTCGGAGCCATGGTGCTCGTGGGCCAGGACCAGGTCCGCGCCATCGATCCCGGCGGGAACATGGCGGCGCCGCTGCTCGCGCAGGCGGTGGGGGGCACGGCCTTCTTCGGGTTCATCGCCGCGGTGGCGTTCGCCACGATCCTGGCCGTGGTGGCGGGGCTGACCCTCTCGGGCGCGGCCGCGCTCTCCCACGACCTGTGGGTCAACGTCGTGCGCCACGGCGAGGCCAGCGAGCACGAGCAGTTGCGCGTGGCGCGCGTGGCCACGGTCGTGCTCGGGGCCCTGGCCATCGGCCTCGGCATCACGTTCAAGGGCCAGAACGTGGCCTTCATGGTCGGCCTCGCCTTCGCCATCGCGGCCAGCGCGAACTTCCCGGCCCTGTTCCTCTCCATGTTCTGGCGGGGCTTCAGCACGGCGGGAGCGGTGGCCAGCATGGTGGTGGGGACGGCCTCGGCCGTGCTGCTGATCTACCTCTCGCCGACGGTGCAGATGGACGTGATGCAGCGCGACTCGGCCGTGTTCCCGCTGCGCAACCCCGGGCTGATCACCGTGCCGCTGTCCTTCCTGACCGGTTTCGTGGCTTCGCTCCTGTGGCCGGACGCGGAGGCGGCCCGCCGTTTCACGGAAGTGGAGCACCGGGCGCTCATGGGCTTGACCACTGCCGAAGACGTTCGGCGCACGTAGGAGCCACGTCCCGTCCGTCCCGGCCGCCCGCCATCAGCGCTGCGCGTGGACCATCCGGATCCCGAACACGGAGGCGATCTCCCGGTCTTCCGCGGCCTGGAACCGCACCGTGACCTGCCGCTTGCCCTCGAGGACGGCGGGGGGCAGCGGGTACTCCACGTCGAGGAAGCGGGAGGCGCCGCTCGGCGGCAACGTCTGTTCCGCGACGCGGGTGCCGTCGACCAGGATCTCGAAGCGGCGCGCCCGCGGCTGGTCGGAGTGGTACGTGACCACCAGCGACAGCGGCTTCGCGCCCTGCTCGCGCGTCACGGGCACGTCGAACGCGAACCACTTCCGGCCCCGGCGGCCCCGGCGGCCGCTGATCGGCTCCACGAACACCGAGGTCTCTTCTCCCTGCAGGTTGAAGTCGCGTTCGGCCTGGGCCTCGCCGGGACGCACGAAGGCCAGCGTCGCCCGCTCGAGCCGCTGCTGCCGTTGCCGCTCGGCGGCCATCCCCGCCGCCTGCTTTTCCCACTCGGCGGGGGTGAACAGGTCGAAGTACGCGGCATACACCCGGCGATGGAGCCGGTAGAACGGGACGAGGGGCAGGTCTCGACCCTCGAGCGCGCCTTCGGTCCGGAATTCCCCGGGACGGCCGGGCGCCGGCTTGACCCATTCGGCCACGGGACGCTCGGCCGTGATCAACGGCGGCGGCTGGGAGAGAAGGCCGCGCCGCTCGTCCCCGATGTCGGGCTCCAGCCCCAGGTTGCCGGCGAGCACGAGCGGCCCCCACAGGATCGCCACGCGACGGGGGTTGTCCGGCGCCGGCTCCAGACGGAGCGACTTGGGCAGCGTGACCCTGACCTGGTCGCCGTCCTTCCAGGTGCGGTCGAGCTCGACGTACGCGGGCGGCGCGGGCAGCGCCCCCACCTCCTCTCCGTTCACGCGCACCGCGAACCCCGGTCCCGCCCACGCGGGGCGGCGCAGCGCCAGCGTGAACCGCCTCGGGGCGGCGAGGGCGAGCGTCAGCATCGCCGCTTCGCCTTCGGGCAGGTCGGTCTCGAGCGTGACGCCCGTGCCGGCCGCGGACCACTCCGCGCGGGAGGGCACGTACAGGTTGACCCAGAGCCGGTCGGCGGACTCGTGGTAGATGCCGAGCCCGTGCAGGGCGTGGTTCTCCATGCCCGTGCCCACGCAGCAGGTGAAGCTGCGCTGCATGTCGGCGTACTCGCGGGTGACGCCCCGGCCCACGGGCACCATGTAGCAGGTCGCGCCGTCGGCCGGGTCGATCGAGCCCAGCACGTGGTTGAACAGCGCGCGCTCGAGGAACTCCGCGTACTCCACCCGCGGCTGCAGCGCGAACAAGCGCCGCGTGAGCTTCAGCATGTTGTAGACGTTGCAGGACTCCGCCGTGCGGCCGTCCACGATCTCGCCGTACCGATCGGGTTCGCGGAAGTGCTCGTCCTTGCTGTGGCCGCCGGTGGCGAAGGTGTGATGGCGGACCACGCGCTGCCAGAAGAACTCCGCGGCGCGCCGGTCGCCCGGGTCGCCGGCGTGGCCGAACCGTACGGCCGCCGCGACCAGCTTCGGGATGTTCGTGTTCCCGTGCAGTCCGGCGAGGTGGTCCTCCCCGCGCAGGAGCGGGTCCAGCACCGCCCGATGGTCGAACCGGCGCGACAGCGCCAGCCAGCGCTCGTCCCCGGTGTCCGCGTACAGGTCGGCCAACACCTCCGGCATGCCGCCGAACTCGGTGCCGAGCATCGTCTGCACCTGGGCGTCGTCGAGCCTGCCCAGCACGCCTTCCACCCACGTCGCCGCCTTGACCGCGACCGCAAGGGCGTCGGGGTTGCCGGCGTGGCGATAGGCGTCGCGCAGGCCGGCCACGGTCTTGTGGAACACGTACCACGGCACCCACAGGCCGTTGAGGTCGAACGGCGCGGAGCGGATCTCGCCCTTCACGATCCGGTCGAAGCACTCGCGCGCGCCCTTCTGCGCCATCAGGAACCCGTCCCCGTGCCGGTCCTGCACCTCCTTCAGTTGCTTCACCACGTCGTCGGCGCGCTCCTTGAACCGGACGTCGCCCGTGGCCGACCACATCAGGCTGACGGCGGAGAGATAGTGTCCGGCGATATGCCCCGTGAGGTTCCGCCCGTCTCCCTCCCATCCGGCGTACGGCTCCGCCTTCGGGGCAAGCCCGGCGCGCTGCCGGTAGAAGGCCAGCATGCGGTCCGGCTGCAGGCCGAGGAGGTACTCGGCGTCGAGGTCCTGCGCCCGCTTCAGGGGGCCGCCGGTGAGCCGCACGGCCGTGAGCGGCAGCGGCCTCGCCGCGTCGGGCTGGGCGGGCGGCGTTTTCGGCGCGGAACCGGCGCCCCCGGTGACGGCCGCGAGAACGGCGAGCCATGCGCGCATGGCCCTAAGCGTAGGTGAAGAACCCCTGTCCCGTCTTGCGCCCCAGCCAGCCCGCCGCCACCATCCGCCGCAGCAGCGGACAGGGCCGGTACTTCGGGTCGCCGAAGCCCTCCTGCAGCACCTGCATGATGGCCAGGCAGACGTCGAGGCCGATGAAGTCGGCGAGCGTGAGCGGGCCCATGGGATGGTTCATCCCGAGCTTCATCACCTGGTCGATGGCCTCGGGGCTGGCCACGCCCTCGTACACGGCGAAGATGGCCTCGTTGATCATGGGCATGAGCACGCGGTTCGAGACGAAGCCCGGGTAGTCGTTGACCTCCACCGGCGTCTTGCCCAGCGCCCGCGCGAGCTGGACCACGGTACGCAGCGTCTGGTCCGTGGTGGCCTGGCCGCGGATCACCTCCACCAGCGGCATCACGGGCACCGGGTTCATGAAGTGCATCCCGATCACCTTCTCCGGCCGATTCGTGGCCGAGCCGAGCCGGGTGATGGAGATCGAGGACGTGTTGGAGGCCAGGATCGCCTCGCGCCTGCACACCTCGTCGAGCTCGTGGAAGAGCCGCATCTTCACCTCGGCGTCCTCGACCACGGCCTCGATCACGAAGTCGGCGGCGGCGAGGTCCGCGAGGTCGGTCACCGCCTTGACCCGCGCGAGCGTGGAGGCCTTGTCCGCGGCCGAGATCGCTTCCTTCTCGATCAGCCGGGAGAGGCTCTTCTCCATCTGCTTGCGCGCGCGGTCGAGGATGGCCTGATCGAGGTCGCGCAGGAGGACCGAGTGGCCCCGCTGGGCGAACACCTGGGCGATCCCGTTGCCCATGGTGCCGCCGCCGACGACGGCTATGGCACCGAGGGCCAATCAGGCCACCTCCACCGCGAGGGCGACCCCGTTTCCCCCTCCCAGGCACAGCGCGGCGACCCCCCGCCGGCCGCCCCGCTGCCGCAGCGCGTGCAGGAGCGTGGTCAGCACGCGGGCGCCGCTGGCGCCGATGGGGTGGCCCAGCGCCACCGCGCCGCCGTGGACGTTGAGCTTGCCCGGGTCGAGGCCCAGCTCCCGCGTGACCGCCACTGCCTGCACGGCGAAGGCTTCGTTGAGCTCGACGAGGTCCACGGTCGCCGGCGTCCAGCCCGTCTTCCGCCAGAGGCGCTGCACGGCGCCCACCGGCGCCATCATGACCATGGCCGGCTCGACGCCCCAGCTCGCCTGGGCCACGATGCGCGCCATCGGCGTCCGCCCCAGCTCCGCCGCCTTCTCGGCCGACGTCACCACGAGCGCGGCCGCGCCGTCGTTGACGCCGGGCGCGTTGCCGGCCGTCACCGTCCCCTTCTCCCGGAACGCCGGCTGAAGACGCGAGAGCGCGTCGAGCGTGGTGTCGGCGCGCGGCGTCTCGTCGTCTTCCATGACGGTTGGCTCGCCCTTCTTCTGGGGGATCCTCACCGGCACGATCTCGTCCTTGAAGCGCCCGGCCCTGATCGCGGCCACCGCCTTCTGGTGGCTGCGCAGCGCGAATTCGTCCTGCTCCTGCCGGCCGATGCCGTACTTATCGGCCACGTTCTCGCCGCAGCAGCCCATGTGGTAGTCCTCGTACGCCTCCCACAGGCCGTCCACGATCATGGCGTCGAGCAGCTCGCCATGGCCGAGCCGCATCCCCTCGCGCGCGCGGGGGAGCAGGTAGGGCGCGTTGGACATGGACTCCATGCCCCCCGCCACCACGACGTCGGCGTCGCCGGTGGCCACCGCCTGCGCGGCCAGCATCACGGCCTTGAGCCCGGAGCCGCAGACCTTGTTCACGGTGACCGCGGCCACGCGCGGCGGCAGGCCGGCCCCCAGCGCGGCCTGGCGGGCGGGCGCCTGGCCCAGGCCCGCGGACACCACGTTGCCCATGATGACCTCGTCGACGGCATCGGGCGCGACACCGGCGCGCGAGACGGCCTCCTTCACCACGAGCGAGCCGAGCTGCGGCGCGGTGAAGCCCTTCAGGCTGCCCAGGAATCGACCGGTGGGCGTACGCACGGCGGAGAGGACGACGGCTTCGCGCAGGGACACCCGGGTCATGGGCGGCCGGCGGTCCGGGCCAGGTAACGCGCGGCGGTTTCCAGGAAGCGGTCCCGGACCTCGGGATCCGCGATGGCGGCCGCTTCCCTGGCGAGCGCGGGCGGGCACGGCGCAGAGGGCGCTCCGGTCTCGCGCGGGGCGGCCCTTCGCGGCGCGGGCGCGGGGAGGCCGCCTTCCATGAAGCCCAGCCGGCGCGGAGCGAGCGTGCCCGCGACGTCGCGGAGGCGGGCGAGGATGTCGGGCTGCATCCGGTGCAGCACGCCGCGCCAGCGCGCGTCGGGCACGCGGATGCGCAGGGTGGCGCCCTCGATCGCGACGACCTCGGTCCGCCGGGCGAGGTCCTCTCCCACCGCCCGGGGCCAGGCCGCGCGCAGCAACTCCAGCGTGAGCGAAGCGTTGCGGCCGAAGAGCCGCGCCGCCAGATCCGACCCGTTCGCGCGCTCGAACCGCGCGCCCCTCTCGAACCGCATGCCCCTAATGTACGGCACCGGCCCGTGCCGCCCCAAGCCGGCCGTGTATACTTTCTTCGCCGCCGCCCTCCTCCGGCGGAGAGCGTTTGCTTCCGAGGGACGCCGCATGAAGTGCCCCCGCTGCCAGCACGTGTTCAGCGCCCCGCCGGACGCGGCGGGCATCGTGACCTGCCCGGGCTGCAACAGCCGGCTGCGGACGCGTCCCGCCGCGGTGAAAGCCGCGCCCTCACCCCCGGGTCCGCGGCCGGGACCCGTGCCCGTGCCACCGCCGGTCCCCGATCCGTTCTCGACCTCGCGGACGAGCCCGGTGCCCGCCCCGATGCCCGCTCCGGTGGCCGTCCCGGCGGCCGCGAAGCCGGCGCCGGCCGCGGATTCCGCGCGCGCGCTCGACGCGATCTTCGACGAGCTGCGC
>DATKEG010000206.1:0-8565 GCA_035544515.1 Vicinamibacteria bacterium | reverse complement strand
CGTCCAGGCTGCGCGTCGGCAGGTGCGAGGGATCGGTGGCCGGAAACGGCACCGTGATCGCGCTGTTGGTGGTGAAGGGGATGAACGCCTCGTCCTGCGTCCACTGCCCGAGCGACGCGTCCACGGTGAGGCGCGCCTTCTTGGCGAACTTGAAGGCGGCGCCGATGGAGCCGGTCATGGCCTTGTTGTCGGGGGGCAGGGCCAGGCGCCCGAACGAGGCGCCGCCGATCGATCCCGACCCCGGCGCGCTGTAGGCGGAGGCGTCGGTGGCGTCCGTGGCGCGGAACGGGTTGTCGAACGTCTGCACCGGGATGTGGTTGGTGAACTGGTTGAAGTGGGCCGCCCCGCGCACGAGTCCCCAGGGCTGCGTCCACTCCGCGCTCAGGCCCAGGTCGCGGGTGCGATAGTCGATGGGCTCGGCCGTCTCCACCACGTTGCTGAAGCCGAAGGAGGTGCCGGATCCCCGGTTGCCGCGCCGGTTCTCCTGGAAGTAGCTCAGCCGCACCGCCACCGGCGCGTCGCGCGTCAGGTCGATGTCCACGTGGCCGCGCTGGCGCAGGAGCCGCACGTCGATGGGCGCGCTCGAGGCGACGGCGTTCTCCACGAGGTTGTTCAGGAACGTGAAGTTGACGCCGGCGCGGTTGGCCGCGTGCTGCTGCTCGATCGCGCGCTGCCACTCCTGCTGCTGGGCGTTGGCCAGGGCGAAGCTGCCCCCGCCGACGTCGGCGAGCAACGACCGGTTGGCCGTACCGAACAGGTGCGGCACGCGCTGGTAGAGAGCCTCGATGCGCACCGGCCCGGGATCGGCGCGGAACTGGTAGCGCGCGGTGTCCTCCAGCGCGTTCCAGGCCGCGAAGTCGTAGCGGAACTTCTCGTTGCCCGCGAAGCGGACGAACGGCACGGCGCCGTATTCCGGGATCGAGCGGTACTCGAGGAACTTGCCCGAGCCGGTGTCGTTGTGGGGCGAGAAGAAGCCGACGTCCACCTGGCGGAGCTTCCAGGGCACGGCCAGCTCGGCCGGCGGCAGGCCGCCGGGCGCGGGGACCCGCTGCGCCTCGTCGCTCGCCTCGGCGGCACTGCCGGCCGCGGCCGTCTCGTCGGCCGGCGCCGGTGACTGGGCCAGGGCCGGGACGGCCAGGGCCAGCACGAACGCTGCGTATGCCATGCGCTTCATCGCTACCTCCCGAGGTACGGCCCCGAAGGCGCGTTGCCCCCGTGGATGTTCTGGTGGCAGTTCCGGCAGGAGTGCTCGATCAGGCGGTTGCTGGCGCTCGGCGCCAGGGTGACGTTGCGCCCGTCGTAGAGCGTCCCCGGATGCCGCGTGTTGAGGTGGCACCGCTGGCAGAGGTACGGCTGCTTGGCGACCAGCAGCTTCTCGTGGTTCGAGCCGTGCGCGTCGTGGCAGTTGAGGCAGTTCTCGCGAACCGGGGCGTGCTCCCAGAGGAAGGGTCCCCGCTTCTCGGTGTGGCACTCCAGGCACTTCTCGTTGACGTAGTCGGCCGACACCATCTTGGTGCGGGTCCCGTCGTGGGGGTCGTGGCAGCTCCCGCACGACATCAGCCCTTCACGCACCGGGTGGTGGGAGGCACGCATCCCCTTGGCGCGGATCTGCTGGTGACACGTGAAGCAGGTCTCCGCGTCGCGTGCGGTTTTCAGTTGCCCTTTCACGGATTTGAACGTGTGCACGCTGTGGCAGGACGTGCAGCTCACGTCCTTGCGGTCGTGCGCGCCGCCGGCCCAGTTCGCCTGACGCCCATTGTCGTGGCAGGTGAGGCACTTACCGCTCAACGCCTCGGCGCTCAGCTTGCTCAGCGACGGTGTCGGCGCCTCCGTCCCCTCCATCTGGGCCTTGACGTGCGCGGTCACGCCGTCGTGGCACGAGGCGCAGCTCTGCTCCAGCCCGGCGTGCGGGGTGGTCTTCATGCTCGCCAACGCGCTGTCGTGACACGAGTCGCAGGTGTTCACGTCGAAGTCCACGCCGGCCGAGGCTGACGCGGGCGCGGACGCGGCGGCCTGAGGGGCGGCAGCCCAGAACGTGGCGAGCGGCAAGGCCACGAGCACCGCCAACAGCCCGATCCGAGGTCCCTTCATTACGCCACCTCCCGTTCTCGCTACCCGCACAGCAAATGCGAGGCCGCCCGCAATGATGGAAGGCCGGTCGCATGAACCAGCTAACTGGTACACGCAACTCACGCGGCATGGCGGACCGGGCGGGAAGGTCGCCAGGATTGCGCGGGACCGACGGCGCGCGCGCAAATCGTGCGGACCGCTCGAATGCTCCGAAGCGCTCGGGCGGACGTTCGTACGGCGGGGGTGCCGGGCACGGAATCGGCAGCGCCGGCGCCCCGGGAGGGACCATGTCATCACGCGGGCCGCTGGGACGCTGGGCGCGGCCGATCGTCTATCTGGGAACGAACGCGGTGACGCTGACCGGCGCGGTGCTGACCACGAGCGCCGCGCTCACCATGGTGGGCTTCTGGGCGGTCGAGGTGCTGCACGGGGGGCCGATCCACTCCTACGCGGGCATCCTCCTCTTCCTGGTGCTGCCCGCCGTGTTCGTGGCCGGCCTCCTCCTCATCCCCGTCGGCCTTCTCTGGCGGCGCCGCAGGCTGCGCGCGCGGAAGGCGTTGCCCGAGGAATACCCGCGCATCGACCTCAACCGTCCCGTGCTCCGCCGCGCGGCCGGCCTCGTGGCCACGGCCACGCTGCTCAACGTGGCCATCCTGGGCGCCGCGACGTACCGCGGCGTCGAGTACATGGACTCGACACAGTTCTGCGGGCTCACCTGCCACACGGTGATGGCGCCCGAATACACCGCCTTCGTGGACTCGCCCCACTCGCGCGTGGGCTGCGTGCAGTGCCACATCGGAGCCGGCGCGTCCTGGTTCGTCCGTTCCAAGCTCTCGGGCGCGCGACAGGTCCTCGCCGTCGCCGCCGGCACGTACTCGCGGCCCATCCCGTCACCGGTGCGCGAGCTGCGCCCCGCGCGCGAGACGTGCGAGACGTGCCATTGGCCGAGCAAGTTCCACGGCGACAAGCTGGTGGTGAAGACGAAGTACGCGGAGGACGAGGCGAACACGCCGTCCACGAGCGTGCTCATGCTGCGGATCGGCGGGCAGGGCCCGAAGGGCGCGGCCGGCATCCACGGACGCCACCTCGACGCGACCGAACGCATCCACTACCTCACCACGGACGACAAGCGCCAGGTGATCCCGCGCGTGCGTTACCGCGACGACAGCGGCCAGGTGGTGGAGTACGCGACGGCGGAGGCGCCGAGCGCGGACGGGGCCGGGGAGTGGAGGGCCATGGACTGCATGGATTGCCACAACCGGCCCTCGCACGCCTTCGACCTGCCCGAGCGGGGCGTGGACCGCGCGATCGGCGACGGCCGCATCAGCCCGACCCTGCCCTGGGCGCGGAAGGAAACGGTGCGCCTTTTGCGCGCCGACTACCCGGACCGCGAGACCGCCGCGCGCTCGATCGCGGAGGGGCTGGTGGCCTTCTACCGCGACGGGCAACCGGCGGTGTACCGGGAGCGGCGGAAGGACGTCGATGCGGCGGTGGAGGTCGCGCAGGCCATCTACCTCCGCAACGTCTTCCCGGAGATGAACGTGCGGTGGGGCACCTACGCGAACAACGTGGGTCACGACGATTTCCCCGGCTGCTTCCGCTGCCACGACGACGAACACAAGACCCCCGACGGACGCGTCATCACGCAGGACTGCAGCGCCTGCCACGCCTTGCTGGCCATGGAGGAAACGGAACCCAAGGTGCTCACAGACCTGGGCCTGCGCTGAGGCCCCCGGGAAAGGAGCGGTGCCCTGGGACGCCGGTGGATCAGACAGCCCATTTCGCTCAGTTCG
Organism: Vicinamibacteria bacterium; assembly: GCA_035544515.1. Classification (GTDB taxonomy): domain Bacteria; phylum Acidobacteriota; class Vicinamibacteria; order Fen-336; family Fen-336; genus DATKEG01. Next base: position 4,702 of record DATKEG010000206.1, on the reverse strand, counting down.
CCTACGCCCTAGGTTGATGCCGGGGGCCACGCGGTGCGGCCTGGACACGCCGACGCCCCTCGGAGGCGCCGCATGAGCCATCTCGTCCTGACCGTCGTCCTCGCCGTCGCTCCGACCGCCGCGCCGGACGCGAACGACACCTGCTTCGCCTGCCATGCCGATCCCGCGCTGACGCTGGACCTTCCCACGGGCGAGGTCCGCTCGATGACGGTGGACGCCGAGGTGTTTGCGGGCTCCGTGCACGGCGCGCGGCTAAGCTGCACGGACTGCCATCCCGGGCACGGAGACTACCCGCACCCCGAGCGCGTCTACCGGACGCTCGCGGAATACCGCGCCCCCTTCCGCGAGGCGTGCAAGTCCTGCCATTTCGAGAACTACACCCGGATGGTGGACAGCGTCCACTACAAGCTATTGCAGGAACATCACGAGCGCGGCCCCCATGGCCGGTGCGAGCGCCAGCATCGCGAGTATCGGCACCTTGGAAGTAGCGCTCGCCGCGCTCGCCCGGGAGCACGCCCTCGTGCCCGGACAGCGTCACGATCTCCCAGCTCGCCGGCCGCCAGTAGAAGCCCGCCGGCACCCTCGTTCCGCCCAGCCATCGCTTCATGACTCCCTCCCTTCCGGTTCCCGATCGTCTGCCTCGAATATGCGGTGACGCGCTTCGGGAAACCATCGGGACAAGGACCGATCCAGGCGGGAGAAATGACTGAGACGACCGGTACGGAGGACGGAGAGGCTACTTCTTGGCCGGTGGGACCTGCTTTTGCAGCCAGGCGATGAGCGCGCCGACCTCTTCGTCGCTTCCGGTGAACGGCTTGATGTGCTTCTTGCCGCCGATCTCGGCGTCCCGCCGCAGGTAACGCGAGAGCAGGGTCGCGTCCTGCTTGGTGGCGAGGCCGGTGAGGTCGGGCGCCTTGATCTTGCCCGTGGCCTTGATCTCGGCCGAGGACACCGCGTGGCACATCTCGCACTTCTGCGCCAGGAAGATCTTCTTCCCGTCGAACTGCTCCGCCGCGCCCAGCGCCGAGGGAGACAGGGCGAGCGCGGCCGCGGCCGCCACCGCCGGAAGGATCTTGAAGCAGGTCATTACAGCCTCCGTGTCGCGTTTGCCAGGCGTAGAGATCAGTGAACCCGCGGGGCACCCGCCTGTCAAGGGCCCCTGGTCAGTGCTGGAGGAGCGCATACACGGTGAGCGTGACCATCGCCAGCCCGAGCAGGATGGCGACGGTGCCCACGGCCACCCCCACCCGGCGCAGCCGGGGCGAGGGGGGGCCGACGAGCTTCTCCTCCAGCCGCCCGCTGGCCACGAGGCGCGCGTATTCGGCGGGCCGCTCGTGCTCGAGCTCGTGGAGGTCCACCCGTCCGGTGAAGATCACGGTGTCCATCGGGAACTTCTCCGGCCGCAAGTGCCCGTTGAAGAAGTGCACGGTGAAGATGAACACGGTGGCCAGCAGCGCCTCCTCGCCGTGCACGATGAACGCGAGGTTGAAGACCCAGCCGGGCAGGAAGCGGGAGAACAGGCCCGGGAACCAGAGGAGCAGGCCGGAGCCGCCGATGATCCCCATGCCCCAGAACACCGCCCAGTAGTCGAACTTCTCCCAGTAGGTGAAGCGGTCGAACCGCGGCCGGGGCCCGAGCCCGACGAAATAGCGGAAGTGCTGGGCCATCTGGACCACGTCCCGCGGCTGGGGGACCAGGGAATCCGGTCCCCAGAGGAGGCCCAGCTCCTTGTGGACGTACACCCTCCGCAGCACCCGTCCCAGGTGGGCCGCGAACACCCCGATGAGCAGCGTGGCGAAGAGGCGGTGCAGGACGCTGGTGACGCCGTAGCCGCCGCTGAGGCCGGCCATCACCTGCGCCCATCGCGCGTCGGCGAACAGCAGCGGCAGCCCGGTGAGCGACAGTCCCAGGAAGGCGGCCATCAGCAGGCCGTGCAGCAGGCGGTCGTAGCGGTCGAACCGCAGGACGGTCCGCCGCGCGGGCTCAGCCGTCGGCGCGGCCATTCGACCTCGACGTCGCTTCACGCTCGCGCCAGGAGCGCGGGAACCAGAGCGCGGTGTGCACGCCGAAGAAGGTGAAGACCCCGGCCAGCAGCAGCTTCATGAGCCGCGATGTCCAGTAGACGGCGGGGCTCCTCTCGCGGTCGCGCGCATCGGCGTGCGGATCGTACCGCACGAAGTTCGCGTTCGCGCCGGGATGGCAGCGGCCGCACGTGGCCACCAGGTTCGCGGGGTGCACCTGCGAGGCGGCGTCCGCCTCGGCGCGGATCCCGTGGTCGCCGTGGCAGTCGGAGCAGGTGGCGACGCGCACGAAGCCCAGCGCGCTGGCCTGGCCGTGGAACCCGTCGCGGTACGTACGGATGGACTCCTCGTGGCAGGTGCCGCACTCCCCGATGACGGCCAGGCGCCAGGCCGGAACGTCCGTGGCCTTGATGCCGTGGGCGCTGTGGCAATCGGAGCACACGGCGGCGGCGCGGCCGGCCGCGAGCGCCTGCGCATGCACGCTCGTGTCGTACTCGTTGCGGATGCCCTCGTGGCAGCGGCCGCAGGTGGCGGGCACGTTCGCGTGGAAGACCGGGCTGCGCGCGTCGGCGGCCGGGTGGATGTCGTGGGCGCGATGGCACGAGCTGCAGTTGGGGGCCACCACCAGCCCGCGGCGCGAGAGGGCCTGCCCGTGGATGCTGTCCTCGAACTGCGCCGGCACGTTGCCGGCGGCGATGCCGGCCGCGCGGATCGTCTCCTCGTCTCCATGGCACCGGCCGCAGGTGCCGGCCAGGTTCAGGTGGTACGTGCGGGACGCGGGGTCCCGGGCGGGCAGGATGTCGTGGCTCCCGTGGCATCCCGCACAGGTCGCGGCCGGGCTGTCCGCATTCGTGCGCAGGGCCCGCGCGTGCACACCCTCGGCGTAGCGCTCCACCGGCTCCGCGTGGCACGACGCGCACTGCGGCGGCGCCGGCTTGTCCGGATGCGGGAACTCGGCGGCGCGCGCGAGGTCGGCGTGGCAGTCCACGCAGGACAGGCCGGCCTGCCCGTGCACGGAGTCGGGGAGAGGTTCGAGCGTCGCGCCCTCGTGGCAGCCCAGGCAGTCGGCGTCCGTGGGCGCGGCCGGCTCGGCGGCGAAGGCGCCGAGCGCGAAGGAGAGCGCGGAGGCGACCAGGGCCGTGCGCGCCGCGCCCGTCCTCAACGCAGGGCGGCGCCTCCCTGCCCGCGCATGCGGCGGCTGAGCTCCTCGATCGTCCGGCGGTCGAAACGGCGATGCCCGCCCAGGGTGAGCTGGCACTCCAGCTTCCCTTCTCTCGCCCAGCGGCTGACCGTGTTCGGCGAGACGCCCAGCAGCAACGCCACCCCCGCGCGGGTCAGGTACGGTCGTTCGGCCTGGTCGTCGGCTCGCCGCACGGACCACGCTCCCTGGCAGATAGTACGTGGACGCTTCGGCCGATATCAATGAATCAGGCGATTCAGCCTTGCGGCGTGACCGTTCCCCTCGTGCGTGGACGCGACCGCCTGATGCATGTGCTTCCCTCTTCATGTCCGCCGCGGGGCAACGTTCCCGGCCTGAAGTGACGCGCGGGGGCCCGGGCGAGGTGGCGCAACTGTTGCCGCTTCCCACGTGCCATGCCGGGCCGGACCGCAGGAACTGCCGCGGCCGCGAGCCGCGCGGCGCGCCGTGCGGCCGTGGCGCGTGGCACGTCGGTTGCTCTGCCCGACGCGGGACTCCACGTGGACGAGGGCCCTGCGGAACGGGAGGAGGACCGATGAGGCACGCCTTCGACGAGCGCCGCGTGCCGGGGCACGCGTCATTTGCTCTACGAGACCACCGGCCCGGCCCGGCCGCGGCCAGCATCCGCAAGATCCTCTTCCCCTCCGACCTCTCGCACTCCTCCGACCGCGCGCTCGACCACGCCCAGCTCCTCGCCGAGCGCTTCGACGCCCGCCTGACCTTGTACCACGTCGTGGAGGCGCCGGTCGTCCGCGGACCCCTGACCTGGAACCCCGCGCGCGAGGCCGGGCGGCGCGCCGAGGCCGCCGCGCGCGAGCACCTCGACCGCCGCGCGGCGCGGCTGCACGTGCCGCACGCGGTGGTCGTCTACCAGCGCCCGTCCGCGCACCGCGCCCTCGTGCGCTACATCGCGGCCACGCGCCGGACCTCACGGTCATGGCCACCCACGGCCGCGACGGTCTCGCGCACCTGGTGCTGGGCAGGGAGTGCCGGACGTGGTGGAGAAGGCCACCGTCGAGGAGTCCGAGGTCTGGGAGTTCCTGCAGCCGGACTTCGGCGGCCTGCGGCGCGACCGTGCGCGTGCCGGGCGGCGCGCCCGCCGAGGCCATCGTCGACACCGCGCGGATCGAAAAGGCGGACGTCATCGTGATGGGGAGACGCCTTCAAGCGCGCGGGAAAGAGCGGTACCGAGGAGGCGGTGAACGCCCAAATCCGCGCCATCGTCGAGCACCTGCGGTCGCTGCAGGTGCTGCCCGCCAAGATGGTGCCACCTGCCCCCCCCGGCCCACGGTTCGACTCGAAGGGCGGCGCCGAAAGGTAACGGCCCGCCGCCCTACTTGACCTGGATCGTCTTCAGGTAGTCGACGAGCGCGCGAATGCGCTGCTGGACCGCCTTCTCGCTGAAGCGCTCGGCGGACTGCTTGAACGCGTCGCCCCAGACCGGCATGTCGGTGCCGCCGTGCGGGGCGACGGGCGCGCGCCC
>DATKEG010000205.1:0-4533 GCA_035544515.1 Vicinamibacteria bacterium | reverse complement strand
CCGTTCCTGCTCGAGACGCTCTTCTCGTCCCGGCACGGCCTGCTCTCGTGGACACCCGTCCTCTGGGGTGCTTTCCTGGGGTTCGTTCCCCTGGTCCGGTGGCGTCCGGCGCTGGGACTGCCGCTCCTCGGGCCGGTCCTGGTGATGACCTACCTCAACGCGTGCTCCGGCGACTGGTGGGCGGGCGGGGCCTTCTCCAACCGGCGCTTCGACGGCCTGCTGCCGCCGCTGGCCATTTCCCTGGCCGCCTCGATCGAGGTCCTCCGCGCCGGGCTTCGCCGGTGGCCGCGGGCCGCGCTGGTGCTGCTGGCCCTCCCGTTCCTCGCCTGGAACGGCACGATGGGCGCGCTCGCCCACCGGGGCGAGCTGCCGAAGAGCGACACCGTGGCCTTCGAGCAGCTGGCGGGCGGCGCCGCGCGCGTGGTGGCGGACCGGGCGGGGAGCCCGCCGACGTGGCCGGCGAGCTGGATCTTCGCCTGGCGGCACGATCGGCCGCCCGCGCAGTACGACCTGCTCGTCGGCCGGTACCTGTTCTACCGCCAGGCCAACCTCGGCGGAAGGATCCCCCTGGGCACGCCGGGCGACGAGGTCCTGCTCGGCGAGGGCTGGGGCGAGCGCACGGAGCGGGAGGGCGTTCCGGCGCGGGTGCTGGAGGGCCGCGCGCGGCTGTTCGCACCGCTCGACGTGCCCGAGGACCTCGAGGTGCGGTGGCGCTTCGCGGCGGAGGCGGGGCCCGTCGAGATCGTGGTGCACGTGAACGGGCACGCGGCCGGACGGTTCCGCGTGGAGGGCCCCTGGGCCGCGCACCGCCAGCGCGTGGGCGCCCGCTACTGGCGCCGCGACCTCAACGACGTGGTCCTCGCCTCCGCGGGCGGACGCGCGCTCGTCGCGTCCGTGGAGGTGCTGCGCGTGAACGCCCTTCCGGGCGACGAGCGCGGGATGAGGGAGCGGTGAGGCGGCGGCGAGCGGTGGTCATCGGAGGGGGTCCCGCCGGCCTGAAGGCGGCGCACACGCTCGTGAAGGCCGGCCTCGGGGTCACGCTCCTGGAGGCCTCCCCCGTCCTGGGCGGCCTGGCCAGCTCCTTCGACGTGCAGGGCACGCGCATCGAGCGCTACTACCACTTCATCTGCCGTGGCGACGACCACCTGGTGGACACCCTTCGCGAGCTGGGCCTGGAGGGCCGCCTGCGCTGGCGCGACTCGCGCATGGCCTACTTCGTCGACGGCACGCTCTATCCCTTCCTGACCCCGCTGGAGCTGATGCGCTTCCGGCCGCTGAGCCTCGCGGATCGCCTGCGCGCGGGCCTGGCGGTCCAGCGCGCCCGGCGCATGAAGGAGGAAGACCTCGCGCCGCAACGGGCCGTGGAATGGCTCCGGCGGATGTTCGGCGATGCGGCGTACCGCGTGATCTGGGAGCCGCTCATGCGCTTCAAGTTCGCGGAGCACGCGGACGAGGTGAGCGCGGCCTGGATCTGGGCGCGCATGGTCCGCCTCTCGCGCTCGCGCGCCTCGCCCTGGCGCGAGGAGCTGGGCTACCTCGAGGGCGGCAGCCAGGTCGTGCTCGAGGGACTGGGGCGCGACCTCGCCGCGCGCGGCGGCCGCGTGGTCCTGGGCGCGGCCGTGGAGCAGATCGTCCTCGAAGGCGGACGCGCCACCGGGGTGCGCGTGGGGGGCGAGACGCTGCCCGCGGACGTCGTGATCTCCACGGTCACGACCTCGCGCTTCCGGCAGCTCGCGAGAGGACTCGACGGCGATTACGTGCGGCGCCTGGAGAGGATCCCGACCATCGGCATCTTCTGCGTCTTCCTCCGCCTGGCCGAGCCGGTGACGCCCTTCTTCTGGGTCAACACCCACGACCCGCGCGTGCCGTTCGCGGGCATGATCGAGTACACGAACCTGAACCCGATCCCGGAGCTGGGCGGCGACCGCGTGCTCTACGTGCCGCAGTACCTCTCCGCCGACGACCCGCGCTACGGCCAGGGCGACGAGGACGTCCTGCGGGCGTACAGCGACGCCCTCGCCCTCGTCAACCCCGCCTTCGACCGGAGCTGGATCCGCTTCTCGGCCGTGTTCCGCGACCGCTTCGCCCAGCCCATCTGCCTCACCGACTATCGGACGACGACGCCCGAGATCGCGACGCCCGCGGGCCACCTCTTCCTCACGGATTCGTGCCAGCTCCATCCCCACGACCGATCGATCAGCGGCGCCTTCGGCCTGGGTCTCGAGGCGGCGCGGCTCGCCCTCCGGTCGCTCGAGGGCGAGGGGGCCACGTGACGGTGGACACGGCCGCCGCGCTGGCCGGCGCCGCGGCGGGGACGGCCGCGCTCTACGCGCCCCTGCGCGCCGCCGCCGGGCGCGCGGCCTCCCTTGGTGCGTGCGCCTTGCTGCTGTTCGGCACGGGGCTCGGCTGGGCGGTCTTTCCCGCCGCCGACCCGCCGGCCACGGCGGCCTTCCTGCTGTCCGCCCTGGCCGTGCGGCGGCTCCCGCGCACGGCGCGCCCGTCCGCGGCGGCGGGCGCCGCGCTCCTCCTGGCGGCGGGGCTGGCCGTGGCGCTGGGTCCCGACCTCGTGCGCCTGGAAGCACCGCGGCTCGGGGACGCCCTCTTCTCGTCGCGGCATGGCCTCTTCTTCTGGAATCCCGTGTTGTGGCTCGGCGTCGCTGGGCTCGCCGCCTCGTGCCGGCGCGACCGGTGGAGGGCAGGCGTGCTCGCGAGCGCCCTGGGGGCGGCCCTCGTGGTGCTGGCCTGCCGCCCCGCGGAGGCGAGCGGACCGTGGTCGGCGCGGCGCTGGACGGTGGCGCTGCCGCTGCTGGCGCCGGGACTGGCCGTGGCGCTCGACGCGCTGGCGCGCGTCGCGGCGCGGCAACCCGGGCGCGTGCTCGCGCCGGCCGGAGCGCTTCTCGTGGCCTGGAACCTCCTGTTCATGGAGCAATACCGTGACGGCCTCCTGCCGCGCGACGGGACCGTGTCCTTCGTGACCGTGGCCGAGAACAACGCCGCCCTTCTCTCCCGGCGCTTCGGGTCGCCGCCCGCGTGGCCGGCGAACTGGGCCTTCGCCTGGCGGCACGGGCTGCCCCTCGACCGTTACGACCTGCTCGCCGGCAAGCGGCTGGCGCGGAGCCCGACGGGCCGCGAGATCGACGTGGGCGATCTCTCGCTCGACGCCGCTCTGCTGCTCGACGGCTGGAGTGTCCGCCATCCCTGCGGAGAGGCCGTGTGCCGGGCGGTGGAGGGCCGGGCGCGTCTGATCGCGCCGCTCGACGAGCCGGAACCCTTCGCGCTGACCGTGCACGCCTCGGGCGCAGGGCTCCTCCTCGCCACCGTCAACGGCGTCGAGGTAGGGGTGCGCGGTCTGACGCCCGGGATGACGGCCTTGCGCTTCCCCCCCGGCCCGCGCACGGCGCGGATGAACGAGCTCTCCCTCGCGGTGGCGCCCGGAGGCCGTGCCCTGGTGGACCGGCTGAGCCTGGAACGGCCCGGGGACGCCCCTTGAACCTCGAGGAATACGCACGCATGTACGCCGCCGAGGACCGGCAATGGTGGTACGCGGGCATGCGCGCGATCAGCTTCGCGCTGCTCGAGGGGGCTTCCCTGTCCGCCGCCCAGCCCCCCCCACGCCTGCTCGACACCGGCTGCGGCACGGGCGGCATGGTGCGCCACCTCTGCGCGCGGGGGCGCGCGGTGGGCGTGGACCTGTCCGCCGAGGCGGTGCGGCTGGCGCGGGAGCGCGGCGCCACGGTGGCGCGCGCCGAGCTGATGGCGCTGCCCTTTGCCGACGGCACGTTCGACTGCGTGACCAGCTTCGACGTCCTCTACCACCGCTGGGTGCGCGACGACGCGGCCGCCGTCCGGGAGATGGCCCGGGTGCTACGGCCGGGTGGGCTGCTGCTCGTGCGCGTTCCCGCCTTGAAGATGCTCTGGGGCGCCCACGACGAGGCCGTCCACTCACGGCACCGTTACACGCGCGGGGAGGTGCGCCGGCTGCTGGCCGGGGCAGGGCTTCGACGTGCTTCGCGCCACGTATGCCAACAGCCTGCTCCTCCCGGTCCTGGCCGCGCGCCGCACGCTCGATCGGCTGACCGGCCGGCGGGGCTCCGACGTGGCCTTCCTGCCCGCGCCGCTCGAGCGGGCGTTCGCCGCCCTCCTGCGGCTCGAGGCGCGCCTCGTCCGCCGCGTGTCGCTGCCTCTCGGCGCCAGCGTGTTCGCCCTGGCGCGCAAGGGCCACTAGCTGCCAGGGGTGCGGCGACCTCGGTCTACAATCGGCCGATTCCCGATGCGTTTTCCGAACGGAGCGTTTCCCTCGCCGCCGAGCGCGGATTCACTCCGCGCGAGGCGTTCGATGAGGTCCACGCGCAGTGAGGACGCCTTTCGACAATGAAATCCATCCTCATCGCCGCCGCGCAGGCGCCGTTCATCACCGGGGGGGCCGAGATCCTGGTTTCGGAGCTGCGCACGCACCTGGAACGGCGCTCCTTCCGGGTGGACGTGGCCGCCGTGCCTTTCAAGTGGTATCCCGTGTCCGAGATCGTCCGGCAG
>DATKEG010000204.1:0-5899 GCA_035544515.1 Vicinamibacteria bacterium | reverse complement strand
CTGGATTTCGCGCGCGGCGCGGGGACCCTGGCCCGCCGTTCCTTCTCCGGCGCCCTCCTCCTCGCCGACCTCGCGCGCGGGCTGGAGAAGGAGTTGCCCGGCCTGGTGGTCGTCGCCGATGTGCGCCTGTCCGCGGACGCGCGGGTGGACGTCGATGCGGACAAGCTGCGCCGCGCGGTGGGAAACATCGCGGCCAACGCGCGCGACGCCATGGGCGGCCGCGGCCGCCTGCACCTGCGCGCCACCCTCGCCCCCGGGGAGGCCGGCGCCCTCGACCACCTGGTCATCGAGTTGGAGGACGAAGGGCCGGGCGTTCCGGCCGACATCCGCGAGAAGGTGTTCGAGCCGTTCGTCACGCGGGGCAAGAAGGGCGGCACCGGTCTCGGCCTGGCGGTGTCCAAGCGCTTCGTGGAGGAGCACGGCGGAACCGTCGAGCTGCTTCCGGACGGACCGGGCGCCCGCTTCCGCCTGACGCTGCCCGTGCGGGGGCCGGGCGGCGCGCTAGAATCGGGGGCAGGAAGGGTCGCGTCTCGCGAACACCACCCGTGATGCCTCGAGCCTCGAAGAAGGCCGCCCTCGCCCTCCCCCTGGCCCTGCTCGGCGGGTCCTGCCGCGGGCCGGACCCCAGGGCCGAGATCGAGTTGCGCGACGTGGAGACCTACTGGGCCGTCGATCGCGCCGTGGGCGAGACGCAGTTCCTCGCGCCCGTCGTTCGCTTCCAGCTCGCGAACAAGGCCGCGACGTCGCGCTCGATCCAGGCCATGGCGACGTTGCGGCGCAAGGGTGAGGCCCCGGCCTGGAGCTCGGCCTGGTCGCAGGCCTCCCCGCTGCCCGACGGCAACGCCCTTCCGGCCGGACAGGACGTGCTCGTGGTGCTCAAGCCCGACGGCGAGGGCCGGTACACGTACCGGGGCGCGCCCGAGGCGATGTTCGAGCACCCCGAGTGGAAGGACGTCACCGCCGAGGTGTTCGTGCGCGTCGGGTCGTCGCCCTGGACGAAGTTCCTGGACGTCGACGTCCCGCGGCGGGTCGGCAGCCACACGGTCGACGCCTTCAAGTAGTCGGCAGGCGTCCCAGCGCAGCCCGCCCCCGCCCCTATAATCGGCGGCGGATGGCGCTCCTTCCCTCCGGCCGGCGCCGGGACCTCGCGCTCGTGCTCCTCCTGGCCGCGGTGGCCGCGGCGTTCCGCCTCCCGCGGCTGGGCTTCCCGCCCGAGGAGGTGTTCGACGAGGTCTACCACGCGAAGACGGCGCTCCAGTACCTGCAGGGCGCCGAGCCGACGGAGTGGGTGCATCCGCCGACGGCGAAGCTGCTGATCGCCGTCGGGGTGTGGGCCTTCGGGTACGACGCCTGGTCCTGGCGGATCATGGTGGCGCTGGCGGGCATCGCGCTGGCTCCCGTCTTCTTCCTTCTCGGCCGGCAGGTGCTCCGGCGCGAGCGGGCCGCCCTGCTCGCCTCCGTGCTGCTGCTCTGCGACGGCGTGTACCTGGTGCAGAGCCGCATCGCCATGACCAACATCTTCGCGGTCCTCTTCCAGGTGCTGTCCGCCCTGCTCGTGGTGCGGGCCGCGCGCCCGGAGCGCCTGGCCGCCCCGGACATGCTGGCCGCGGGCCTCACCCTGGGCCTGGCCGTCTCCACGCGCTGGACGAGCCTGTGGGCGGCCGGCTTCCTCGGTCTCGTTCTGCTCGCCCTGCGCGGCCGCCGGATGCTCCGTCCGCGCGAGCTGGCCCTGGCCGCGGCCGCCTTCGCCGTCCTGCCCGCCGCCCTCTACGCCGGGAGCTACCTGCCGCTCGTGTACCTCCGTCCCGGGCTGCCCGCCTGGGAGAGCTGGGGCGAGCTGTGGGACCTGCAGGTCGAGGTCTGGAACTACCACGCGAACCTGGTGGCCGAGCATCCCTACTTCAGCGCGTGGTGGACCTGGCCGTGGCTCTACCGGCCCACCTGGTACTACTTCCAGCAGGCGGAAGAAACGATCCACGGGATCGTGGCCATCGGCAACCCGGCCCTGTGGTGGGGGTCGGTGCCGGTGAGCCTCTGGGCGCTGGTCTCGGGCGCGCGCGCGCGGGACTTCCAGCTGACCTTCAGCGGCGCGGGCTTCTTCGCCCTCTATCTGCCCTGGGGACTCGCGCCACGGACGCTCAACTACAACCACTACCTGTTCGAGGCGCTCCCCTACGCGTGCCTGAGCCTGGGCCTGCTGCTGGACCGCCACTGGGACACGCGCTGGAAATGGACGGCGCGGGCCTACGTGGGGGTGTCCATCGCGCTCTTCCTCTTCTTCTATCCCTTCCTGGCCGCGTTGCCAGTCCCGCAGGACTGGTACTACCGGAACCTCGGCGGCGGCGTCCGGCCGTGGACCTGGTTCCCCAAGTGGGTGTAGGAGCCGGCGACGTTATACTCGTCGCAAATGGCCCTGATCACCGACGCCGTGGCCGCGCAGCTCAAGGAGGAGTTCACGCGGCTGGTCCACCCCGTGCGCCTGGCCGTCTTCTCCCAGGCCCTGGCCGACCCCGAGTCCGAGCAGGTGCGCCGCCTGGTCGAGGAGCTGGGCGCGCTGGACGGGAAGCTCGGTGTCGAGTCCTACAACTTCGTCCTGGACGTCGAGAAGGTGGGTGAGCTGGGCATCGCGCGCACGCCGGCCGTGGCCGTGCTGGGCGCGGACAAGGACTACGGCGTACGCTTCTACGGCGCGCCCGCCGGTTACGAGTTCGGCACGCTCGTGGACGCCATCCTCGACGTCTCGAGCGGCGAGAGCGGGCTGAGCGAGCCCACGCGCTCGGCCCTGGCCGCGCTGACCAGCCCGGTCCACCTCCAGGTCTTCTCGACACCCACGTGACCGTATTGCCCCCGGGCGGTCCGCCTGGCCTATCGCTTCGCGCTCGAGAGCGACAAGATCACCGCCGACGGCGTCGAGGTGACGAGCTTCCCGGACCTCGCCCAGCGCTACCGCGTGTCGTCGGTGCCCAAGACGGTGGTGGGGGACGCGCGCGAGTTCGTGGGCGCGGGGCCGGAGTCGATGCTCCTGGAGCACGTTCAACTGGCCGCTAAGGGCGGCATCGTCGCCCCTTGACGCGCCCGCCGGGCTCTCACCGCCCGCGCTGATGGCCACCTCCCTTCGTGTGGACGGTCCCGGCCCCGCCGCGCCCGCCTGGGACGGCGTCGAGCGGCGGAAGCGGCCGCGGCACCGCCGCGAGCTCTACATCGACGCCTTCCGCGGCCTGATGGCGCTGGTCATGGTGCAGGGCCACGTGTTCAACTCCCTGCTCCAGCCGCTCCTGCGGCAGACACCCGCCTACGAGTTCCAGCTCCTCTTCCACGGATCCACCGCTCCGGGCTTCCTCTTCGCCTCGGGCTTCGTGGCCGGGTTCCCGCGCTCGCCGCTCTCCGTGAGGGCGACGGTGCGCCGCGCCCGGCGCCTGCTCTTCGTGCTGGGCGTGGGGTACATGCTGCACCTGCCGTACCTGTCGTTCTGGAAGACGATGCTGGAGGCCACCCCCGCGGAGAAGGCGGCGCTGTTCGCCGCCGACGCCCTCCACGTGATCGCGGTCTCCCAGCTGTTCGTCCTCGGCCTGCAGTGGCTCGCCGGCCCGCGCTGGATCGCGGCCGCGGCGGCGACCGCGCTGCTCGTGCTGGCGGCGGGCCCGTTCGTGTGGGCGGCGGAGGTGTCCGCCGCCCTGCCGCTGGCCCTCGGCGCCTACTTCGACCGGGCGGTCGCGCCCTCACAGTTCCCCGTCTTCCCCTTCGCCGCCTTCGTGCTCGCGGGGACGGTGGCCGGCGCCGCGCTGGGTCGCCAGCACCCGGAGCGCCGCCACCGCCGGGCCGTCCTGGGCGGCCTGGGGCTGATCGCGGTCGGGATCCTGGTCGCGCTGGCCCTGAAGGGAACGGTCGGCTTCTGGGGCGTCTCGCCGGGCTATGCGCTCATCCGGATGGGCGGCCTGCTGCTGCTGCTGCGGCTGGTCGAGGCGGTGGCGCTCCGCGAGGTCCCGGGCATGCGTGCGCTGGCCCTGCTCGGCCACGAGACGCTGCTCGTGTACGTGCTGCACCTCTTCATCCTCTTCGGCGGAGTGCTCGGCGCCCCCCCGCTCGGGGGCTGGCACGGACGGCTCGGCTTTGCGAGCACCTTCGCCGTGCTCCTCTCGATGGTGCCGGTCCTCCTCCTGGCCGCCTGGGCCTGGCACCGCCTCAAGGCGGGAGCCCCCCATGCGGCCACCTCGACCCTGATATTCCTGGGCACGGCCCTCCTCTGGGAGTTCTTCACACGTCCGTGGTAGGTTCGAAGCAGGTGGTCGGTTCGAAGGAGGAGGCTGCATGATGCGAACCTGGTCCGGCCGTCTGACGCTGATCCTGCTGGCTCTCGGCAGCGCCTGCGGGCGCGAAGCCCCCGCCCCTTCCCCCACGCCTGCCCCCTCCCCGGACGCGGACGCCGCCGCGCCGGCGGACGACGTGCGTCAGGTGGTGCTGCGCTCGATCACGATCGGAAAGAGCGTCGGTCCCGACGGCAGCGTGGCCGCGGCCGTGGACACGTTCGCCCCGGGCGAGCCGCTCTTCGTCTCGCTCGACGCGCAGGCCATCTCGGCGGGGACAGAGGTGCGCCTGGCCTGGCGAGGGCCGGCCGGCGAGGACCACGGCGAAGAGGAGATGATGGTCCCCGCGGGCGCGCGCGTGATCAACTTCAAGGCCCGCGACACGTCGGGCTGGCCCGTCGGCGAGCATCGCCTCGAGGTCTCGCTCGGAGGGGCGCCCGTGGGCTCCAAGCCCTTCCGGATCGTGGGCCCGGCCAGTCCGGCCAGCCCCGCCCCCGCCACCCGTTAGTGCCCGTGTGCACCGTGCGGTCTGAGACGGGGCGTTCGTAGCCCGCCGTGTCCCGCGTCGCCTGGCTGCACACCCTGGACGACCGGGACCGCGACCGCGCGGGCGGCAAGGCGTTCGTCCTGGCGCGGCTGCGCCGCGCCGGCCTGCCGGTGCCCGACGGGTTCGTGCTGGCCGCGGGGGCCGCGCCCGACGACCCGAGCTGGCGCGCCGAGCTCGCTTCCGCCTATCACGAGCTGGGCGGGGCGGTGGCCGTGCGCTCGTCGTCCGTGGTGGAAGACGGCGCGCAGGCCAGCTTCGCGGGCCAGTTCACCACCGTGCTCGACGTCGAGGGCGAAGAGGCGGTGGTGGAGGCGGCCCGCGCCTGCCTGCGCTCGGTGGCGAAAGGCGCCGCCTACGCGCAGGCGATGGGAGAGGACGGGGGGGCGCCGCTGGCCGTGCTCGTGCAGCGCTTCGTCCCGGCGCGCGTGGCCGGCGTCGTCTTCACGCGCGACCCGCGCGATCCCCTCGGCCTGCTCGTGGAGGCGCACGCCGGGCGCGGCGACGACCTGGTCGGAGGACGCGTCACGCCCGAGCGATACCGGCTGGAGCGGGCCACGGGCCGGCTCCTGGACCGGAGCGACGGGGCCGCCGCCATCGACCCGCCGACGCTGCAGGCGGTGGTCGCGCTGGCCCTCGCCGCCGAGCGGCTGCTCGGTGGGGCACAGGACGTGGAGTGGGCCCTGGCCGACGAGGGTCCGGTGCTGCTGCAATCGCGGCCGATCACCGTGGCCGCGGAGGAGCCGCCCGACCCGCGCATCCGCCGGCTCACGCGCGCCAACGTGGGCGAGGTCCTGCCCGGCGCCGTCACACCCCTGACCTGGAGCACCATCGGGTACTTCCTCGAGCAGGGCTTCCGGGCGGTCGCCGACGCCGCCGGTGTTCGCGCGCGCGACGCTCCGCCCTTCCTGGTCCTCCATCACCGCCGGCTCTACCTCAACCTGGACCTCTCGCTCGACGTGGCCACCCGTTTGCCGGGCGTGGACGCGGGGGAAGCGGAGCGGCTCGTCCTCGGCGGCGGCGCCGCCGCCGCGCGAGGCTCCGTCCACGG
>DATKEG010000203.1:0-3790 GCA_035544515.1 Vicinamibacteria bacterium | reverse complement strand
CTTCGCGTCGAACTTCGCGGTCACGTCCCGGTCGACGTTCATGCTGACGTTACAGGCGCCGCTGCCCGAGCAGGCGCCGCTCCAGCCCACGAAAGAGGAGCTGGAGTCGGGGGCCGCGGTCAGGCTCACGACGGTGCCGCTCGGATAGGCCTCGCTGCAGTCCGGCAGGCACGACACCCCCGAGGGGTTGCTGGAGACCGTGCCGCCGCCGCTACCGGTCAGGGTGACCTCGAGCGTGTGGAGCACCTCCTCCGGCTTGCTCACCGACACGTTGCGGTCGCACGTCGCCGTCTCGCTCCCGCTCGTCGCGGTCACGATCGCGCGGAAAACCCCCGGCGCCGTGTACGTGTGCGTGGTGTCCCGGTCCGTCGAGCCCGTGCCGTCGCCGAAGTCCCACCGGAAGGCCACGGGTCCCGAGAAGCCGGAGACGGCGGCGCTGAACGAGACCGTGAGCGGCGCCGGGCCGGAACGTGGCCGGATCGTGCAATCCACGGTCGGCGTGGTCGCCGGCGGGGGCGTGGGCGTCGGGACGGGCGTCGGAGTGGGCGCGGGCGTGGGAGGCGGGGTCGGCGTCACCGGCACGGTCGGCGGGTCGTCGTCTCCCTTCGTCGCCACGTACGCCCCGGCGACGAGGGCCGTCCCGCCGGCCACGCCGGCCACGACGCCGAGCGCGGGTAGCGCGCTGGCCACGAAGCCGGCGGGCATGGCCGGGAACACGGCCACGCTGGCGCTCGAGACCCACGGTGCCACCGGCAGGTCCTTCCGGCATTCCGATTCGGACCCGACCACCGTGGCCGAGTACTCCGGCGTGCGGCCGGCGTTGAACGCACGGTCCATGCCTTCGATCCAGATCTCGATCTCCTTGCCGATCAGCTCCTTCTTCGGGCGCGGCAGGAAGGCCACGTGGCAGGGCATGTCCGATTTCATCTCGACGTAATACGACGCCGCGGCGGCCGCGCCCTCCTTCAGGCGGAAGTTCGCGCGCGGCCTCACCACGTCGGTCGGGGTGAAGCAGGCCTGCAGCTTGGAATATTTCCCGGCGACGATGCAGCCGACCGGCTGGGGGTCGATGGCCAGGCCTTGCGCCAGGCCGGCCGCGGGAAGGGCCAGCACGAGCGTCCCGACCACGCCGGCGCACGCTGGGGACATTCAGCCTCCGAGGAGCGCGGCGCCGGAGGCTCGCCGAGCCAAGCGTTTCTTTGGAGGGCTTCCGGGGAGGAGACTACGCCCCGGGCCCGGCAGCCGTCAAGAGCGGGCGGGGCCGCCGCCGGCGGGCCGGCCCAGCTCTTCCAGGACGCCCTTGATCAGCAGCGGCCAGACCGTGGTCGCGTCGGCGTACACCTCCGCGAACCGTCCGCCGTCTTCCACCGGCACGAACTTGCCCCAGGAGACGCCCTCGGAGTACGTGCACCCGGACAGGCCGCCCCAGTGCGCCGGCTCCGGGCAGATGCGGACCGCGTAACGGTAGCGCGGAGGGGTGAGGTGGAGGCCCAGGCGGTGGTTCATGATCTCCACGAACGGGCCCACCTCCTGCGCCCAGTTGCGCGGCACGCCGCCGCCGATGGTGAAGATGCCCAGGCGCTCGGCCTCCAGGCAGAAGCGGGCGAAGCCGTTGAGGTCGTGGTAGGGGTTGTAGGGCGGCACGGCGTCGAGCACCGCGCGGGGATCCTTGCCCTCGCTCCGATTCTTGCGCATGGCCCAGGTGGCGAGGTCCAGGCCCAGCTCGGAGTCGGTGAAGGCGGGCACGTAGACCGGCACGTCGTGCTCGTAGGCGCTGCGCAGCACGCCCTGGCCACCGTCCTCCGCCAGCAGCCGGCCCATGGCGCGGCAGATCTTCTCGCTGGAGAAAGGGGGAGCGAGGGTGTCCAGCGCGCGCGAGGTGAACGCCTCGACGTAGTTGAGGTTCGCCTCCATCTCCAGCGTGTCGTAGACGCGGTTGTAGCCCTTCTCGAACAGCTCCTCGTCCGACATCCGCGGGTCGTGCCGGTAGTGCACCATGCCCACGGCCTCGGAGAGGCCGTGAGCCATGAGCGCGCCCGTGGAGACGATGGCCTGGACCATGCCGGCGTCGATCATCCCCGCGATGACCTTGCCCATCTTGGCGATGGTCATGGCGCCGGAGAGCGTCAGCACGACCTTGCAGGCCGGATCGCTCACCATCTCGCGCGTGACCTCGAAGGCCTCGCCCAGCGCGCGGCCGCCGAACGCCGTCTTCGACATCGCCCGCAGCAAGGAGGCGAACGTTGTGACGCGGTCGAGGTCGAGGCTCTCCAGAGGCACGAGCCCGTCCGTGCGCCCGTCGTGCAGCTCACGGTCCTTGTGCACCGGCCGATGGTATCACCGGCCTGCGGCTCCACTCGCCGCGGGCGCGATAGAATCGCCCCGGGCTCCTCACCGCTCGCGATGGCGCGGGCCCGTCGAGGGCACCGCGCCGGATCAACCATGAGGCTCGACCGGCTCCGGCGGCGTCTGGACGCGCTGTACCGGCATTACGACCATCGCTTCGTGGACCCCGACCCGCTGCAGTTCGTGCGCGGGCAGCGGCGGAGCGAAGACCGCGAGGTGGTCGGCCTCGTCGCCTCGGCCCTGGCGTACGGGAACGTCCGCCAGATCAAGCGCAGCATCGCGGCCGTCCTCGACGTGGTCGGGCCCCGGCCGGCCCGGGCGCTGCGGCGGCTCTCACCGCAGGCGGCGCACCGGGCCCTGTCCGGGTTCAAGCACCGCTTCAACGACGGACGGGACGTGGCCTGCCTGCTCTATTTCGTGCGGCAGATGCTGGAGACGGCCGGCTCCGTCGAGGCGTTCTTCGCGGCGGGGCTGGCGCCGGGCACCGGCCACCTCGGACCCGCCCTCGCCTCGTTCTCCACGAGGACCCTCGCCCTCGACCACGGCGGGCTCTACGGCGACCGTCCGCTGCCCCGCGGCGCCGGAGTACGCTTCTTCTTCCCGACCCCCGACGACGGCAGCGCGTGCAAGCGCCTGAACCTCTATCTGCGCTGGATGGTCCGGCGCGAGGGCGTGGACCTCGGCCTCTGGCGGACCGTGGACCCGTGTCGCCTCGTGATCCCCCTCGACGCGCACGTGTTCGCGATCGCCCGGCGCGTGGGCCTCACGCGCTATCGCTCGCCGGGCTGGCGCATGGCGCTCGACATCACCGAGCGGCTGCGGCGGCTCGATCCGGGCGACCCCGTCAAATACGACTTCGCCCTGCACCGCATGGGTCTCTGGCAGAAGGAAGACGAGATCCGGTCGCTGGGGAGCCGCGCGGCGGCTCAGTCCACGGGCGGTCCGGAGACGATCGCGACCGGCGCGCCGCCGCGGAACAGGCGCCGAGCCGTGTCGTTGAGCTGATCGAGCGAGACGCCGTCCACGGCCGGGGAGCCCGGCACGGGAGCCCGTTCGAGGGCGTCGCGCGCCGCCGCGGCGCTGCCTTCACGCGCGCGGGCGCGCTTGCCGCGCAGGTAGGCGCGGGCCTCCCGCAGCTCCGCTTCCGTGAAGCCCCCGCGCGCGGCGTCCTCGAGCAGCGAGCGGATCCGGCGCAGGACCTCCCCCGTGTCCTTCGGCGCGGACGCCGTCCGTACCATGAGGAATCCGTCCGCGCCGAGCTTCTCCCGCGTGGCGTACACCGCGTAGACCAGCCCGGGCTCCACGAGCGCGCGGCCGAGACGGCCCGCGTAGCCCGTCTCCCCGAGCAGGTACAGCAGCAGCTCGGTGGCGGCGCCGTCCCACGGTCGAGAGCGGTCGCCGGGCAAAACGACGCGCAAGTCGTCCTGGGACTTGCCGGGCCGGG
>DATKEG010000202.1:0-20581 GCA_035544515.1 Vicinamibacteria bacterium | reverse complement strand
AAGGAGACGTGGGCGCTCATCGCGCTGCTCGGATACGTCGCGCTCCTGCACGGCCGGCTTCTGGGATGGGTCCGCGACTTCGGCCTGGCCGTGGGCTCCATCCTCGGGTTCCTGCTCGTGCTGATGGCCTGGTACGGCGTCAACTTCGTCCTGGGCACCGGGCTGCACTCCTACGGGTTCGGGGTCGGAGGCTCTGGATACGTGGGTGCTTTCCTGGCCCTCGAGGGCGCTTTTCTCGCCTACGCGGTGTGGCGCCACGGCGGCCGCGCACCGCTCGGCGCGACCGCGGCGGCCGCGCCGCGGCCCGCGTGAGCGCGCCGTCCGGCATGGTCGCGATCGTCGGGGGCGGCATCGCCGGCCTCTCCGCGGCCTACGAGCTTCTCTCTCGCGGCGTCCCCTTCGTGCTGCTCGAAGCCGGCGAGCGATGGGGCGGCGTGATCCGCAGCGAGCGCGTGGACGGGTTCCTGTGCGAAGCCGGACCGGACACGCTCCTCGCGCAGAAGCCGGCGGGGCTCGCCCTCGTCCGCGAGCTGGGCCTGGAGAGCCGCCTGGTGCCCGTGAACACCGAGCAGCGGACGCTCTACGTGCTGCACCGCGGCAGGCTGCACGCGCTGCCCGACGGCATGGTGCTGGGTGTGCCCACGCGCCTGGCGCCGCTCGTGCGCACGCGCCTGTTCAGCTGGCCGGGCAAGCTGCGCATGGCCGGCGACCTCGTGATCCCGCGCGGACGCCCGGGCGCCGACGAGTCGATCGCGGCGTTCTTCCGCCGCCGGCTCGGCCGCGAGGCGCTGGATCGGCTGGGCGGGCCGTTCCTGGCGGGCATTCACGCCGGCGATCCCGAGCGGCTCTCCCTGCCCGCGAACTTCCCGGCCCTGACCGCGCTCGAAGCGCGGCACGGCAGCCTGATCCGTGGCCTCCTGGCCTCACGCCCCCGCTCGGCGGGACCGCCCGCGCCGGTGTTCTACTCCCTGCGCGACGGCCTGGGCGAGCTCGTGGATGCGCTGGTGGCGCGGCTGCCGGCGCACAGCCTCCGGCTCCGGTGTCCCGTGCGGGACGTGCGGCGCAGCGGCGCGGGCTTCGTCCTGAACACCGGCGGCGGGACCGAAGTGCGCGCCCGGGCCGTGCTGCTCGCGGTGCCGGCCGGACGCGCGGCCGAGCTCCTGGCCGACACGGACTCCGACCTCACCGCGGCGCTGGCCGAGGTCCGCTTCGCGTCCAGCGCGGCCGTGTATCTCGGCTACCGGTGCGCGGACGTGGCCCATACCCTCGACGGGCACGGGCTGATCGTCCCGGAAGCGGAGAACCGGCACACGTCCGCCTGCTCGTTCGTCTCGACCAAGGTCCCGGGCCGCGCCCCCGAGGGTCACGTCCTCCTGCGCGGGTTCCTGGGCGGCATGCGCCACCCGGAGTCCCTCGACGGCCCGGACGAGAACCTCGTGACGCGCGTCCACAACGAGATGGCCCCCGTGCTGGGCCTCCGCGGCTTCCCGGTCCTGACCCGCGTCTACCGCTGGCCCTCGGCCACCCCCCAGATCGAAGTCGGCCACCGCGAGCGCGTCGCGGCCCTGGAGCGCCGCCTGGCCACCCTCCCCGGCCTCTTCCTCACCGGCAGCGGCCTTCGCGGGACGGGCATCCCCGACTGCGTGGCCGACGCGCGCTGGGCGGCGAGCCTGGTGGCCTGATCCGGTCACCCTGACCGAGCACCATGATCGGATGGTCCTCGTCGCGGGCGTGCTTCCAAAATATGATAATCTTATTTTTATGACTACCAAGGTGTCGGCCACCGAAGCGGTGAGGACCTTCTCCGACCTCCTGAACCGCATCCGCTATCGCGGCGAGGAGTTCGTGGTCGAGCGGGCGGGCGAGCCCGTTTGCCGCATGACGCCCGCCGCGCCGGCCAGGCGTCTCACCCTCGGCGAACTCGCGTCTCTCTTGCGGAACGTTCCAGGCGCGGATGCAGGCTACGCGTCCGCCGTGCGACGCGCGGCCCGCAACCAGGGGAAGCTTCCCCGATCGCCGTGGGAACGCTGATCGACTCGTCCGTCCTCGTCGGCGTCGAGCGAGGAGGCCTGGACCTCGACGTCGCCGTCGCCGCGCACGGGGACGAATCGGTCGCCATCGCCGCGATCACGGCCTCGGAGCTCCTGCACGGCGTCCACCGGGCGGCGACGCCCTCACAGCGGCTGCGTCGGGAGGGCTTCGTCGAGAGGCTTCTCGCCGTGATGCCGATCCTGCCTTTCGACATCGTGACCGCCCGGATCCATGCCTCGCTGTGGGCGAGCCTCGCGGCAAAAGGGGCGACCGTCGGCG
Organism: Vicinamibacteria bacterium; assembly: GCA_035544515.1. Classification (GTDB taxonomy): domain Bacteria; phylum Acidobacteriota; class Vicinamibacteria; order Fen-336; family Fen-336; genus DATKEG01. Next base: position 18,271 of record DATKEG010000202.1, on the reverse strand, counting down.
CCCACGACCTCCTGATCGGGGCCACCGCCGTGGCCGCTGGCTACCGGGTCGTCACGCGCGACCGGCGCAGCTTCGCGAGGATCCCGGGCCTGGAGGTCGTCGTTCTCTGAGACGGGGGGTGGTCGTGCCGCGGATGGCCACCGCGGTCATGGAACCTCGGGTCTCGCCGTCCCCACGCGCACGCGCGCATCCACGACCACCACTCCCTCGCCGGGTCGGAGCACCTTCACCGGGTTCAGGTCCAGCTCCCGCAGCTCCGGGAGCGCTTCCACGAGGGCGGAGACGCGCTGGATCAGCGACTCGAGGGCGGGCCGGTCGGCGGGGGCGGAGCCGCGGTACCCGTCGAAGAGGGCCTTGAGCCGCAGCCGGTCGATCATCTCGCGCGCGTCGAGGTCGGTGACGGGCGGCATGCGGAAGGACGCGTCCCGCAGGAGCTCGACCTGCACGCCCCCGAGCCCGCAGACGACCAACGGCCCGAAGGTGGGATCGCCGACGACCCCGACCAGCGCCTCCAGCCCGCCGCTCACCTGGCGTTGCAGCAGCACGGCTTCGAGCGGATGCCCGGCCGCTTCCACGCGCCCGCGCAGGAGGCGCACCGCGCCTTTCACCTCGTCGGCGGTGGTCAGGCCGAGCATCACGCCGCCGACGTCGCTCTTGTGGAGGAGCCGCCGCGAGACGGCCTTGGCCACGAGGGGATAGCCGAGGGTGTCGGCCGCCGCGACCGCGTCGTCCGGCGGGACGATCCGGCTGGCGGCGAGGGGAATGCCCGCGGCGCGCAGGACGGCCTCGGCGTCCGCGGGCTCGAGCCAGAAGTCACCCTCGTGCCCCGCCATCGCGCGCTCGACGATACCGCGCGCCGTTTCCCGCGCCGCGGGCTCGAGCCGGACCGCGTCGCCGCGCGGCCGCGCCCGCCAGCGGCCGTAGCGCTCGGCCGCGGCCAGGGCCCGCGCGGCGTTCTCCGGGAAGCTGTAGGACGGCAGCTTGCCCCGCGGTCCCCCGGCCAGCGCGGCGGGCGCGCCCTTGGTGGACAGGAAGACGGACAACACCGGCTTGGGCGCGGGGACCGTGCCCGCGCCCCGGGCCACGGCCGCGGCGATCTCGGCCGCGTTCGTGACCATGGGCGGCACGTAGATCACCACCAGGGAGTCCACGTTGGGGTCCGCGCCCACGGCCTCGATCGTGCGCGCGAACTGCTCGGGCGAGGCCGAGGCGATCATGTCCACGGGGTTCTTGAGCCCCGCCGCCGCGGGCAGGAACCCCCGCAGCGCCGCCACCGTGTCCGCGGTCAGCTCCGGCAGCGTCAGCCCCCGCGCCTCGCAGGCGTCGGCCAGGAGGATCCCGGGCCCGCCCGCGTTCGTGACCACGCCCACGCGCGGCCCGGTCGGCACGGGCTGCGTGGCCAGCAGCGTGACCACGTCGAACATGTCCTCGAGGGTGTCGGTGCGGATCACGCCGGCCTGCTCGAACAGCGCGTCGACGGCCACGTCCAGGCAGGCCAGCGCGGCGGAGTGGCTCGAAGCCGCGCGCGTGCCCGCGGCCGAGCGTCCGGACTTCACGGCGACCACGGGCTTCTTCCGCGCCACGTCGGGGGCCCAGCGCGCGAAGCGGCGCGGGTTGCCGAAGCTCTCCAGGTACAGCGCGATCACCGCCGTGCGCGGGTCTTCCTTCCAGTAGGCGAGCAGGTCGTTGCCCGACACGTCGGCCTTGTTGCCGACGGAGACGAAGGTGGACAGGCCGATGTCGAGGTCGCGGGCGTAGTCCAGGATGGCGAGGCCCAGGGCCCCGCTCTGCGAGAGCATGGCCACGTTGCCCGCGGGCGGGAAGGTGGGCGCGAAGGTGGCGTTGAGGGACACCTCGGGATCGGCGTTGAGCACGCCCATGCAGTTGGGGCCGACCATGCGCATGCCCGAGGCGCGCACGAGGTCGCGCAGGCGCCCTTGCGCCGCCCGGCCCGCGGCGGACGACTCGGCGAAGCCGGCCGAGATCACCACCACGCCGCGCGCGCCGGCCGACGCGCAGTCGGCCACCGCCGCCTCCACCGCCGGCGCGGGCACGGCGATCACGCCGAGGTCCACCGGCTTCCCGATGGCCTGGACGCCGGGATACGCGGGCAGGCCCTCGATGGTGTCCGCTTTGGGGTTCACGGGGTAGATCGGCCCACGGAAGCCGTGGCGCACCAGGTTGGCGACGAGCGCGGCGCCGATGGTGCCCGGCTGCCGAGAGGCGCCCACCACCGCCACCGAGCGCGGATGCAGCAGCGCGCGCACGCTCTCCGCGGCCGCGCGCCAGGCGCGCTCGTCGCTGGCGCGCAGCGCGTCGGGGTTGGGCTCGATCTCGAACCAGGCCCGCACCACCCCGTCGCGCGAGCGCTCCTCCACGCGGAAGCCCAGACCCGCCAGCACGTCCAGCATGCGCGTGTTCCCTTCCAGGATGTCGGCCTGGAAACGCTCGATGCCGGCGCCGGCGGCCACGCGGGCGAGGTGCTCGAGGAGCAGGGTGCCCACGCCGCGCCCCTGCCAGGGATCGGTGACGGCCAGGGCGAACTCCGCCGCCCGCGCGTGATGGGCGTCGTCGCCGCGGACGTAGCGCCCGACCCCGATGAACTCCTCGCCCCCGTCGTGGCGCTGCGACACGACCAGGCCGACGTGGCGCTCGAAGTCCAGCTCGGTGAAGTAGCGCAGGTCCGCCGGGGTCAGCTCCTTCTTGGCGCCCAGGAAGCGGAAGCGCAGCGAGTCCGGGCCCAGGCCGTGGAAGTGCGCCAGCAGCCGCTCCTTGTCCTCGGGGCGGATGGCGCGGATCATCACGGAGCGGCCGTCGCGCAGGAGCGCGTCGGCCGAGTACTCTCGCGCCGGGGCCGCGCTCACGCGGTGCGCTCGCTGGCCACGAACTCGTGCTCGGGATGGCGGACGGTCAGCACCGGGCAGGGCGCCGTGCGCACCACCTTCTCGGCCACGCTGCCCAGCAGCAGGTGAGCCACGCCCCCGCGGCCGTGCGTGCCCATCACGATCAGGTCGATGCCGCGCTCCTTCGCGAAGCGCACGATCTCACGGCAGGGGTCGCCCAGGCAGGTGACGAGCTCGGTCGGCTGGCGGTCGCGCTCGAGCGTCGGCACGGCCTCCTCCAGCCGCCGCCGCGCGTCGGCGAGCACCTCCGCGCGCCGCTCCGGCAGGAGGGCGGGGAAGCCGTACGCGTCCCAGCCCTGGGCCAGCGGCTCCTCCACGGTGTGCAGCACGTGCAGCGAGGCCCCGAAGCTGCGGGCCAGTGCCTGCCCGTAGACCACCGCCTTGGCCGACGGCTCGCTGAAATCGGTGGGAACCAGGACTTTCGTCAGCCGGATCGTCATTCTGCATCCTCCCCATGGTAGCCCTATCGCCAGCCGTGCAGCATGAGCATGTAGTTCGCCCGCTCGTAGGCCGCGGGATCGGGACAGCGCTGCAGGTTCATGTGGCCACGCATCCGTTCCACGGAGTCCCACTTGTGCTCCTGCATCCAGCGCTCGAGGTCCGCGCGCAGGATGCGGAGGAGGTCGGGTCCCTGGTGCAGCAGGGCGGAGACGACCTGCACCGCGTGCGCACCGGCCATGACGCATTTGACCGCGTCCAGGGCGGTGTGCACCCCGCCCGTGACGGCCAGGTTCGCGCGCAGCCGGCCGGACAGCGCGGCCACGAAGCGCAGCCGCAGGGGGAGCTCGCCGGAGCTGGAGAGATGCAGGGTCTCCTCGACCTGCAGGTTCTCGACATCGATGTCCGGCTGGTAGAAGCGGTTGAACAGCACGAGCGCGTCCGCCCCCGCCGCGTCGAGACGCTGGCTGAAGTGTGCGAACGACGAGAAGAAAGGCGAGAGCTTCACGGCCACGGGTATGCCGACCGTGCGCTTGACCTCGCGCACCACCTCGACGGCCTCGCGCTCGACGTCTTCGCCACTGAGGTCCGGGTCGAGGGCCAGCCGGTAGAGGTTCAGCTCCAGCGCGTCGGCCCCCTCCTGCTCGATCCGGCGCAGGTAGTCGAGCCATCCGCCCGGGCGGGTGCCGTTGACCGACGCGATGATGGGGATGGCGAGCGAGTCCTTGAGGCGCCGCACGTGGTCGAGGTACTCCTCCGGGCCGAAGGCGAGGCGCTCCGGGCTCGGGTAATACGTGAGCGCCTCGGCGAACGATTCTCCGTGCCGGTGCGCGTGGAGGAAAGCCCCGAGCTGCTCGCGGGCGATCTGCTCCTCGAAGAGCGACCGCATGACGAGGGCGGGCGCGCCCGCGTCCTCGAGGCGCCGGGCCACCGCGACCTCGTCGGCCAACGGCGAGGCGCCAGGCACGAACGGGTGGGCGAGCTTCAGTCCCAGGTACGTCGTCGAGAGATCCATGGCTTCCTCGATCGCGCCGGCCGCGCGGCGCGTCACACTGACTACAACAATCGGCATGCCACGGCCGGGACGGCCATAGTCCCGGTACCGGCGCGAACGAGAGCGCCTCCTTGCGCAGGATTTGCGGGCCGAGCGGCTTCTCCGACGTAATTTGCGGCGGCTCCGGCGTCGACCATGACCCTGTAAGCGCAGAGCTTCCCGCGCGGTGCGGCGCGCGGAGAGCCGCCCGGAAGCGATAGAGTGGGACGGTCGGATCGTGCGGAGGAACCCATCATGAACGTGACCGGCGTGCCGGGCCGCATCCTCGTGCCGCTCGACGGCTCCCTTCTCGCGGAGGGGGCGCTCCCCGTCGCCGCGGAGCTGTCGCGGCGTTCCGGCGCCACCGTCGAGCTCGTGCACGTGCACGTCCCGATCTCGCCGGACCCGATCCACGTGGAAGGCCTGCCCGTCATCGACGAGCACATGCGCTCGCTCCGGCGCGATCACGAGCGGGCGTACCTCGAGCAGTTGCGCGAACGGCTCGGTCCGGCCGCCGCGGCCGCCACGGTGCTCCTCGACGGTCCGGTCGCTCCCACCCTGGCCGCGCACGCCCGCGCCGTGTCGGCCTGGGTGATCGTGTTGACGACGCACGGACGCGGCGGGCTCGAGCGGATCTGGCTCGGCAGCGTGGCGGACGGGCTGGCGCGCGTGAGTCCGGTGCCCCTCCTACTCGTCCGGCCGGAGCCGGCGGCGGGCGGAGGCCGGTTCGGGCGCATCCTGGCGCCGCTCGACGGCTCGAAGGCGAGCGAGGCGATCCTGGAGCACGCGGTGCGCCTGGCCCGGCTCGAGGAAGGCGCCGAGATCGTCCTGTTCCAGGTCGTGCGGCCCCTGGGCGAGGTGGCGTGGCTGCCGGAAGGCGCCTCCACGGCGGCCGCGCCGCAAGACGACCTGCCCGGCCGACAACGGCAGGCGCGCGACTACCTCGACGAGGCCGCGCGCCCGTTCCTGGCCGCCGGACTGCGCGTGCGCATCCGCGTGGAGGTCGCCGGGTCGGTGGCCGCGGCGATCCTCGCGGCCGCGCACGGCGAGGCGTGCGACCTCGTGGCCCTGGCCACCCACGGACGCTCCGGCCTGGCGCGCGTCGCGCTCGGGAGCGTCGCGGACAAGGTGGTGCGCGCGAGCCGCACGCCGGTCCTGCTCTTCCGGCCCGCCACGCCCTGAGCACCGCCCGCGCGGCGCGCGCGGCGAGAAACTAGGCGGTCAGGCCGAGGGCCAGGCGCAGGAGCCCCGCCTGCTCGGCGCTGAGGCCCATGCGCGCCACGTCCTTCAGGCACACCGTCGGCGCGTGCAGCAGCTTGTTCACGATCGCGGTGCTGACCGCGTCCAGTGCGCGCTCCTGCTCGGGCGTGAGCGGCCCCATCTGCCGGCGCGCCTTCTCGATCTCGGCGCGTCGGATGCCTTCCGCGCGCCCGCGCAGCTCCGTCACGCTGGGCACCGCCTCGCGCGCGCGCTCGTCGGCCATGTGGCGGAGCACCTCGTTCTCGACCAGCTTCTCGGCCGAGGTGGCCTCGCGTTGCCGCTCGCGCAGGTTCGCCGCGGCCACGCCGCGCAGGTCGTCGAGGTCGTACAGGAACACGCCGGGCAGGTCGCGCACCGCCGGGTCCACGTCGCGTGGGAGGGCGATGTCGATGAGGAAGAGCGGGCGTCCCCCACGGGCCTTCGCCGCCACCTCGATCTCGGGCCGGTGGATGATCGTGGTGGGCGCGGCCGTCCCCGTGAGCACGACGTCCGTGCTCGCCAGCTCCGCCGCCATCCTCTCGAAGGCCAGCGCGCGGCCGCCCAGCGCCGCCGCCAGCGCGCTCGCGCGTGCCTCCGTGCGTCCCACCACGGTCAGCTGGGCGCCCTCCCTGGCCAGGCGGCGCGCGGCCATCCCGGACATCTTGCCCGCGCCCACCACCATCACGCGCACGCCGCGCACGTGGCCGAAGATCTTGAGCGCCAGCTCCACCGCGACGTGCGACACGGACACCGCATGGCGACCGATGGCCGTCTCCGTGCGCACGCGCTTGGCCGCGGCCAGGGCGTGGTTGCGCAGCGTGGTGAGCCGCGGGCCGAGCGTGCCCGCCTCCTCGGCCGCGCGGTAGGCCTCCTTGACCTGTCCGAGGATCTGCGCCTCGCCCACCACCAGGGAATCGAGCCCGGCCGGCACGCGGAAGGCATGGCGGACCGCCTCCTCGTCCGCCAGGCGGTAGAGCAGCGAGGGGTCGACGGCCGCCCGCCCGCCGCGCGCGAGCAGGAAGGAGGAGACGTCGTCGAGGCGCGCCTTCTCGCCCGCGGCCCAGACCTCCACGCGGTTGCAGGTGGACAGGATCACCGCCTCGGACACCCCGGCCGTCTCGCGCAGCAGGCGCAGGCCGTCCGCGATCGCGTCCTTCGCGAACGCGAGCGCCTCGCGCGCCTCCACCGGGGCGGCGTGGTGGTTGAGCCCGACCACCAGGAGGCCCTTCCCTCCGGTCAACTCCATACGCTCTCGAGGCTGGTGAGGCGGAGCGCGAAGGTGGCGTCCACGACGATCCGCCGGCCGTGGGCCATACGCTGACCTCCCGTGTCGTGCATCAACAAGGGGCGTGCCGCGCTCCTACCTGGAGAGCTTCGCCTCCTCCACCAGCACGGCGTAGGAGTAGCCCGCGCCGAAGTCGAGGTCCTTGCGCACGGTCCCGCGCACGAGCACGACCTCGCCCACGGCCACGGTCTCGGACGTGGTGACGGTGAGGTCGTAGTCCTTGCCCTCCGGCGAGCCCGTACCGTCACGCAGGTGCAGCCAGTTGCGGCCCATGATGCCCGGCAGGAACTTCACGACCTTCCCGCGCACGGCCACCGCCTTCGTGTCGAGCGCCGCGCGCTCGGCGAACACCTCGGCCACGGTGCGGCCGTCGGGGGTGGTGACCCTGCTCACCTTGACGGGACCGACCTCCGCCGGCCCGCTCGCCGCCGCCGCGTGCTGCGCCGCGAGCGCCGCGGCCATCGCCGGTGGCACCTGGGCCGCGGTCCGCGGCGGCGTAACCCCCGCCTGGGGTTCTTCGCCGGTGAGGGCGCCGAACACGATCCGATCGAACCGGCGGCCGAGCGTGCGGCTCTCGAAGCCGTCCATCGCCACCGACCCCATGACGGTGACCCGGGCGCCCTTCTTGACGTCCGACCGCTCGACCGCGGCCCAGGCCGGCCCGGCCGAGGTGTCCAGGCGCAGGTAGGTGTATCCGCCCGCGTCCATCGTCTCGAGGACCTCGCCGGTGAGCGCGTCCGGTGGCTCCGCCTCGGCGGCCGCGACCGCGCGGTCCTCGGGGCTCGGCCTGGAGAGCGCCGCCGCGGCCGCGGCGGGGGAGGCGGCGGCGTCGCGCGCGGGCTCGGGCGTGTTGCCTCGGCACGCGAGGGATACAGCAACGGCGGCCACGAATAGCGGAGCGGTCGAGCGCATGAGGGTATCGGCCTCCTCGGGATCAGTATCGGTTCCCGCGGGGCCGTTGTTCAAACACCGTGCCGTACCGGTGCGGGAGGCAGGTGGGCCTTTCCGTGGGCGACCACGGAAAAGCCTGCGTGCGCCGCTGGCGTTCGCGCACCTCTTGCGCATCGCCGGACGTAGCGGAACGGCAACCCGTGGCGCGCCGGGCGCCCGGGCTGGCACCCACGTTGCTCTGGGAGGCGCGGAGGCGCATGCCATGAGCGCGAACTTCCGCCGGATCCTCTGTGCGACCGATTTCTCGGAGTTCTCGCGGCCGGCGCTCGAGCATGCCGCCGCCCTGGCGCGCTGGTCGGGGGCGACGCTGGCGGTGATCCACGTGGTCGCACCGCCGGATTTCCGCCTGATCGGCGCCACCCCGCTCGACGCGGCCGAGCGCGAGCGAGGGCTCGAGGCCCTGCGCCGGTTCGTGGAGCCGGTGACGCGGTCCTCCGCCGTGCGGCCGGTGCTGCGGAAGGGCCAGGCGGCGGTCGAGATCGCGGCCGAGAGCCTCGCCTGGGCCGCCGACCTCGTGGTGGTGGGGACGCACGGCCGCCAGGGACTCGAGCATTGGGAGCTGGGCTCCGTGGCCGAGCAGGTGATCCGCACGGCACCCTGCCCCGTGCTGACCGTCCCGCGGCGCAGCCGCCCGCCACTCCCCGCCGGCGAGGCGCCCTTCCGCCGCGTGCTGTGCGCCCTGGACCTCGGGTCTTCCTCCGCGCCGACGCTCGAGTACGCACTGTCCCTGGCCCTGCGGGCCGGAGCCGCGACGGCCGTCCTCCACACGATGGGGGACGTCCCGGAAGACACCCATCGCAGGCCACCGCGTCTGGGCGTTCCCCTGTTCGCGGCGTACCGCGAGACCGTCGAAAAGGAGGCTCGGGCCCGGCTGCGGGAGCTCCTGCCCGACGAGGTGCGCACGGCATGCGCCGTGGAGGAGATCGTGGTCGCCGGCAAGGCGCGACGTCAGATCGTGCGGGTCGCCGCGGAACGAGAGGCCGACCTCGTCGTCATGGGCGCCCACGGATCCCGGCCGGTGCCGCTCGCGTGGTTCGGCTCGACCACCACCCGCGTCGTGCGCCAGGCCTCGTGCCCCGTCCTCACCGTGCGACCGCGCGCCGCCGCCCGCGTCGCCCTGCCCCTCGAGCGCCGGGTGCCGGCGACGGTCGTGCGCTGAGGACCGCGTCGGAGGCGAATCGTTTTCGCGCCGGGCGGCTCTCATCGGAAGGGCGCTCGCGCCCCCGAAGGAGGAAGCATGCCCGATCCGGAACGGCCGTCCGCCACCACGGCGCTGAGCGAGCCCGCGCCCGCGCTGGCCGACGCGGTCGCCCGTGAGGTCGCGCGCCAGCTCGCCCCGTTCCGCGACGAGATCGGCCGGGAGCTCGCCGCGCTGCGCGAGCGGACGGCGGACGACCGCGCCGCCATCGTCGTGTTCAGCGCCGACCTGGACAAGGTGCTGGCCGGGTTCGTGATCGCCACCGGCGCCGCCGCCGCCGGCCTCGAAACGACCGTATTCTTCACCTTCTGGGGGCTGTCCGCGCTCAAGAAGGAGGGCGCGGCCGGCGGCCGGAAGGGGCTCAAGGAGAAGATGTTCGCGCTGATGACCCCCGCCGGGTCGCGGCAGCTCGGGACCTCGAAGCTGAACTTCCTGGGCCTGGGCTCGCGGATGCTCCGCTCCATGATGAAGGACAAGGGCATCGCGACGCTCGAGGAGCTGATGGACGTGGCGCGGGACCTGGGCGTGCGCTTCATGGCCTGCACGATGTCCATGGACGCGATGGGTGTGTCGCGCGAGGAGCTCGTGGACGGGCTCGAGTACGGCGGGGTGGGCGCCTACATGGCCGAGGCCGCGCGCTCGCGCGTGACGCTGTTCATCTGAGGGAGCGGGAGAGACGATGAGCGAACCGCGCGAGGCGCCGCCCGCGGTCCCGAGCGTGGAGGTGGCCGAGCTCCTGGGCCGCCTGGACCGCGGCGACGACCTGGTGATCCTCGACGTGCGCAACGACGAGGAGTTCGAGGACTGGAGGCTGGAGGGCCGGCGCCCGGGCACGACCGTGCACGTGCCCTATTTCGACTTCATCGACGACCCGGAGGCGGCGCTGGCCAGGGTGCCGCGCGGCCGCGAGCTGGTGGCGTTGTGCGCGCAGGGCGGCTCTTCCGAGATGGTGGTGGACATGCTGCAGGAGGCCGGCATGGCTGCCCGCAACGTCAAGGGCGGCATGGTCGCCTATGGCGAGTACCTGCAGCCCGTCCGCGTTCCGCCACGGCCCGGGGAGCAGGACCGGTTCGAGCTGTGGCAGTTCAACCGCCGGGGCAAGGGCTGCCTCTCGTACGTGATCCTGTCGGGCGCGGAGGCGGTGGTGGTGGACCCGTCGCGGGCCCTGGACCGCTACCTCGAGTTCGTGCGCGCGCGGGGCGCCCGCATCGCGCGGGTCCTCGACACGCACATCCAGGCCGATCACGTGAGCGGGGGGCCCGCGCTGGCCGCGCGCGTGGGGGCCCCGTACTTCGTCGACGCCGGCCAGGGCTTCGACCTGAAGCTGACCGTGGCGCCACTGCACGACGGGGAGGTCATCCGCCTCGACGGCGGGGCGGCGGTGCAGGTGCGGCTCCTGGCCACGCCCGGACACACGCCGGGATCCACGTCCTGCCTGGTCGGGGACCGTCACCTGCTCACCGGCGACACGCTGTTCGTCTCGAGCGTCGGCCGGCCGGACCTCGGGGGGCACGTGGTCGAGTGGGGCCGGGCCCTGTTCCGCACGCTGCACGAGCGCATGGCCGCGCTGCCCGACGACACCGTCGTGCTGCCGGCCCACTACAGCGGCGCGGCGGAGATCGGCCCCGACGGCGTGGTCGCGGGCCGCCTGGGCGACCTGCGGAAGAGCGTCCCCGAGATGCAGCTCGCGACCGAGGACGAGTTCGTGGCGGCCGTGCGCGCGGCGGTGGGCAAGCCCCCGGACAGCTACGCGGAGATCATCAAGGTGAACCTGGGAGCGCCTCCGCCGCCGGAGGAGAAGGTCACGGAATGGGAGCTGGGGCGGAACCAGTGCGCGGTCGCGGCGCGGAAGACGAAAGCGGCCGCCCCCGGAGCCCGCTAGGAGATTTCGATGGAAACGAGGAAGCTGGACGTACGGGGGGCCAAGTGTCCGATACCGGTGGTCAAGGCCAAGAAGGCGATCGACACCATGGCGCCCGGCGACGTGCTGGAGGTGACCGCCACCGACCCGGGATCGATGCCGGACTTCGTGGGCTGGGCGAAGACGAGCAAGCTGGCGGTGCTGAAGGAGCAGCGGAGGGACACCGACGAGACCGGTCGCGAGGTGTTCATCCACGTGATCGAGCGGAAGGCCTGACCGCGTGACCGCGCCCCTCCCCGGGCCTCCCCGGCCGGTGCAGTGGGCCAAGGTCGTCGATCACACGCGCTGCATCGGGTGCCACGCCTGCAGCACCGCGTGCAAGTCCGAGAACGAGGTCCCCCTCTCCGTCCACCGCACCTATGTCAAGTACGCGGAGACCGGAGTGTTCCCGCAGGTCCGCCGCGCCTTCCAGGTGACGCGCTGCAACCAGTGCGCCGAGCCGCCCTGCGTCGAGGCCTGTCCCACCGCGGCCATGCACGCCCGCGCGGACGGGATCGTGGACTTCGACAAGTCCATCTGCATCGGCTGCAAGGCCTGCATGGCGGCCTGCCCCTACGACGCCATCTTCATCAACCCCGAGGACGGCTCGGCGGAGAAGTGCAACCTCTGCGCGCACCGCCTCGACGTGGGCCTGGAGCCCGCGTGCGTCGTCGTGTGCCCGACCGAGGCGATCCTGGTCGGCGACCTCGCCGACCCGTCGTCGCGCGTGGCGTCGATCGTCGGCCGCGAGGCAGTGACCGTACGGCGGCCGGAGAAGGGCACGCGCCCCAAGCTCTTCTACCAGGGCGCGCACCAGGCCACGCTCGATCCGCTCGCGGCCCGGCGGCCCGACGGCGGCCTCTTCATGTGGAGCGAGCAGGGCGCGCTGCCGCACCAGGTCACCTCCGGGCATCCCGGACGGCACAACAGCTCCGCCGCCGCCCTTCTGGCCTACGACGTCCCCCACCGCGCGCCCTGGGACTGGCGGGTGAGCCTCTACACCTGGACCAAGGGCGTGGCCGCGGGCGCCTACCTGGTGCCGGCGCTGCTGGTGCTGCTCGGCCTTCTCGACGCGGACAGCGCCCTGTGGGTCTGGGCCGCGCCGATCGTGGCCGGATCGTTCCTGGCGGCCACGGGCGTCCTGCTGCTCGCCGACCTCGAGCACCCGGCGCGCTTCTACCTGATCTTCGCGCGCCCGCAATGGCGAAGCTGGCTGGTACGCGGAGCCGTCTTCATCACCGGGTACGGCGCCGTGCTCTTCCTGCACCTGCTGGCCGGCGTGCTCGGCGGGAGCGGCGCGCGGATGGCCCTGACCGTGGCGGGCGTGCCGCTGGCGGCGATGACGGCCGTCTACACCGCCTACCTGTTCGCGCAGGCGCGCGGCCGCGATCTGTGGCAGAGCCCGCTCTTGCCCCCGCACTTCCTGGCCCAGGCGCTGCTCGCGGGCGCGGCGGCGCTGTCCCTGGCGGCGTCGGCGCTGGAGAAAGGCGACGCGGGCGTGCTCCCGTGGATCACCGCGGGGGGCAGCCTGGCGCACCTCCTGCTCGTGGCCGGCGAGGCCACGTTCCCGCACGCCACGGCCCACGCGCGGCTCGCGGCCTGGGAAATGACGCGCGGCGCCTATCGCCACTACTTCCGCACGGGCGCGCTGCTGGTGGCGGCGGGCGTGCTCGCTCCGTGGGCGGGCCCGGTGGCCGGCGCGCTGGCGCTCGCCGGCCTGCTCGCCTACGAGCACGCGCACGTGCAGGCCGCGCAGGCCGTACCACTCGCCTAGCGAGGAGGGCCTTTGACCGACTACCCGGGACCGAGCCGCACCCATCTGGCCGCGTTCCCGCCGAAGGGGCGCTGGGACGACTGGATGGAATGGGACTCGCGGGCCTGGCCGCGGCGCGTGCCGCGCCGCTACCTGCTCGTGCCGACCACGTGCTTCAACTGCGAGTCGGCCTGCGGTCTGCTCGCCTACGTGGACCGGGAGACGCTCGAGGTGCGAAAGTTCGAGGGCAACCCCGAGCACCCGGGCTCGCGCGGACGCAACTGCGCGAAGGGTCCGGCCACGCTGAACCAGGTCACGGATCCCTTCCGCATCCTCCATCCGCTCCGGCGCGCGGGCAAGCGCGGCGAGAACGCCTGGGAACGGGTGAGCTGGGACGAAGCGCTCGACGACATCGCCTCGCGCATCCGGCGGGCCATCGTGGACGGCCACTCGAACGAGGTGATGTACCACGTGGGGCGGCCGGGCGAGGACGGCTACACCGAGCGCGTGCTGGCCGCCTGGGGCGTCGACGGCCACAACTCCCACACCAACATCTGCTCGTCCGGCGGGCGAGCCGGCTATCACTACTGGATGGGCTTCGACCGGCCGAGCCCCGACCACGAGAACGCCAAGGTCATCCTGCTCATCAGCGCGCACCTGGAGTCGGGCCACTACTTCAACCCGCACGCGCAGCGGGTGATGGACGGCAAGAAGGCGGGCGCGAAGCTGATCGTGTTCGACGTGCGGCTCTCCAACACGGCCACGCACGCCGACCACTGGCTGGCGCCCTACCCGGGCAGCGAGGCCGCGATCCTGCTCGCCGTCGCCAACCACCTGATCCAGGAAGGGCTCTACGACCGTGCGTTCGTGCGGCGCTGGTGGAACTGGCAGGAGTACATGCAAGCCGAGCGGCCGGGTGTGGAGCCCGTCTTCGAGAACTTCGAGGCGGCGCTCCGCGAGATCTACGCCGGCTACACGTTCGAGTTCGCGGCGGCCGAGTCGGGGGTCGAGGCCTCCGTCATCCGCGAGGTCGCGCGGGTGGTCGCCGGCGCGGGGACGCGCCTGGCCACCCACAACTGGCGCAGCGCGGCCGCGGGCAACCTCGGCGGCTGGCAGGTCTCGCGCACCCTGTTCCTGCTCAGCGCGCTCCTGGGCGCGGTGGCCACCGAGGGCGGCACCTTCCCGAACGCCTGGAACAAGTTCGTACCCCGGCCCATGTACGTGCCGCCGCACCCCGGGACCTGGAACGACCTGAGCTGGCCCGCGGAGTTCCCGCTCTCCATGAACGAGATGTCGTTCCTGCTGCCGCACATGCTGAACGAGGGCCGTGGGCGCCTCGCCGTCTACTTCAGCCGCGTCTACAACCCGGTCTGGACCAACCCCGACGGCTTCTCCTGGATCGAGGCGCTCTCCGACGAGGCGAAGGTCTCGCTGCACGTGGCGCTCACGCCCACCTGGAACGAGACGGCGTACTTCGCGGACTACGTCCTGCCCATGGGCCTGGGCAGCGAGCGCCACGACCTGCACTCCTACGAGACGCACGACGCGCAGTGGCTCGGCTTCCGGCAGCCGGTGCTCAAGGCCGCCCGCGAGCGCCTCGGCCACACGGTGGCGGACACGCGCGGGGTCAACCCGGGCGAGGTGTGGGAGGAGAACGAGTTCTGGATCGAGCTGAGCTGGCGGATCGACCCCGACGGCGCGCTGGGCATCCGGCGGTACTTCGAGTCGAAAGAGCACCCGGGGCGCAAGCTCACGGTGGACGAGTACTACCGCTGGATCTTCGAGCACTCCGTGCCCGGCCTGCCCGCGCGCGCGGCCGCGGAGGGCACGACGCCCCTCGAATACATGCGCCGCTTCGGGGCCTTCGAGGTCGCGCGCAAGGCGGGCGCGCTCTTCGAGCAGGAGGTGCCCGCGGGCGAGATGCAGGACGCCGCCTGGGCGCCGTCCGGCCGGGTGTACACGCGGGCGCCGCGTCCGGAGACGCCCAACGTCGTGCCCGTGCCCACGCCCGAGCCCGACGCCGCCGGCCGCCGGCCGGTCGGCGTCGAGGTGGACGGCCAGGCGCTGCGTGGCTTCCCGACGCCGAGCGGAAAGCTCGAGTTCTACTCGCGGACGCTGGCCGAGTGGGGCTGGCCGGAGTACGCGCTCCCGACCTATATCAAGAGCCACGTGCACCCCGACCGGCTCTCCCCGGGCGAGATGCCGCTCATCCCCACCTTCCGCCTGCCCGTCCAGATCCACACCCGCAGCGCCAACGCGAAATGGCTCGACGAGATCGCGCACACGAACCCGCTCTGGATCCACGCCACGGACGCCGAGCGGCTGCAGTTGCGCACCGGGGACCTCGTCCGCGTGGAGACGCGGATCGGGCATTTCGTGGTCAAGGCCTGGGTCACCGAGGGCATCCGGCCCGGCGTCGTCGCCTGCAGCCACCACATGGGCCGATGGAAGACCGGCGAGGACGGCCAGAAGCAACTCATGGCCACCGTCGCGCTGGAGAAGGACGGCACGCGTTGGGGCCTGCGCCGTAAGCGCGGCGTCCTTCCCACGGCCTCGGCCGACCCCGACACGTCGCGGATCTGGTGGAGCGACGCCGGCGTGCACCAGAACCTGGCCTTCGCCGTGCAACCCGACCCCGTCTCCGGCATGCACTGCTGGCACCAGGCCGTGCGCGTGCGCAAGGCGGAGGCCGGGGACCGCTATGGCGACGTGTCCGTGGACACGGCGAAGTCCGCGGAGGCCTACCGCGAATGGCTCACCCTGGCCCGGCCGGCCGCGCGCGTCTCGCCGGACGGGACGCGCCGGCCCTACTGGCTGCTGCGCCCGCTCAAGCCCTCGCGAGAGGCCTACCGCCTCCCGACGCCACCGGAGCGCGCGCCCGGGGCGCCATGAGAGGGCGGGCATGGCCGACGGAGCCGGCGGAACAGGTCCGGCTGCTCGGCTGGGCCCTCGTGATCGGCGTGGCGTCGGGCGGCGCGGCCCTCCTGCTGCGCGCGGCCGCGACCTGGCTGCCGCAGCTCGTGTGGGGGGACGGCGAGAACCTCGTGCGCGCGGTCTCGCAGGCGCCGTGGTCCTGGCGCATCGCGATACCCGTGGCCGGCGCCGTGCTCGCGGGCGTGGTGCTGGCGGTGGGAGAGCGCTGGTCGGGCGCGGCCCGGGGCTGGGACATCCTCGAAGCCGTGGTCCTGCGCGACGGCGTCCTCCACCTGCGGCCCACCCTCGTGCGCGCGTTCTCGTCCCTGCTCACCGTGGCCTCGGGCGGGGCGGTGGGACGGGAAGGGCCGATCGTGCTGCTCTCGGCCACGGTCGCCTCCAAGCTCGGCCAGGCGCGGCGCGTCTCGGCGCGCCGCCTGCGCATCCTCACCGGCTGCGGCGTGGCCGCGGGCCTGGCCTGCGCCTACAACACGCCGGTCGGCTCCGCGCTGTTCACCATGGAGATCATCTTCGGCACGTTCGCCATCGACGTGTTCGCCCCGCTCGTCTTCACCTCCGCGGTGGCCACCCTGCTCACGCGGACCGTCTTCGGCGACGCGCCCGTGTTCGCCGTGCCGTCCCTGGCCATGGCCAACGTGTGGGAGATCGTGCCCTACACGGCGCTCGGGCTGCTCGGCGGGCTGGTCGCCTCCGCGTTCCTGCAGGCCCTGCGCTCCTCGGCCGGCCTCTTCCGGCGGCTGAACCTGCCGCGGCCGGTGGCCATGGCCGCGGCCGGTCTCGTGCTCGGCCTGGCCATCGTGCGTTTTCCCGAGCTGGTGGGCAACGGGCGCGAATCGATCGCGGACCTCTTCGCGCAGGAATGGCTCTGGCCGCGGGTCCTGGCCTTGCTCGCGCTGCGGCTGCTGGTCACGTCGCTCATGGTCGGATCGGGCGCGGTGGGCGGCGTGTTCACGCCCACGCTGTTCATCGGGGCCATGCTCGGATACGCGTTCGGCTACGCGGTGCATGGCCTGGCGCCGGGCCACAGCGCCGTGCCCGCCGCCTATGCGCTGGTGGGGATGGGCGCGCTCCTGGCCGGGACGACCCACGCGCCCCTGATGTCGGTGCTGATGGTGTTCGAGATGACGCTGGACTACAACCTGGTCGTGCCCCTGCTGGTGGCCAGCGCGGCCTCGAGCCTGCTCGCCCGGCGCCTGAGCCCCGACTCCGTGTACACGGAAGCCCTGCGCCGGCAGACCGAGGCGGCGGAGCCGGAGGGTGCGGCCGCGGCGGGCGCGCTGCGGGTGCGGGAGGTGATGCGCCAGGACCAGGTGACCGTGTCCCCGGACCTTCCCCTGGCGGAGCTGCTCGACCGCTTCTTGACCGCGCGCCGCAACCACCTGTACGTCGTGGACGGGACCTTTCGCTTCCTGGGCGCGGTGAACCTGCACGACCTCAACCGCGAGCTGCGCCGCGGCGCGGGCCCACACGCGCTGCGGGCGGCCGACCTCGCGCGCGCCGACTTCGAGGCCACGGTGCCCGACGAGCGCCTCGACCGCGTGCTCGACCGCTTCGCGCGCCAGGAGTGCGAACGGCTGCCGGTGCTCGCCCAGCCGGGCTCGCGCGAGCTGGTCGGCACGGTGTCCAAGCGCGACATCCTGGCCGTCTACGCCCAGGAGCTGCTGCGGACGCCGCGGGCCCGCGGGGCGGGGGCGGGAGACTAGCCGCGATCAGGGCGACGGTCACGGAGAGGATGGGCATGCGCTATACCTACGAAGAGCTGGCGGGCATGATCGACCACTCCCTGCTCCACCCCACGATGACCGACAAGGAGCTGCGCGACGGCTGCCGCGTCGCCAGGAAGTACAAGGTGGCCGCGGTCTGCATCAAGCCCTACGCGGTCAAGCTCGCCGTCCGTCTCCTCCGGGGCAGCGGCGTGGCGGTGGGGGCGGTGGTGGGCTTCCCGCACGGGAGCAGCGCCACCGAGGTGAAGCGATTCGAGGCCGGGCAGGCCTGCCGCGACGGCGCCACGGAGATCGACATGGTGATCAACGTCGGCAAGGCGCTGTCGGGCGACTGGGAATACGTCGGGCGGGACCTGCGGGCGGTGGTGCGCGAGGCCCACCGCCACCGGGCCATCGTGAAGGCGATCCTCGAGAACGACTTCCTCCCGAACGACAGGGTCAAGCGGAAGCTCTGCCGCATCTGCGAGCGGGAGGGCGTGGATTTCGTCAAGACCTCGACCGGCTACGGCTTCGTGAAGGGGCCCGACGGACGATACGGATACCAGGGAGCGACGGAGGCGGACCTGAGGCTGATGCGCGCCGCCACCTCGAAGAAGGTCCAGGTGAAAGCAGCCGGCGGCGTGCGCGATCTCGACGCGCTCATGCACGTGCGCGACCTGGGGACGACACGCTGCGGCGCCACCGCCACCGCGGCGATGCTCGACGAATACCGGCGGCGGGCGGCGGCCGAGAGAGCGGACGCCCATCGCTAGGCCCGCAGCACGCTCTCCAGGAGCGTGGACGCGGTGAAGAGCCGGCTGCACCGCGCGCGCGCGCTCCTGCGCAGCCACCTCGCGCCCGTGCTCGGCGTGCCCCGGCCGGCCCGGCCGGGCGCGCCCGGCTGCCCGGACATCGTCTCCCTGTTCTCGCGCCA
>DATKEG010000201.1:0-11061 GCA_035544515.1 Vicinamibacteria bacterium | reverse complement strand
GCCGGACTGACACCGTACTTGACCGGTCTCCTCCGCGGGAGCTAGTCTCCTTTCACTCGGCTGTCACAGGAGAGAGCGTTCTGGTTCCCGAACGCGGACCTGGCCAGCGTCAACTTCGGCCAGATCGTGAACACGGCCCCCGGTTACCGCCCGCGCACGGTCCAGCTCACCCTGCGCTACCAGTTTCTGAGCCGAAAGGAGTGACGAGCCATGACCGTCTTCGGCAAGTCCCTGTCCGCGTACGTCCGCTTCCAGCGCGTGATCCTGGCCCTGATCCTGGCGGCGGGCGTCCTGCGCCTGGCCCTCTCGATGGCCGGCGTGCCCGATGAAAGCACGCGCTGGCTCAGCATGACCGCGGTGGCGGCGGCCGGGATCGTCTACTACGGCGTGCGCGTGCACACGAGCGGCTTTGGAAGCTACCGGCACCTGCTGCCCCTCATGTTCATCCAGGGTGTCCTGGTCCATGGCCTGGCGGTGGTGGCCATCCTGATCAGCGTGGCCACCGGGCAGCGCACCGTCTTCACGGCGCCCGAGTACGCGGGCCCCCTGGGGCCGGGCGCCAGCGCGGCGGCCCATGCAGCCAGCCACGTCCTGGCGGGACTGACGGTCTTCCCGCTCGTCACCTGGGCGCTGGGGGCGGCGGTGATGTTCGTGACCAGGAAGGTGACCGGCCGGCCCGCCGCGGCCCCCGCCGCCTGACGGGCCGTTTCCGCAGCCGAACCGGGCCGAGGCCTGGCCGACCGGATCCTCAGGACTGCGCGGCGGCACCGCCGACCGGACTCGATTCTCTCGGCTCCTCCAGTCCCGGTGATCGGCGAGTACTTCCGAGCGACCCGTGCCGGGAAAGCTCCCTGACGTCTCGCTGCCTCGTCCGCCCGCCCGGACGGATGAGAAACGCTTCTCGCCAATCATGGCGGGCGGATTTTCCTCGGCGCGTGGCCCGTGCCAAGATCAGCGGATGGTCTGCCGGGCTCGTTTGCCGGCCCTCTTCGCCGCCGCCGCGTGCCTTGCCGGCTCCGCGGCCGCCAACAACGGGCTGGGGTTCTCCTTCACGAACGTCGCGCGCGAAGCGGGGCTGACCGCGGTGACGGTGTTCGGCGGCCAGGAGAAGAACCGCTACCTGCTCGAGACGACGGGCACCGGCGCCGCGTTCTTCGACTACGACGGCGACGGCTGGCTCGACGTGTTCCTGGTCAACGGCACGACGCTCGAGGGCTTCCCGAAGGGGCACGAGCCGACGAACCACCTCTACCGCAACAAGCGCGACGGCACGTTCGAGGACGTGACCGCGAAGGCCGGCGTGGCCGCGTCCGGGTGGGGGCAGGGCGTCTGCGCCGGCGATTACGACAACGACGGCCATGAGGACCTGTTCGTCACCTACTACGGGCAGAACCGCCTCTACCACAACCGCGGCGACGGCACGTTCGAGGACGTCACCGCGAAAGCGGGCCTGCTCAGCCCGCGCGCGCGCTGGGGCACCGGTTGCGCCTTCCTGGACTACGACCGCGACGGGCGGCTGGACCTGCTCGCCGCCAACTACATCGACCTCGACCTGAAGACGGCGCCCACGCCCGACTCCGGCCTCTGCCGCTACAAGGGGGTGCCCGTGGCCTGCGGGCCGCCGGGGCTGCCGGGCGGCAAGAACGTGCTCTACCGCAACCGGGGGGACGGGACGTTCGAGGACGTCTCCCTTCGCGCGGGCATCCTGAAGGCGAGCGGAACGTACGGCCTGGGCGTGAGTACCCTCGATTTCGACGACGACGGCTGGGTGGACGTCTACGTGGCCAACGACTCGAACCCGAGCGCGCTCTACCGCAACAACCGCGACGGCACCTTCACCGACGTGGCCGTGCCGGCGGGATGCGCCTATAGCCAGGACGGCAAGCCCCAGGCGGGCATGGGCGTCGCCATCGGCGACTACGACCGCAACGGGACGATGGACATCTTCAAGACGAACTTCGCCGGCGACACCTCGACGCTGTACGCCAACACGGGCCAGGGCTTCTGCGAGGACCGGACCTTCGCCGGCGGCATCGGCCTCAACACGCGCTGGCTGGGCTGGGGCGTCGGCTTCCTCGACCTCGACAACGACGGCTGGCTCGACCTGTTCCTGGTCAACGGCCACGTCTACCCCGAGGTCGCCCAGCTCGAGACGGAAGCGGCCTACGCGCAGCGGAAGGTCGTCTATCGCAGCCTGGCCGGCACGCGGTTCGAGGACGTCACGGAACGTCTGGGGCCGCCGGCCACCACACCGAAGGCCGGACGGGGCAGCGCCTTCGGCGACTACGACAACGACGGCGACGTGGACGTCGTGATCAACAACGTGCACGACGCGCCGGACCTGTTCCGCCTCGAGAGCAACCCGGCCCATCACTGGCTGTCCGTGAAGCTCGTGGGCACCTCCTCGAACCGCAGCGCGATCGGGGCCCGCGTGCGCTGCACGGTGGGTGGGCTGACGCAGACGGGCGAGGTGCGCGGGGGCGGGAGCTACATCTCGCAGAACGACCTGCGCGTCCACTTCGGGCTCGGCACGGCCCGGTCCGTGGATCGCCTCGAGGTCCGGTGGCCCAACGGGTCCCTGGAGGAATGGTCCGGCCTGGCCGTGGACCGGATCCTGACGCTGCGGGAGGGCACGGGCCGGCGAATCGCGCCGCAAACGGATTGACTCACGCGGTCCTGCAGGAGATCCTGCACCGTTACGTGTCGATAGGCAGGCGCGAAGCGATCCAGCCGGCCTTCGACGCACTGCTCAGCGTGGCGGACGAGGTCTTCCCGATCGAGCCCGGCGACGTGGACCGTGCCAAGTCGATCGTGCTCGGATCCACCGGCCTCTCCGCGCGAGACGCCATCCACCTGGCCGTGATGACCGGGCGGCGCGTGGAGCGGATCATGAGCTTCGATGCAGGCTTCGACGGCTACCCCGGCGTCGCGCGCATATCTTCATGACTTCCGTCCTGCTCTTCGCACTGGCCCTGACGGCGCAGGATCCGGCGGCGCCGGCGCCGCCCGAGGCGCCGGCCGCCGCATTGCTGGCCGAGGCGCGGAGGCTCCTCGACGACGGCCAGCCCGCGCTCGCGATCGCGACGCTCGGCGCCGCGGCCGGCGGCGGCGACGCGCGCGTGGCGCAGCTCCTGGGCGTGGCGTATTACCACGCCAACGATCACCCGAACGCCATCGAGCACCTGACCGCGGCGTTGCCGCGGCTGCGGGAAGGGAGCCTGGAACGGCGGGAGGCCGTGCAGGTGCTCGGCCTGTCGTCGTACCTCGCCGGACGCGTCGCGGAGTCCGTGCCCTACCTGGAAGAGACGCGGGCGCTGGCGCCGAACAACGCCGAGCTGGCCTACGTGCTCGGCATGGCCTACATCCAGACGCGCCAGGCCGACAAGGCCCGCGAGACCTGGGCGCGCAGCTTCAAGGTGCCCGCCGACTCCGCCGCCGCCCACCTGCTGACCGCGCGCATGATGGTCCGCGCCGAGTTCGACGACGCGGCCGAGGAGGAGCTGAAGAAGGCGCTGGCCAGGGACCCGCGCCTGCCGCACGCCCATTTCCTCCTCGGGCAGACCGCGCTCTTCCGCGGCCGTCTCGAGGAGGCGGTGGCGCTGCTGCGGAAGGAGCTGGAGCTGAACCCGGGCGACGCCATGGCCTTCTACCGTCTCGGCGACGCCTACTCGCGCCAGCTCGAGTGGGACGAGGCGATCGCGGCGCTGCAGCGATCGGCCTGGCTCAATCCCTACTACAGCGGGCCGTACCTGTTGCTGGGCCGTGCCTACGTGAAGAAGGGCCAGCCCGCGGCGGCGGAGGGCATGCTGCGGCGCGCCATCCAATACGACCCCAACAACAAGGCCGCCCATTACCTGCTGGGCCAGCTGCTCCAGCAGGCCGGCCGCGTGGAGGAGGCGCGGCGGGAGCTGGAGATCGCGGAGCGGCTGCAGGGCGCGGCCGAGCGTTGAGGCCTCCGGCCGCGGCCGCCGCCGCGCTGGCCGGCCTGGGGACGCTGGCCACGTGGTCCGCGCGCGCGGCGCCCGACCCCTGGCCGGTTCGGCTCGTGGACGTCGCCGCGCAGGCCGGCCTGCGCCACCCGTCGGTCTACGGCGGCCTCGACCGCAAGCGCTTCATCATCGAGACCAACGGCGCGGGCGTGGGACTGTTCGACTACGACGGAGACGGCTGGCTCGACGCGCTCGTGCTCAGCGGCACCCGGTTGAAGGAGGACGCGCGCGAGGACGCGGCCTGGCCGCCCGGCCAGGAGCCGACCAGCCGGCTGTACCGCAACCGCCGCGACGGCACGTTCGAGGACGTGACCGATCGCGCCGGCCTGCGCCGGACGGGTTGGGCGTCGTCGGTCTGCGCGGGCGACTACGACAACGACGGTGCGCTCGACCTGTTCGTGACGTATTACGGCCGCAACGTGCTCTACCGCAACCGGGGCGACGGCCGCTTCGAGGACGCCACCGCGCGCGCCGGCCTGGCCGCCACCGCGACGCGCTGGGGCTCGGGCTGCAGCTTCGTGGACTACGACCGGGACGGAAAGCTCGACCTGTTCGTGGCGAACTACCTTGCCTTCGACCTGGCCACCGCGGCCGAGCCCGGCAAGGGACCGAACTGCGTGTGGAAGGGCATGCCCGTCAACTGCGGGCCCAAGGGCCTTCCGTTCGACACGAACCTGCTCTATCGCAACCGGGGCGACGGCACGTTCCAGGACGTCTCCCAGGCCTCGGGCGTGGGCCGCGTCACCGGGCGCTATCCCATGACCGCCGCCGCCGCCGACTTCGACGGAGACGGCTGGCCGGATATCTACGTCGCCTGCGATTCCACCGCGTCCATCCTCTACCGGAACAACCGGGACGGCACGTTCACGGACGTGGCGGTGCCCAGCGGCGCGGCCTACGGCGAGTTCGGCGACGCGCAGGCGGGCATGGGGCTGGCGGTGGCCGACTACGACGGCGACGGCCTCCTCGACCTGCTCAAGACGCACTTCGCCGACGACGTGCCCGCGCTCTATCGCAACCTCGGACGTGGCCAGTTCGAGGACGTGGCGGTGGCGGCGGGACTCGGCGCCCTGAATCGCTACGTGGAGTGGGGGGCGGGCATGCCCGACCTCGACAACGACGGCCGGCCGGACGTCGTCTACGTCACCGGCAACGTGTATCCCGAGGTCGAGCGGCAGCTCGCGCACTATCCGCACCGTGGACCGCGGGTCGTCTTCCGCGGCGGCCCGGCCGGGCGCTTCGAGCTGGTCACGGAGGCGAGCGGGCCCGGGGCCACCACGCCCCACTCCAGCCGGGGCGCCGCCTTCGGCGACTACGACAACGACGGGGACGTGGACGTGCTCGTGATGAACATGAACGAGCCGCCTTCGCTGCTCCGCAACGACTACGCGGGGGAGAACCGCTGGCTGGCCGTGAAGCTCCAGGGCACGCGGTCGAACCGGGCCGGCCTCGGCGCGACCGTGGTGGTCAGCGCGGGCGGCCGGAAGCAGGCGCGCGCGGTCCTGAGCCAGTCGAGCTACTATTCGCACGACGACCTCCGCGCGCACTTCGGCCTGGGCGCGAACGCGCGGGCGGAGCGGGTCGAGGTGCGCTGGCCGAGCGGGCACGTGGACACGCTGCGCGACGTGCCCGCCGGCCAGGTGATCACCGTGGAGGAGGGGGTTCCGGCGGATTCCCCTTGACGCGCGGCCGGCGCGCACCTAGCCTGTCCCCCGAGGCCATCCAATGCTGGAGATCCTGATCGTCGTCCTGCTGGTGCTCTGGCTGCTCGGCTACTTCGGACGTACGCGCCTGCCGCGCCTGCGCGGGGGCAGCCAGAACCTGATCCACGTGCTGCTGGTGATCATCCTGGTGCTGATCGTCGTCCGCCTGCTGCGCTGAGGCGACCGCCGCGCTTCAGGACAGCGGCAGGGTCAACGCGCGCCGCACGTACCGGCCGTCCGCGCCCTCGAAGCGGACGCGCAGCTCCCAGTGGCCGCGGTCCAGCCGCCGCAGGGCCGCCCCGCTCGCTGCGCTCACCGTGCGCGGCGTGCGCAGGGTGAGCGGGTACTCGCGCCCGGCGATCCCCTCCACGGTCAGGGCAAGCGCGCCCTTCCCGGCCGTCGCGCGCAGGATGCGCAACCCCTCGCTGGCGGCGCCCTCCGCGGGATCGACGACGGGGATGAAGGTCTCGGTGCCCTCGTCGCAGAAGAACACGACGCGGGCGGGCAGCGCCTCCGCGGGCAGCTCCACTTCGGCCCGCTGGACGTCGCCCTCGCGGCGCATCCGGTACGGCTGGCTCCGGCCGTCGACCGAGACCGACCGGATGCGGGCGTCGAGCGCGAACGCCGGGGCGAGCGCGACGCGCACCGGCGCCGCGCCGCCGCGCCGCGTCACCGTGATCGTGCGCGCGCCTTCGCGGCGGTCGATGGCGAGGTCGAACCATCCGTCCGCGACCGCGACCCGCCGGGCCGACGCGTGCGGCCAGTCCGCGGGGAGCTGGGGGGCGAAGGTCAGCAGGCGGCCGCCGTCGCCGGCTTCGATCCCGAGCAGGCCGCGCATGACGGGCGAGACGACCATGGCCTCGGACCAGACCTGGTGGTGCGAGGAGCGGCCGAAGGCCGCGCGGAAATCGCCCGAGAGCAGCTCGGTCACGTAGCCGAGCGCGCCCGGGAAGGTCAAGAGCGCGTTCGCCATCAGCGCCTGGAAGCCGACGTGCGGCCGGCCGTGGCGGTAGGCCGCGACCGACGCCCAACCGGTGAAGAGCGGCCAGACCGAGCCGTAGTGGTAGGAGAGCGGGTCGTAGAGGCGGCTCTCCTTCGAGAGCAGCCGGTGGCCCCAGTCCGTGGCCAGCGCGCCCGCGCCGAGCCGGTCGATCTGCTCCTGGGCGCGCTGCGGGTCGAGCGT
Source organism: Vicinamibacteria bacterium (assembly GCA_035544515.1). Classification (GTDB taxonomy): domain Bacteria; phylum Acidobacteriota; class Vicinamibacteria; order Fen-336; family Fen-336; genus DATKEG01. The sequence continues at coordinate 4,186 of DATKEG010000201.1, read as the reverse complement.
GCGCCACCACAGGGGGACCGCGGGCAGCACCGTGTCCTCGGGGTAGAAGACAGCCGTCGCCAGCTCGTCGAGGCGCGCCTGGCGTACTTCACGGTTCGGCCCGGGCTCCGCCTCGCGGCGCGTCTCGTCCGGCCGCTTCGTGGCATAGCCGTAGTGCCCACGGTCCCCGAGCCAATACGTCTGCTCCGTGGCCTGGCGTGTGCGCTCGGCACTGGCCCGCGCCGCCGCCGCCAGCTCGGGATCCTTCAGCGCCCGCGCCATCTCGGCCAGGCCGCGGCAGGCCTCGATCCACGCGCCCTGCATGTAGATCTCCTCGTGCGGCGGATAGAGCGCGCCCCCCTCCACCCAGCCGTGGCCGAATTTCGTGTTCTCGACCAGGCCGTTCCCGTCGCTGTCGCTGGCCGCGGTGAACCGCCAGGCCTTCACGATGGAGTCCCAGGAGCCGCGCAGGTAGGCGAGGTCGCCGGTGTGGCGCCAGTGGTCGGCGTGCGCGATCACGTAGAGGGGGGTCGCGTCGGCGCTGTTCCAGGGATAGGGATAATCCGTGAACCACGGGACGAGCGCGGCGCTCTGCGAGATCTCGTGCGGGACCTTGCCGTCGCTCCGCTGGAACTTCTTCAGGAAGTCGAGCGCCGTGCGCGTGAGCGCGAAATCGCCGTACGAGTCGACGGCGAGCGCGCTCCAGAGCGCGTCGCGCCCGAAGAACCACGCGAACCCCGGCCGCTCGCTCTCTCCCGAGGTCCGGAAGCCGGCCAGAAGGCCGGTGCCGAGCTGCGGGTTCGTGGCCACGCCCTTGTCGATGCCCACCTTGGCCCAGGCGAATGCGGTGTCGAGGCGGTCGTCGGGCGTGTCGATCTCGGCGGTGCGCTCCTGCAGGGCGCGGTAGTAGGCCACGTTCTTCGCGTACAGCGCGGGCAGGGAGCCGAGCACCCGGTGGTAGTCGGCCCGCGCCTTGTCGCGGCCCTCCACGCCGCCCACGATCACGATGGGCACGTAGCGCCGCGCCATCTCGTCCCTGGGCACGTCCAGCTCGAAGCGCAGGGGCACGTCGCGCGGCTCCTCCTGGTAGGGCATGATCGAGAGGTCGCGCGCGCCGGGGGAGCCGACGACCGCGACGAAGCGGCGCGTCTCCTCGCCGATGACGTAGAGCCGCTCTTTCTCGTCCCAGGACGGGTCGCCGGTCTGCAGGCCCGCCGGCCACATCAGCTTCAGGCGGGGGCGGAACGAGCCGGTCACCGTCATGGGCAGCGTGCCGTCGATGTCCAGCAGCATGACCAGGGCCGGCTCGTCGATGGGCGCGAACAGGACGTGCCGGACGGTGAACGCGGGGTGGGAGTAGGTCAGCACGGTGGCCTCGGGCCGGACGGTGATCGCGCGCGCGATCTCGGGGCCGGGGATGTCGAGCGGGTAACCCTGCAGGCGGAAGGACAGCTCGAACGAATCGATCAGCTTGAGCGGCCAGGCCCAGGCTTCCAGCCCCCGGTTCTCGTAGCCGAACAGCGCGGAGCGACGGCCGACCACGTCGAGGAAGGCCCCGAACCGGGTCGGGCGGCCAAGCTCGAGGCCGCTGCCCGGAAGCGCGAACCGCGCGACGGGAGGACCGTCCGCGGTCGTGGCCTGCGTGGCGAGGAGAAGCACGGCGGGCAAGATGGTGACCGTGAAATGCCGGCCCTGTCGCAAACTGTCACCCCCGGCCGCAGAGTAGGCTGCCTTTCCGCCGAGGGTCAAGGACGGAAGGGCCTTGACGCCTCTGGCGTGACAGCGGTACCATCGGCACCCTCGTAATTACTAGTCGCGTCGAGACGAGATCTTATGCGCGGAGACGCCAGCCGCCGATTAGTCGCAGCGGAACCGCGGTCGGGAGCCTGTCTCATCACATCAAGTGCAAAGGGGGACGCATGAAGGCAGTCGTGTGGAGGTCCGGGGCGATCGCGCTCGCCGTCGCGCTCGGGACGGCGGCGCCGGTTCGCGCGCAGGCGGTCTACGGAAGCGTCGCGGGAACGGTGATGGACACCACGGGCGCGGCCCTGCCGGGGGTCACCGTCACCGTCACCAGCGTCGAGCGCCGGACCAGCGTGAGCGCCGTAACCAACGAGTCGGGCTTCTACGTCCGCGACCGGTTGCTGCCCGGCACCTACGAGGTGCGGGCGGAGCTGGGCGGCTTCAAGACCGCGGTCGTCTCGGCGGCCCGCGTCGGCGTCGACACCCAGACCAAGGTGGACATCCGCCTGGAGCTGGGCCAGCTCACCGAATCGGTGACCGTGAGCGCGGCCGAGGGACAGCTCCTCAAGACCGACCGCGCGGACGTCGCCACCACGTTCGAGGCGGAGCAGATCATCGACCTGCCCATCCTGGACCGGAACTTCACCAAGCTCATCCTGCTCACGCCGGGCACGCAGCGCCAGAACTGGAACCACGCGGCCAGCGAGAACCCGCAAGGCTCCATCCAGACCCAGGTGAACGGCCAGACGTTCGCGGGGACGGGATATCAGCTCGACGGCACCGACAACCGGGATCCCATCCTGGGCATCATCGTCATCAACCCCAACCTGGAGTCGATCGGCGAAACGAAGATCACGTCCCAGAACTACGACGCCGAGTTCGGCCAGGCCATCGCGGGGGTGGTCTCGGTGCAGACGAAGTCCGGCACCAACGAGTTCCACGGCGCGCTGTTCGAGTACCTGCAGCGGGACCGGTTCCAGGCCCGGAACCCTTTCACGCAGCCGGACCGGCCGAACCCGATCACGGGCCGCGTGCTGCCCGAGAGCAAGCGTGACCAGTTCGGGGGGGCCCTGGGCGGGCCCATCGTCCAGAACAAGTTCTTCTTCTTCGCCGACTACCAGGGCACACGGTCCAAGGTCGGCGGATCCCGGCTGCTGACCGTGCCCACCGCCGCCGCGCGCGCCGGCGACTTCAGCGCGTACGGCGTGAACATCTTCGATCCCCGCACCGGGACGCCGAGCCAGCGGCAGCAGTTCGCCGGCAACGTGATCCCGCAGAACCGGCTCTCTCCGCAGGCCCTGGCCGTCCTGCGCCTCATCCCCCTGCCCAACGCCCCCGGCCGGGACAACGGCACCCGCGACAACTTCAATGCCCAGGGGTCCGAGAGCTTCAACAACGACAGCGGCGACGTGCGGCTCGACGGGCGGCTGAGCGACCGGCTGAACACCTTCGTCCGTTACAGCTACGCGCGCTACGACATCGACGGCCCCACCGCGTTCGGCGACGGCGGGGGAGCGGAGCTGGGGAGCCTGGGCGGGCTGTCCAAGGTCCGGAACCACAGCGTCGCGCTGGGCGCGGACTACACCATCAACTCCTCGACCGTGCTGGACGTCCGGTTCGGGTTCTTCAAGTACGGCGTCGACGTGTTGCCCTTCGACTTCGGGACGACACCGGCGAGCGATGCCGGCATCCCGGGCCTGAACCTCGGCGACGACTTCACCTCGGGCCTTCCCGCCATCTTCCTGAGGGGGGGAGCGGGCGACATGAACTTCGGCTCCGGCCTCGGGGTCAACCGCTGCAACTGCCCCCTGGCGGAGCACGAGAAGCAGGCGCAGGTGGTGGCCAACCTCACCAAGCTCTTCGGCAACCACACCGTCAAGTTCGGGGTGGACGTGCGGCGCGCGTACAACCTGCGGGTGCCGAGCGATGCCCACCGCTCGGGCGAGCTCACCTTCAACGAGCAGGGCACGGCCGGGCCCACCGGCGGTGGTCTGGGCGTGGCCACCTTCCTCCTGGGCAACGTGTCCAACCTCCGCCGCTACGTGAGCCCGAACACGGACGCCCGGGAGCGTCAGTGGCGCCACTTCTACTACATCCAGGACACCTGGCGGGCCACGCCCAAGCTGACCCTCAACTACGGCCTGCGGGCGGACATCCTCAACCCGCAGACCGTGAACGAGGCCAGCAACGGCGGCTGGCTGGACATCAACACCGGCGAGATCCGGGTGGCCGGCGTGGGCGACATCAACCTCGCCGGTAACGTCAAGAACAAGATCAACTTTGCCCCGCGGCTGGGCGTGACTTACCAGCTCAACGAGAAGACGGTCATCCGCGCCGGCTATGGCCGCAGCTACGACATCGGGGTCTTCGGCTCCACGTTCGGCCACTCCGTCACCCAGAACCTTCCGGTCCTGGCGGTGCAGGAGCTGAACCCGCCCAACAACTTCGACAGCGTGTTCAACCT
>DATKEG010000200.1:0-3340 GCA_035544515.1 Vicinamibacteria bacterium | reverse complement strand
CCCGGTCAGGAGCTTTCCGTCCTCGAGGCGCGGGACGTCCTTGCCGATCCACTGGCGCTCGGTCGTGGCCATGGCGATCTCCTCGCGCTAGACGGAGCTGGTGGCCGGGCGCGACGCGGCCAGGCGGATGGCGTCGACGATGCCCTGGTACCCGTGCAGCGGCACAGGTTTGCGGAGACGGCCTGCCGGATCGCGGCCTCGTCGGGCGACGGGTTCTCGCGCAGCAGCTCGTGCGCCACCATGAGCATGCCCGGCGTGCAGAACCCGCACTGCAGGCCCTGGGCCTCCCGGAAGGCTTCCTGCAGCGGGTGAAGGCCGTCGCCGGCGGGGGCGAGGCCCTCCACCGTCATGAGGTCGGCGCCGTCGGCGGTGACGGCCAGCATCAGGCACGACCGCGCGGTCTCGCCGTTGACGAGCACGGTGCAGGTGCCGCAGACGCCGTGCTCGCAGCCGATGTGGGTGCCGGTGAGGCCGAGGTGCTCGCGGATCACGTCCACCAGGAGCCAGCGGGGCTCGACGTCGAGCTCGTGGCGGACCCCGTTCACGGTGAGGCCGATGGAGACGGTGCGGGCCATGGTCAGGCACCTCCGGCGCGGCGCGCCGCCATCTGGATGGCCTCGCGCGTGAAGTGGCGGGCGAGCTGGCGGCGGAAGGCCGCCGATCCGTGCAGGTCGCCGGAAGGGCTGGTGGCGGCGGCGGCCAGGCTGGCCGCCTCGTCGAGGACGGACCCCGCCGGGGCGTGTCCGGCCAGGGCCTCCTCGGCGCTCCGCGCTCGCACCGGCGTCGGGCCCACGCCGCACAGGGCGAGGCGCGCCCGCTGGCAGCGTCCGGCGCCGTCGAGGGTGACGATGGCGGCCACGCCCACCAGCGCGTAGTCGCCGGCCCGGCGCGCCATCTCCACGAAGGCGCCCCCCGTGCGCGGCGGCAGGCCGGGTACGCGGACTTCCGTGAGCAGCTCCCCCGTCTGGAGCGCCGTGGTGAGCGCTCCGGTGAAGAACTCGCCGGCGGGGACGCCGCGCGCTCCGCGCCGGCTCGCCAGCCGGATCTCCGCCTCGAGGGCGACCATGACCGCGGGCAGCTCGGAGGCGGGGTCGGCGTGAGCGAGATTGCCGCCGATCGTGCCGCGGTGCCGGATGGGCAGGTGGCCGATCAGGTGGCAGGCCTCGGCCAGGACGGGCACGCGGGCGGCCACCTCACCCGACCGCTCCACCGCGTGCTGGCGGGTGAGGGCGCCGATGGCGACGCCGCCGTCGTGCCGGCGTACGTAGGCGAGGTCGGCGAGGCGGTTGATGTCGACCAGCAAGGCGGGGTGGGCGAGGCGGAAGTTCAGGAGCGGGATGAGGCTCTGCCCGCCGGCGAGGACCTTCGCCCCTTCGCCGTGCTGGTCCAGGAGGCCAAGGGCCTCGTCGAGCGTCCGCGGCGCCGCGTACTCGAATCGCGGGGGCTTCATCGCTGCCTCCCTGTCGAAGTCGGCGGGGCCGCCCGCCGCTCTTCCCTCGACGGCCCCTCGACCGCTGGTGTCGCAGCTCGGGGCCCGGTCCACCACCCTCTCCCCCGGGGCGTCCCTCGGGAGACAGGGCTCACGGATACGCCGCCCTCAGGAGGCGCCGAGGGCGTTCTGGACGAACCGCCTGGCGTCGAACTCCGCGGCGACGCGGTTGTCGTTGTCGAGCAGGGCCTCGGCGTCCACCTGGGCGAACTCCATCACGCCCATCTGCTCGTAGGCCCGGCGCACGCGCGGGCCCCAGAGGCCGATGTCCTTCACCGTCGGGACGATGCGCGAGAAGAGGCGGGCGCGGAAGAGGCGCATGTACTCGGCCTTCTCCACCGCCTCCAGACACTCCGCGACGGGCAGGCCCAGGTTCTCCCATACCTCGCGCTGGTTGAAGCGATCCCGCATGTGATGGCAGGCCTCCACCACGAACTCCTCGCGCTCGTCGCGCTCGGCATCGGTCAGCTGCGGGTAGTAGTCCCTGAGGGCCAGGCGGCCGAAGGCGACGTGCCGCGCCTCGTCCTGCATCACGTAGGCGTTGACGGCGGCGGCGAGGGGACTGGACGAGGTGTCGCGGATGCGCTGGAAGGCGGCGAGAGCGAGCCCCTCGATGAGCACCTGCATGCCGAGGTAGGTCATGTCCCAGCGCTGGTCCCCGATGGTGCTCTGCAGCAGGGCGGCCAGGGTCGGCGTGATGGGGTAGGCGAGCTTGACCTTGTCGTGGAGGAGCCGGGCGTAGGCCTCCACGTGGCGCGCCTCGTCCATCACCTGGGTCGCCGCGTAGAACTTGGCCTGGATGCCGGGCACGGTCTGGACGATCTTCGCGGTGGCGATGAGGGCGCCCTGCTCGCCGTGCATGAACTGCGACAGGGTGTGGGCCTGGAGGTTGCGCCGCACGTGGCCGCGGTCGGTGTCGGAGAGGCGGTTCCACAGGTCCGTGCCGTGCAGGGCGACCGTCCGGTCGTCCAGGCCCATCGGGTTGTCCGGGTCCAGCTCCGGGGACCAGTCGATCCGGTCCGCGGCGTCCCACTGCTGCTTCTTGCCCTTGGCGTACAGTCGCAGCAGATCGGCCGAGCCGTCCTCGTACTCCCAGGTGAAGGCGGTGCTGGTCTGGCCCTCGAACTTCCACTCGGTCAGCTCGACGGGCAGCCGGTACAGGAAGGTGCTCGACATCGGTCTTCTCCCTTTCGGCAGCCCGCCGCGGGCCGGCCGGGTTCTGGCGGGCCAGAGCATAGCATCGGCGACAATGCCGACGTCGCCCAAACCCCACCCGTCCGTCATCGGCGGGGGATCTCGCCCGAGTATCCCGGCAACGCCGGTCCCGCCGGGCTTGGCCCGGCCGGTTCCGCGGGCGGCGTGATCCGGTCCTCGCTGCCCCACCCGAGCAGCGAGGGCACGCGGATCTCGGCAGCGGTCCGGCACGTTGTCGCGGGCGGTCTGTCGTCAGCAAGCGGTCTTGACTTGATCGATCCGGATGCTAGGGTCGTCGGTGGCCAGCCGCACGAGCGGCCGCCGGCGGCGCGGGGAATCGTCCTCCTCGCCGGGCGGTCTCGTTCCGGTCCATCATTTCCGACATGCCAGAGACCAGCGCGCCTTCGCTCGAGAAGTTCGCCGTCGGACAGTCCGTCCGGCGCGTCGAGGACCCCCGTCTCGTCCAGGGCCTCGGCCGGTACTCCGACGACGTGACGCTGCCGCGGGAGGCGCACGCCGTCGTGCTGCGCTCGCCCCACGCCCACGCGCGCCTGCGCGCGGTGGACGCCACCGCCGCCCTGGGCGCGCCCGGCGTGCTCGCCGTCCTGACCGGCGCGGACCTTCACGCCGACGGAGTCGGCGACCTGCCGAGCGACC
>DATKEG010000199.1:0-2127 GCA_035544515.1 Vicinamibacteria bacterium | reverse complement strand
AGAAGGAGTAGCGCGTTGCGGATCGCTTTCGCTTCGGAACGGCCTCTTCCGGGCCAAAGCACTTAGATCCGTCTAGACGCAATGCCGTTTACTTAACCGGATTCGGTAAGGTTGACGAGGCCTTAGACTCTTAGTGCCTTGCATCTCCAGAGATGCAAGGCACTCTCCGCACCGGCGCCCGCGGGCCTGCGCACGCTTAAACGTTGACGACCCCCGTACGCACTGGAGTATCTTGCATCTCTAGGCATGCAAGAGCTTGAGCGGCTTCTCGCCCGTCGCGCCCGGGTCCTGGCCCGACTCCCTCCGTTCGAGGACATCGTGCGGGGGAGTGTGTTCACGCGCCGAATGCGGTGTGGGAAACCCAGCTGTCGCTGCGCCCGAGGGGGCCTGCACCCCGCGACCTACCTCGGCGTGAGCTTTGCCGGCGGCCGCACCGTGCAGGTCTCGCTGCCGCCCGCGCTGGTGGCCACCGCCCGCCGCTGGGTGGCCAACTACCAGGCCTGGTGGCGGGCGATCGAAGCCGTCTCGGAGATCAATCGCGAGCTGCTGCGTCGGCGCCGGGTCGCCTCCGGCGAGTCCGCGGGGACCGCCGCCCGCGGGCGCCCGCGCCGTCGCCGCCGGCCCGCCTCGTGAATCACCGCTGGGCACGCGACAGGGGGGACGGGGATGGATCTGGCCGAGGCATTGCTGGAGGTCGGAACCGGGCGGGCGGAAGCGAGCTTCGCGCTCTTCGCGCAGACCCTCGATCCGCAGTGGATCGACGCGGCGCTGCAGGCCACCGGCGCGGCCAGTGTGCGGCGCCGCAAGCTGCCGGCCGAGTACGTCGTGTGGCTCGTCATCGCGATGGGCCTCTTCCGCGACCGCTCCATCGAGGAGGTGGTGCGCCACCTCCATCTGGTCTGGCCCGCTGTCGATCCTCCGGGCCGCCCGCGCGTGACCGGCGGCGCCATTGTCCAGGCGCGGGATCGCCTCGGGGACCAGCCCCTGGAAACCCTCTTCGCCACCACGGCCGCCGCGTGGGCGACCGCCTCGGCCAATGCGCACCGCTGGCGCGGCTTGGCCGTCTACGGCGTGGATGGCTCCCACCTGCGCGTCCCTGACAGCCCGGAGAACGACCGGACCTTCGGCCGCCCCCAGAGCGGGCGCGGCCGCGCCGGGTATCCGCAGGTGCGCATCGTGGCCCTGATGGTCCTGCGGAGCCACGTGCTGGCCGGCTTAGCCGTCGGGGCCTATGCCGACGGCGAGGTGACGCTGGCCGCGTCGCTGTGGCCCAAGCTCCCCGAGGCGTCGCTCACCATCGTCGATCGCGGCTTTCTGTCGTATCGGCTCTTTCACCAAATCCAGGCCCAGGGCCAGCATCGTCACTGGCTCACCCGCGCCAAGAAAAACCTCAACTGGCGGGTCCGCCAACGCCTGAGCCCCCACGATTGCCTGGTCGATCTCCCCGTCCATCCCAACCTGCGCCGCGCGCACCCTGACCTGCCCCCGACGCTGACCGCCCGCGCCATTCGGTACCACCGGCGCGGCTTCCGCCCGCACACCCTGCTCACCTCGCTGCTCGACCCCACGGCCTATCCCGCCGCGGAAATTGTCACGCTCTATCACGAACGCTGGGAGCTGGAGCTGGCCTTTGACGAAGTCAAAACCCACACCCTCGAGCGCGAGGAAGCCCTCCGCAGCCGTGCGCCCGAGCGCATTCGTCAGGAGATCTGGGGCCTCGCCATCGGCTATAACCTCGTGCGGCTCGAGATGCAGCAGGTGGCCACCCGCGCCGATGTCGCGCCGCAGCGGATCAGCTATCGACACGCGCTCATGCTGATCCGAACCTTCTGGCTCACCGCCTGGCTCGCCCCGCCCGGGGTCCTGCCGCGTCGCCTCGCGGCGCTGCACGACGAACTCGCGCTGCTGATCTTGCCGCCGCGCCGATCGCAGCGGCGCTTCCCACGTGCAGTGAAGATCAAGATGAGCAACTATCCCCTCAAGCGCCCCCAGTGTAGGAAGCGTGTTATCTAAATGGCATTGGGGTAAAGCCTCATCCCTCGGCACCTCCTTTCGATGCTCAGCGTAGCAAGCATTGGCTGGTCTGTCGCAGTTTCGACCGGGTTGGGCTGTGCCGCTGCGCCCGCG
>DATKEG010000198.1:0-16143 GCA_035544515.1 Vicinamibacteria bacterium | reverse complement strand
GGAGCGCGTGGCCGCGCGTGAACCGGTCGCGCTCGAGCCCGTGCGGCCCCGCCGTCCGGCCGCGCCGCGCCCGGAGGCGGTGCGGGCCGCGCCGAGACGACCGGGCGGAGGGCGGACGGCATCGCCGAAGGTCCTCGGCCTGGGCGCCGCGGGGGTGGCCGTCGTGCTCGCCGGCGGGTTCGTGCTCACGCGGGTTCTCGGCGGGCCGTCGATCCGGGGCATCGAGCCCGGCCGGGTTCGCGCGGGCGATGCCATCACGCTCACCGGCCGGAACTTCTCCACGGAGCCCGGCGGCAACATCGTCCAGTTCGAAGGATCGCGCGCCGGCCGCGTGCTGCAGGCCTCGTCCACGCGGCTGCAAGTGGAGGTCCCCGACGTCCCGTCCGCTCCCGGACGGCCCAACCGGGTTCCCGTCACCGTCACGGTGGACGGACGCGAGTCCGACTCCATGGACATCGCCGTGTACCTCGCGCCGCGCGTGCACGGCCTGGCGCCGAACGTGGCCATGCCCGGCGAAGAGGTCGTCCTCGCGGGCACCGGGTGGAGCACGGGCGCGACCGTGACGTTCGGCGGCCGTCCCGCCGAGGTGCTCGAGACGACGGCCTCCGCGCTGAGCGTACGCGTGCCCGCCCTGGACGGTCCGCCGGGGACCTCCGCTCCCGTGGTCGTGACCCTGGCCGGCGAGGCCTCGGACCCCGCCCCGTTCCTGCTCGGCCACCTGCCGCTCGTGCTGTCCCTCGAACCGGGAGCGGTGGCCGCGGGCGACGTGCTCCTCATCGCCGGACGCGGGTTCCAGGCGCACGCGCCGAGCAACGACGTGCGCGTGGGCGGCACGCGCGCCCTGGTGATCTCCGCCTCCGACGGCGAGATCCGGGTCATGGTGCCCGGCGTGCCGGCGGGCGCCGAGGTGCCCGTGGACGTCAAGGTGCCGGGGTCGGAGTACGTGGGCCGCGCGGCCGTGGGCATCAATCCACCGGCCGATCCCGTGGACTTCCGCTTCACGGCCGAGCCGCTGATCGATGCGCCCGACCACGACCACGCGGTCATCTCCTCGGGGCTGGGCCCGGCCTTCGTGGTTTCCGCGGCCGGAGGCCGCAGCGCCGCCCTCCGCGCCGCGGAGGCCGTGCGGCGGCTCAACGACGCGGCCGCCACGCTCAAGGCCAGCCTGGCGCAGGACGTCGAGATGCGCGGTCTCGACCTGGGCAGCCCCGCCATCGTGCTGACCGGTTCGGGCGAGACACTCCTCGACATCACGGAGGAGGACGCCGCGGCCTACAACGAAGACTGGACGCGGCTGCGCGGACGCGGCGGCCCGGTCACGCGGGCGCGCCTGGCGGTGTGGTGGGGCGCGGTCGCGCGCGACCTGGTCCGGCTGCTCGTGCGCTGGGAAGCGCCGCAGCATGCCTCCTCTCTCGCGCCCGAGGGCCGCCCGCTGGCCGAGCTGCACGCCGCGGCGCGCCAGACCGGCCGCTTCGGCATTCCGCGCGACGTGGTGGAGAAGGCCCGGCCCGCGCTGCGCGAGGGCCTGCGCACCGTCGGCCTGCGCGTCCCTCCGGCGGTGGCGGCCCCGGCCGAGGGCGCGGGGACGGCCTCCACCACCGCGGCGCCCCCACCGCCCCCGCTGGACCTCGAGGGCGACTGGACGGGGCGCGAGAACGAGGACGGCGCGGCCCGGCGCGTGGACGTCACCTTCAGGCGCGGGGGCGGCACCCTGAGCTACCAGCGCGCGCTCTCCCTGTCGCTGCCCCTCATCGGCGTGCAGCTCGACCGCCGCGGCAACGTGCGCTACAGCATGCAGACGGCGCGCGGCGCCCGTTACTACGTGGGCCGCTGGGACGGTCAGAAGATCGAAGGGCGCATCTTCTCCGACCCGGAGGGCCAGGCGCCGATCGGCGCGTTCACGCTCGAACGAAGACGCTGACGGTCCAGGGAGCCCCGCGGCCACGCGCCGGCTCAAACCGGGCAGAATAGGACATGCGCCTGGCCCTCGCCCTCCTGCTCGCCTGTCCCGCGCTCTCCGGCTGCGCGCGCGAGCCGGCCACCGAAGCGCAGGTGCCGGGGCCTTCGTCGCCGGAGCCCTCGCCGGACCATTCGCGCTTCATCGCCGCCGTGGACGCGCTGCTCACCGAGGGGATGAAGCGCGGGGGAATCGCCGGCCTCTCCGTGGCCGTGTTCCGGCGCGGGGCGCCCGTGCTGGCCAGGGGCTACGGGCACGCCGACCTCGACGCGGGCCGGCCGGCGGGACCCGAGACGTCGTATCCCATCGCCTCCGTGAGCAAGCTCTTCACCGCGGGCGCCATCCTGCGGCTCGCCGAGCAGGGCAAGCTCGGCCTGGACGACCCGCTCCACGCCTTCTTCCCCGCCGCCCGGCCCGCCATCGGGAGGCTGACCCTGCGGCAGCTGATGAGCCACACCTCCGGACTCACCCGCGGCGGCCCCGCGCCCAGGTCCGCCGCGGAGAGCGTCCTGCGGCGGGGGGGCACGGCCATGCCCGCCGGACGCCGCTGGGACTACAGCAACTACAACTTCTCGTTGCTCGGCCTGGTGATCGAGACGATCTCCGGCCGTTCCTACGCCGACTACGTGCGCGAGGAGTTCGCGGCGCCGCTCGGCCTCGCGAACACCGGCTATTGCGAGGACGGCGCCGCGGTGCCCGGCCGCGGTGTCGACTACGAGGGCGGGCCCTACGGGCCGCAGCCGACCGCGTACTGGAGCTCGCCGCGCTTCTTCGCCGCCGGCGGGCTGTGCGCGAGCGTGCTCGACCTCGTGCGCTGGCAGGAGGCGCTCGACGAGGGCCGCGTGGTGGGCGCGGCCGGAGTGCAGTCCATGCGCACGCCCACGCGCCTGGCCGACGGCCACGAGGCGGATTACGGGTACGGCACGCGCCTGGGATGGACCGCCGGCCGCCGCAAGGTCGGCCACACGGGTGGCGGCCGCAGCAACAAGGCCGTGCTCGCGCGCTATCCGGATGACGACGTCACGATCGCCGTGCTGCTCAACACCGAGCGCAGCGGGGCGGAGGTCGCGGCCACCGCCCTCGAGCACGAGATCGGCCGGCTGTTCTTCGGCGCCCCCGAGACGTCGTCGGGCGTGGCCCTCACCCCCCGGGACCTCGCACGCTACACCGGACAGTACCGCGACGGCGTGCGCGCGATGCGCGTGGTGTCGGAGGGGGGGGCACTCAAGCTGCGCGTCGGTCCGGGACGGCGCGGTCTCTCGCCGCTCATCGCGCAGGGCGGCGACGTGTTCGTGGACGGCGAGGAGCCTTCGCTGCACCTCCGCTTCCAGATGGAGGGAGACCGGGCCCGCGCCTACGCGCGTTACAACAACGGCTGGTTCGTCGGCGCCGGCGTCCGCACGGGCGACCTGCCGCCGCCGGGGAGCTCGTCCGCGCCGGCCCGCCGCCGCCCGGCCCGCCGGTCCACGAACCCGTAGCGGGACACTAGCCCAGCTCGTCGAAGGTGCGGATGACGCGGTGGGGCGCGTCCGGGGGGGCCGGTCCGTCGCGCATGCACCAGGCGGTCCGCAGGCCGGCCTCGCCGGCCGCGTCGAGCTCGGCCGTCAAGTCCGACACGAACTGCACGTCCTCCGCCGCCACGCCGATCGTCGCGGCGATCCGGCGGTAGGTCGCCGACTCCTTCTTCGGGCCGGTGGTCGTATCGAAGTACCCGCGTATGAGGGGCGTGAGGTCGCCCGCGCGCGTGTGGCCAAACAGCATCTTCTGCGCGAGCACGCTGCCCGAGGAAAAGATCCACGGTCCTCGGCCGCGCGCGTCCCAGCGCCGGAACGCGGGGGGCACGTCCGGATAGACGTCGGAAAGCAGCTCCCCCTTGCCGTAGCCCTCCTCCCACAAGCGCCCCTGGAGCGCCTTGAGGCCCGTCGACTTCCGGTCGCGCTCCATGAGCCACAGAACGTAGGCGGTCGCCGCGTCGCGGACGTCGTCGGCGTCCCGCCAGGGTGGCGGCGTCTCCGCGGCCCCCTCCTCCCCCGCGTGTTCCGCGCGAAGCCGGTCGAGGTCGCCGCGGACCTCCGGCTCGTGGGCGCGGCGGGCCAGGAACGCGCGCACGTTGCGCCGCGCGTACGGGAAGAGGACGTCGTACACGAAGGCCACCGGCGTAGTCGTGCCCTCGATGTCCACCACCACGGCCACCGCCGGGCGGTGCCCGGTCACGCCGGCGCCATGCTCAGCGCGGCAGGTAGGCGGGGCCGAGGCACACGGGCTCGAAGCCCTTGTCCACGCCGCTGTCCGTGTACTGCGGGGTCCAGCCGGAGGGGTCCTGGAAGAGGCGGATGGCGCGGATCTCGCGCTCCGCGCACAGGTCGAACCAGTGCCACGTCCCGCGCGGCACGCGGATGAGGTCGCCCGCCGCGACCTCCAGGGCGATCACCGGCCCCTGGCGCGGGTGGATGTGGAACACGCCGCGGCCGTGGATGATGAAGCGCACCTCGTCTTCGTCGTGCCAGTGCTCGCGGCTGAACCTCGCGAGCATGGCGTCGAGCCCGGGCGTGTGCGGCTTCACGTCGATGACGTCGGCGGTCACGTACCCCCCGCGTGCCTTCAGCCGGTCGATCTCCTCGCGGTAGGCCTCCAGGATGGCCTCGGCCGGCGCGTCGGGCGCCACCGGGTGCGCGGGCTGCCAGCGCTCGTAGTCGATCCCGAGCGTGGCCAGGTGCTCCGCCACCGACTCGGGGTCCGCCAGCGTGCGGTCCTGCTCCGGGATGCGAATGGTCGCCATCTCTCAAGCTCTCCTTCCGGCCCGTCCCACGACTTCCAGCAGGAACTCCAGCACCTCGAGGTGGCGCCGCGCCTGGGCGAGGTCGCGTCCCCAGGTGTAGAGCCCGTGCCCGCGGATGAGGAAGGCGTGCGCCTCCGGGTGATCGCGCAGCACGCCCTCCACCGCGGGCGCGGCCGCCGCCCAGTCCTGCGCGTTGGCCAGGATGGGGACCCACTCGCGGTGCTCGTGCGTCTGCACGCCCTCGAGGCCCTTGAGCATCTCGTAGCCCTCGATGGCCAGGCCCCCCTCCGCGGCGTGCGCCTCGGAGAGGAGCGTGGCCCATATCGAGTGCGTGTGCAGGACCGCCCCCGCGCCGCGCGCGGCGAGGACGGCGAGGTGCAACCGTGTCTCGTCGGACGGGCGTCCCGAGCCGGCCACGGTCGCTCCGCCGCCGTCCACCTCGAGGATCTGCGCCGGGTCGAGGCGGCCCTTGTCGGCGCCGCGCGGCGTGATGGCCAGCCGCAGCGGGTCGCGGCTCAGGACGGCGGAGAAGTTGCCGCTCGTCCCCAGGGCCCAACCGCGCGCGTGCAGCTCGCGCCCGAGGTCAGCCAGGCGGCGGGCCACCTCGGACAACCCTTGCCGGACCGTGGGACCTCCCGCGCGCGCCTGCCCCTCTGTCATGGATTCGCTGCCGACAGGATTGTAGCGCGCCGGGCGGGGGTCAGGATGCGAAACTGGTTGGCCTGAAAGCTCGGGCGTGCGCGCTCTCATCCATATGCCTGGCGCCTCCGGCGCGTATTCCACGTCCGACCGAGCACAGCTCGCCATGTCGCTAGAACGCGAGCGTCACGCCGAGCACAGCGCCGCGATGGACACCGCAAACCGAGAGCCGAAAGGGTCCGCGGGTGCCTACAATCGGAGTCGGCACCGCCACTCGTTCCCAGCGATCTGTCTTTATCAAAGCGCCGATGCCTGCTCCGGCCGCAGCACCGCCCGCGGCGCTTAGACCAATGATCGAGACGAAGTCGCCAGTGTCGCAGCCGTCGCACCCACTCATCGCAGCCAGCAGCGTCATTCCAAGGCCGGCGATCAAGCCACCGGCAATCGCGCCTCCTGGCGCGTTGCGTTTCTTGCCATTCGCGACCTTCAGGTGCGAGATGTCACGGAACGGCACAGTCCGCGAGGCTTTTCCATCACGGATGGTCAGTTGCTCGGAGGTGATTCCCTCGACCGTGCCAAGAATGCTCCTGCGTGCCTCTCCCTGCACCGTGTAGCCCAGCACCCCCGCGGGGGCCGAAACCTGCACTCTAGCTCCAGGCCCTATCTGGGGCGGGTGCCGTTCAGCACCAGACAGTGCCGGAGAGACCAACAGGACGGCGGCAAACGACAGCATCATTCTCATGGACACCTTCTCCGCTCGCTGACCTGGCGCGAGTGGTCGCATACTGGGCCCGCTGAGCGGCGAAGTCCTAAAGGGATTCCAAAATTCCGAGACAAGGCCACGCCGTCGGGGCAGGCATGCTCCAGGCACTGATCCCGCTTGACGCCGAGCTCGTTCGCGATGAGGAGCCGGCTAGGCGACCGTGACCTCCTGGCAGAGGTACACGTCCTGGATGGTGTTGAGGAGCTTTACGCCCTCCGGCATCGGCCGCTGGAAGGCCTTGCGTCCGGAGATGAGCCCCATGCCCCCCGCGCGCTTGTTGATGACGGCCGTGCGCACCGCCTCCACGAAGTCGTTCTCGCCGGAGGCCCCGCCCGAGTTGATGAGGCCGGCGCGCCCCAGGTAGCAGTTGGCGACCTGGTAGCGGGTCCAGTCGATCGCGTTCTCGGTGGTGAGCTGCTCGTAGACGCGCTTGTCGATCTTCCCGTACGGGTTCTCCTTGCTGCTGAGCGCCAGGTACCCGCCGTTGTTCTCGGGCAGCTTCTGCTTGATGATGTCCGCCTCCAGGGTGACGCCGAGGTGGTTGGCCTGGCCGGTCAGGTCCGCGGAGAGGTGGAAGTCCTTCTCCTTCGTCTTGAAGGCCGGGTTGCGCAGGTAGCACCACAGCACGGTGGCCAGGCCCCTCTCGTGGGCCTGCTGAAAGGCCTCGCCGACCTCCACGATCTGGCGCGCCGACTCCGGCGAGCCGAAGTAGATGGTCGCCCCCACCGCGGCCGCGCCCATGTCCGCGGCCTGCTTCACCCGCCCGAAGGCGATCTGGTCGAACTTGTTGGGGTAGGTGAGGAACTCGTTGTGGTTGAGCTTGAGGATGAAGGGGATGCGGTGCGCGTATTTGCGCGCGACCGCGCCCAGCACGCCCAGGGTCGAGGCCACCGCGTTGCAGCCGCCCTCGATCGCGAGCTTCACGATGTTCTCGGGGTCGAAGTACGCGGCGTTCTTGGCGAACGACGCGCCGCCGGAATGCTCGATGCCCTGGTCCACGGGCAGGATCGAGACGTAGCCCGTGCCGGCCAGGCGGCCGTGCGAGAGGAGCTGCTGGATGCTGCGCAGCACGGGTACCGGACGGTCGGACCGGGCGACCACGCGGTCCACGAAGTCGGGACCGGGCAGGTGCAGCGTGTCGCGCGGGATGCCCTGGCAGCGGTGCTCGAGCAGCGCCCGCGCCTCGGCGCCGAGCGCCTCCTCGATGGCGGCCAGCGTGCCGGCCCCGCGTTCGACGGCCTTTGCCGTTGTGCTCATTCGATCACGCTCCTTGCCTGCTCAATTGACCCGCGCGGCCTTGCCGCGGTACTCCGCCACCTGCTCGCGCAGCTCGGCGGCCTCGGGCGCGCGGGGGAAGAGCTCCACGTACGCCTGCAGGTCGCGCGCGGCCAGGTTGTAGCAGTCCAGGGCGGCGTAGAGCAGCCCGCGGTCGCGCACGTCCTCGCCCGAACGAGGGTTCACCTGCAGGAGGAGGTCCAGGATCCGCAGCGCGCGCTCCTGCTCGCCGGTCTTGAGATAGATCGCCTTCAGGTTGCGCAGCATGCGCGCGAGGATGCTCTTGCGGGCGCAGGGGGCCAGCATGGCCGCGTTCACCTTGAGCCGTCCGCTGTAGATGCGGTCGAGCCGCTCCTGGCAGTCCTCCGCGGAGAGCCGCCTTCCCTGGTGGTAGGGATCCACCAGGACGTCGCCGCGGCCCGCCGAGACCTTCACGATGAAATGCCCGGGCAGCCCCACGCCGGCCGCGGCCAGGCCCGCGCGCTGCGCGACCTCGATGTAGACCGTGGAGAGCGTGATCGGGATGCCGGTCCGGCGGTCGAGCACCTCGTTGAGGAAGCTGTTGCGCGGATCGTAGTAGTCCACCTCGTTGCCGTGGAACCCCTCCTCCTCGAACAGGTAGGCGTTGAGCGCCGCCACCGCGCCCTTCGCGCCGTCCATCCTCCGGCGTACGGCCCCGCCCATCTCGTCCAGCCGGGCCAGGTAGCGCGGCACGTCCAGCCCCGGGTACTCCTCGCCCGCGATGAGCAGGGCGGCCCGGGCCACGTCCACGCCCTCGTCCGGACGCGCGAGCATCTCCGCGAACTGCCTTCTCGTCGGCGACTCTTCCACGCGCGCGCTGCCCCGGTGAGCGGATTATAGCATCGCGGTCGGAGCTACCTTTCGAGGTCCACGGGCACCAGCGGCACGTCCCAGTGCCCCTCCAGGATCTCGAAACGGCGTTGCTCCTCGCGGCGGAAGGTCTCCTGGTCGGGGTAGAGGGCCCTCACGATCGCCTCCTCGCCCGCGTTGTCGTGGGCGGCGGCCACGCTGCGGAAGACGAGCGTGACCCGGTAGTCCCAGCGGCCTTCCTCGGTGCCATGGTAGCGCGGGCGGACCGCGGTCACGGAGAGCAGCCGCCCGCTCTCCACCTGCTTCTCGAGCACGGGATAGTGGTTCTTCTTGAACAGGCGGATGAACTCGTCCGCCTGCCCCCAGCGAGCCGTGTAGTAGTAGTCCACGGTGAAGGGCGCGTCGCCCGGCGCGCCCGGCGCCGCCCCCGCCGGCGCGCAGGTCGCGGCCAGCACGGCCGCCCAGCGGGCGGTCCACCTCCACGCCGTCGTCTTCACGTTCTTCATGACGGGATCACCTCCGGGTAGACGAAACGTTCCTCCGCGGTCTCGCGCACGGCGTCGGCGACCAGCGCGCGCACGTCGAGCGCGCGCTCCGCCTCCAGGACCTCGCCCGGGCGCGCGGCCAGGGCCGGGCTCCTCGGCACGAAGAGCTGGCAGCAGTCCTGGTCGGGCAGCGTGCTGATCTCGTAGCTGCCGATCCGGCGCGCCTGTTGCGTGATCTCCTCCTTGTCCATGCCGACCAGCGGTCTGAGGATGGGCCCGGCCGCGGCCTGGTCGATCACGGCCATGTTGTCCAGCGTCTGCGAGGCGACCTGCCCCAGGCTCTCGCCGGTCACCAGGGCCTTGGCGCGGTGGCGCGCGGCCAGCGCCTCCGCGATGCGCACCATGAAGCGCCGGTAGAGCACGACCCGGAGCGGCGCCGGGCAGGAGGCCACGATCGCCTGCTGGACGCCGCCGAACGGCACGAGCAGCAGGCGGCTGCGGTACTGGTACCGGGTGAGCACGCGCGCGAGCTCGCGCGCCTTGTCCATCACCGTGCGGTCCTGGAGCGGGAAGGCGTGGAAGGTCGCGAACGCGACCGTGCAGCCGCGCTTCATCATGCGCCAGGCCGCCACCGGCGAGTCGATGCCGCCCGAGAGCAGCGCCATCACCCGGCCCGAGCTGCCGACAGGGAAGCCGCCCGCGCCGGGCTCCTTGCCGAACGAGAAGAGGATGCGGTCCTTGTGCACCTCGACGAAGAGCGTCAGCTCGGGACGCTCGAGGTCCACGCGCACCCCCGTGGCGCGGTTGACGGCGGCGCCCAGCGCGCGGTCGAGGTCGGCCGACCGCAGCGGGAAGCCCTTCCACCCTCGGCGGGTGGTCACGCGAAAGGAGCGGAACGACAGGCCGGCCACCGCGCGCACCACTGCCTCCTCCAGGGCCTTCGCGTCGGGCGGCGTCTGATGGATGCGCGAGAAGTTCGCCACGCCGAACACCGAGCCCACCCGCTCGCGGACCTGGTCCCATCCCACCGTGTCCGGAAACTCGACCGAGATCCGCCCGGAGAGCCTGCGCACCCGCACCCCGGGGAGGTCGGCGGTCGCGCGGCCGAGGTTCCGGGCGAGCTTGTCGAGGAAGAAGGGCTTGTTCCGTCCCTTGAGCGCGATCTCGTGATAGCGGACGAGCACCAGCACTGGCGGCTAGGGCCGGGCGGGCGTGACCGTCTTCCAGTCTTCCTTCTCGAAACGGATGCCCAGGGTTTCCGCCACGACGCGGATGTCCGCCATGGAGGACGGGTTGCCGCAGGTGATGATCACCGTCTCGGCCGGGGCCAGCCGCTCGAGCAGCGTCTCGCGCGGGAGATGCCCCGGCAGCGCCGCCTTGACCGCGCGCGCCATGGACGTGGCGGCCAGCGCCACGTCCCCCCCGCTCTGCTCGGCGAGCTTCAGCTCCTCCTCCTCCCGCGAAGGCAGGCCGAAGAGGTGCCGCAGGACGTTGTTGGCGCGGCCCACGCCGAGCCGGTCGCCCCAATCCCCGGGCACGGGGCGGCTGACGGAGGGGACGTAGACGAAATCGAAGCGGCCCGCCTCCTCGATCTCACTGAGCGCGCGGTGGTAGGCCAGCTCCTGGTAGACGCGGTTCGCGTGGAGGAGGGTGTAGCGCGCGGAAGGGCGCCGTCCCTGCTCCGCTTCGAAGTCGAGCTGCTTGAGCATGGCCGCGAACGGCGCCAGGCCCGTCCCCGTCCCCACCATCAGCACGCTCGCGAAACCGGCCGCCCGCTTCTCGAGCGTGAACTCGCCGGCGATGTGGTCGACGTAGCCGACCCTGTCGTCGTGGCCGGGTCGTACCCGGAAGAGCGACTCCGTCAGGCGCCCCGGGTACTCGGCGTTGCCCTTCTCCAGCACGACGTAGAACTCGAGCCAGCCGTGCCGGCGCGTCTCCCAGGGGGCCGAGGAGATCGAGTAGGAGTGCGTCACCGGGCCCCGCTTCTGGCGCCCCTGCTCGTCGAGGTCCGGCGCGTAGCGCGTGCGTCCCTGCGCGTCCACGTGCCGGTGCGTCAGCCAGCAGTCCTCCCGCCGCAGCGCGATGTACTGTCCCGGCTGGTAGTCGGGGAAGGGATGTCCCTCCTCCGGCATCAGGCGGAACAGGGCGAGGATGGGGGACAGGGGCTGCCAGCTCGCGACGGTGCCGACTCTTCGCTCTGCCATGCGTGGAGTGAGCCTAGCCCAGGCCGCGCGGGCGGCAAAGTCCGGCCCGCCCCGCTCAGCCCTCCTTGAGCGCCGCGATCAGCTCCAGCAGCGCCTTCTTGCCGTCGCCGAAGAGCATCACGGTGTTGTCGGCGGCGAAGAGCGGGTTGGGGATGCCCGCGAACCCCGGGCTGAGGCTGCGCTTGACCACCACGACCGTCTTCGCCTTGTCCACGTCGAGGATGGGCATGCCCGCGATGGGGCTCTTGGGGTCGGTGCGGGCCAGGGGATTGACCACGTCGTTGGCCCCGATGACCACCGCCACGTCGGTCTCCGGGAACGTCGGGTTGATCTCGTCCATCTCCTTGACCTGCTCGTAGGGGATGTCGGACTCCGCGAGCAGCACGTTCATGTGGCCGGGCATGCGGCCGGCCACGGGATGGATCCCGAACTCGACCACGATGCCGCGCTCCTCGAGCAGGTGGGTGAGGTCGCGCACGGTGTGCTGGGCCTGCGAGACGGCCAGGCCGTAGCCGGGCACGATCACCACGCGGCGGGCGGTGTCGAAGAGCATGGCCACCTCCGCCGCCGAGGCGGACTTCACCCGGCCGGCGTAGACCTTGTCGTCGCTCGTCTGGGCGGCCTCGGCCCCCATCACGCCGAACAGGATGTTCGTGAGCGAGCGGTTCATCGCCTTCGACATGATCCGGGTGAGGATGACGCCGGAGGCGCCGACCAGGGATCCGGAGATGATCAGCGCGTTGTTGTTCAGGGCGAAGCCGGTAGCGGCGGCGGCCAGGCCGGAGTAGGAGTTGAGCAGGGTGATGACCACCGGCATGTCCGCTCCCCCGATGGGCAGGACGGAGAGGGCGCCGAGGAGCGAGGCCAGGAGCACCAGCAGCCAGTACCAAGCGGTCTCGGCGGGCTGCAGGACGAGCACCGCCCCCACGGCCACGCTCGCCGCCAGCATCGCGCCACTCAGGAGGTGCTGACCCGGGAAGCGGAGGTCCTTGATCCAGCCGTACTCCTCGAGCTTCGCGTAGGCCACCAGGCTGCCCCAGAAGGTCACCGCCCCGATGAGGCCGCTGGCCGCGGTGGCCACCGTGAGCTGGAGCAGCGGCGCTGCTCTCACCACGTCCGCCTCGACCAGCGCCGCTCCGGCCACGAGCACGGAGGCTCCGCCGCCGAACCCGTTGAGCAGGGCGACCAGCTGGGGCATGGCCGTCATCCGGACCTTCAGCGCCAGCGCCGCCCCCACTCCCGATCCCACGACGAGCCCGGCCACGATGGTCGTGAAGCCGACGATGTGGCGGTCGAACAGCGTCACCACCACCGCGATGAGCATGCCCAGCGCCCCCAGCATGTTGCCGCGCACCGCCGTGCGCGGGTGGGACAGGCCCTTGAAGGCGAGGATGAAGAGGACGGAGGCCGCCAGGTAGGCGGCGCTTTGGAGCCAGGGCATGAGGCCCTCAGGCCTTCCGCTTGAACATCCGCAGCATGCGGTTGGTGACCAGGAAGCCGCCCACCACGTTCACCGTGGCCAGGACGACGGCGAGGAAGCCCAGCACCGTGGTGAACACGTTGGGCGTCCCCGCCGACACCAGGGCGCCGATCAGGGTGATGCCGGAGATGGCGTTGGACCCCGAGGTCAGGGGGGTATGGAGCGTGGGCGGGACCTTGCGGATGACCTCGAACCCGACGAAGAGGGCGAGCACGAAGACCGTGAGCCCTTCCATGAGCTGTTCCATTCCCGTTGCTCCTCTCGCGGCCGCGTCAGCCCGCGGCGGTGGTGGGTGGCGCGGGGGCCGGCGGCAGCCCCAGCGTCTCCCGCAGCCGAGGGTGGACGACCTCGCCGCCTCGCGCCACCAGCGTCTCGCGGACGATCTGGTCCGCGAGGTCGATGGTCAGGCGCCCCTGCTTGACGACCAGCGCCAGGAAGTTGGCCACGTTGCGCGCGTGGAGCTGGCTGGCGTGGTTGGGCACGGCGGAGGCGACGTTGACCGGGCCCAGGACGGTCACGCCGCCGCGC
This sequence comes from Vicinamibacteria bacterium, assembly GCA_035544515.1. Taxonomy (GTDB): domain Bacteria; phylum Acidobacteriota; class Vicinamibacteria; order Fen-336; family Fen-336; genus DATKEG01. Next base: position 3,202 of record DATKEG010000198.1, on the reverse strand, counting down.
ACGACCGCCTCGCCGGGGCGGGTCAGCTCGCAGTTGCCGCCCTGCTCCGCCGCGACGTCCACGATCACGGAGCCCGGGCGCATGGCGTCCACCATCTCCGCGGTGATCAGCACGGGTGCCTTCCTGCCCGGTATGGCCGCCGTCGAGATCACCACGTCGCTCGCGGACACCACCCGGCCCATCGTCTCCCGCTGCCGGCGGTAGAACGACTCGTCCATGGCCCGCGCGTAGCCGGCCTCGTCCTGCGCGTCCTGGGCGTCGAGCGGCAGCTCGACGTATTTGGCGCCCAGGCTCTGGATCTGCTCGCGGGTGGCGGGCCGGATGTCGTAGGCCTCGACCACCGCGCCGAGGCGCCGTCCCGTGGCGATCGCCTGCAGCCCGGCCACCCCCGCGCCGATCACGAGCATGCGGGCCGGCGTGAGCGTGCCTCCGGCCGTCATCATCAGGGGGAACAGGCGCGGCAGGGTGTCCGCCGCGAGCAGCACGGCCTTGTAGCCGATGACCGTGGCCACGGAGGACAGGGCGTCCATGGCCTGCGCGCGGCTGATCCGCGGGATGAGGTCCAGGGCGAAGGCGACGACACCGCGCTCGGCCAGGGCCTTGACGCCCTCGGGCGCGCCGATGGGGTCGAGGAAGCCCACCACCGCCTGGCCCTCACGCAGCAGGGACAGATCGGGCGGGGGAGCGATATGGCTCGAGGCCAGGGAGCGCACGGCCAGCAGGAGGTCCGCCGCCGCGAACACCTCGACCCGCGAGAGGAGGCGCGCGCCCTTCTCGGCGTACAGCGGGTCGGGGAATCCCGCGGCCTCGCCCGCGCCTCGCTCCACCGCGACGTCGAGGCCCAGGGCGGTGAGGCTCGGAATCACCGACGGGATGACGGCCACGCGCCGCTCTCCCGGGAACGTCTCGCGAGCCACTCCCGCCAGCATCGTCCCTGGGAGTGTACCCGACCGGCGCCGGCCGGGGCGCGGCCTATAATCGGGCCTGTGTCCGAGGCTTCGCCGGCGGGGGACTATCGGTTCTGTGCGCTCTGCGCCGGCACGCTCGAGTCGCGGCTGGTCAAGGAGGGAGAACCTCCGCGACTCGTCTGCGCGCGCTGCGGGTTCGTCTTCTACCTCGACCCCAAGGTGGCGGCCTGCGCCATCTGCATGGTCGACGGCGGCATCGTGCTCCTGCGGCGCGCCATCGAGCCGTCCCTCGGGAAGTGGGTGTTCCCGGGCGGCTTCGTGGACCGCGGCGAGACGGTGTCGGGCGCGGCGGTGCGCGAGACGCTGGAGGAGGTGAACCTCCGTGTCAGCCCGACCGGCATCCTCGACGCGTACTCCTACCCGGGCAGCCAGGTCGTGGTGATCGTCTACGCGGCCGAGGTCGTGGGCGGAGAGCTGCAGGCCTGCGACGAGTGCCTGGAGGTGCGCGCGTTCCCGCCCGAGGAGATCCCCTGGGACGACCTCGCCTTCGAGAGCACGCGCGCCGCCCTGCGCGACTACCTCCGTCGCTTCTTCCCGCGCGCCCGCCTGCCGCGCTGAGCGGCGTCGCCGATGGGCCGGACCTCGTGGGGGCGTTGCGTCGGATGCCGGAGTGGCGGACGATCATGACATGAGCGAACCCTCCCTCCTGCCGCGCGAAGAGGCGATCGCGCGGATGGAGGCCTACCAGGAGGCGCTGGCCCAGGCCTTCGCCCGGGGCCCCGCCCACTACGACGCGCTGTTCGAGAAGCCGCCCTCGCCCATCGCCGCCCACGAGATCGACGCCCACAAGGTGATCACGCGCGTGAACGCGGTCGAGCTGCAGCTGCTGGGATACCGCCCGGAGCAGATGATCGGGCGGCCCGTGCTCGAGTTCGTGGTGATGCAGGAGGTGGGCAAGCGGGCCATCGAGAGGAAGCTCGCGGAAACGGGCGAGATCAAGCCGTTCGTCCGCTCCTACGTGCGCGCGGACGGCTCGGCCATCCCGGTGCTGATCGTGGACCGGCAGCGGCGCGACACCGCCGGGCGCGTGGTGGGCATGCGCACGGTCATGATGCAGACGGCCGGACTCTAAGCCTCTCCCGCGCCGCATTCCGCCTCCGCGAGATGCGATGATGGGATCATGAGCCGGCGGCGATCACCGCGAGACGACGAAGACCTCGGCCGGCGCCGCTCCGGTTGGAGCGAGTTCCGCGAGGCCTACCCGCGCATCGTGGCGGGCCTCGCCGTGTTCCTGGGCCTGCTGGCCCTCGCCGACGGGTTCCTGGTCTACAAGTGGGTGCGCTACGCGAGCGAGACCCGCCGCCTGCGCGCGGCGATGACGGGCATGGAAAAAGACCGCGCGGACACATTGCTGGCGGCGGGGGAGAGCCAGGCCGCCCTCTTCCTGGAGGTCGCCCGGTTGCAGGCCGGCGGCGAGAGCGCGCTCAACCTGGCCATCTCGCTCGAAGACCAGCGGATGTACTTGCAGCGCGAGGGCGCGCGCCTGCGGGAGATGCCGGTGAGGATCGCTCCGGAGACGAGCGTGGGCGAGGCGGAGGGCGTGGTGCTGGCGGCTCCGCGCGGCAAGCGCGCGGTGATGCGGGTGGTCAGCCGGGAGGAGGCCTACGAGCTGCCGGCCTGGGCCTGGACGGCGCGCGGCCTGCCCGTCCCCTCCCGCCGTTCCGTCGCCGGCGCGCTCGGTCCGGTGGCGCTCCTCCTCAGTGGCGGCACCGTCATCTACTCCCTGCCCGCGGCGCCGCCGCTGGATTCCGCGGACTACGTCCTGCCCGGCAGCGTGCGGGCCGAAGCCTCGGACCTGGAGGCCATCCTGGAGAACGTCCGCCCCGGCATGCCGGTGTATTTCCATTGAAGGCCTGGGCGGCGCGCCGGAGCCAGCCCGTCGTCCGCTTCTTCGGGCACGGCGGCCACGTGGCCTGGTGGCTCATCGGCCTGGGTCTGCTGGCCACCGCGCTCAGCAGCGCCCTGTTCGCCGCCACCGCGTCCGCCCGCCTGCGGCGTGACGTCACCCGCATGGTGTTCGACGACAACCAGGACGTGCTCGAGGCCGCGAAGTGGGGCGCCAGCACGGCCAGCGAGCGGCTCGAGCGCACGCGCGAGGACGCCGAGGCCGCCGCCCCCGGCCGCCCCTACCTCGTGATCAGCATCGAGGAGCGGCGGCTCTGGTACAAGCAGGACGGGCGCGTGCTCTACGAGGCGCCGGTGGCCACGGGCAGCGGCAAGACGCTGGTGAAGGA
>DATKEG010000197.1:0-23289 GCA_035544515.1 Vicinamibacteria bacterium | reverse complement strand
TGCCTATTCGCGACGTCCTGCGCTACGCGGAGGGGGTGGGCAGCGCGCTCGAGACCGCACACGCCCACGACATCCTCCATAGAGACCTGAAACCGAGCAATGTCCTGGTGACGGCCGACGGACGGGCCCTGCTTACCGACTTTGGCCTGGCTCAATTGCTCCGCACCACCGAGGCGTCGACCACTCGGTCACGTGACTCGGAAGTCGACGGTCAGGGGATCGCCGGCACTCCACGTTACATGGCTCCCGAGCAGATCCTGGGCAAGCCGCTCGACCGCCGGAGCGACATCTTCTCCTTCGGCGCAGTGCTGTACGAGATGTGCACTGGCCGGCCGGCATTCAGCGGAAACGACGCGGAGATCCTGAACGCCATTCTCCACCGCGAGCCGATCGCCATCTCGAGACTGAATTATGAGGCGCCGGAGGAGTTGGATCGCATCGTGCGAAAGGCCCTGGCGAAAGACCCCGAGGAGCGTTACCAGAACGCACGTGATCTGCTCGTGGACGTACGCGCGCTCCGCCGGCGTATAGACCACGCAGCGTACGCCGACGAGCATGCCGTGGACGGCGGACGGCATTGGAAGCGTCCGACCATGGCTTGGGCGACGACCCTCGTCGTAACCGGAGCGGCTGTCGCGGTCGTCGTGGTCGTACTTACGCAGCGCCGGGCATCGGCCCCTGTGCCTGCATCGCCGGCTAGCGTCAGGATCGGCGTCCTCATGCCGCATAACATCAGCGGGTCCACGGATACCGCTGCCTGGCCGGAGATCGTACAGGCGCTGTTCGTAAGCGAACTAATGGGCGTGGAAAGCCTCGCGGTGGTGGACCCGCTGTGGCTGAATGGCGTCATCGAGAACGAGATCGGCGAACGTGAGCCGCCGCGCGGACCGGATCTTTACAAAGTCTTTCGTAACGAGGCCCTCGCGTTCGTGATCGACGGACGCATCACTCCCACTCGCGAAGGTCATCGGCTGCAGTCGAACGTGGTGGAGCCTTCGACCGGAGAGGTGCGCTCTTCGCACGATTCCGTCGTGACTGCAGAGGCCCGGCTGCCCGAAGCGGTCACCACGGCGGCGAAGAGCTTCCTGGCCTTCCTCGAAAGCGAGGGTTTGACGGTGGTAGCGGACAAGGACCTCCGGCCCTGGTTCTCGCATGGTACGCGCAACCTCGAGGCGCTGAAGGCATTCCTCCTCTACAGCAAGTATGCGCTCCGGCACGAACCTGGCGGCGCGAAGTATCTGGTGCGTGCGATGGAACTCGATCCGACGTTCGTCACTCCGCGGATCTGGTGCATTCCCGGCCTCGTATCGTCAGGTCGAATCGACGAAGCACTGGAGCACCAGCGCGTGCTGCTGAAGCTCTTTCCGACAGCGAGTCCGTTCGAGCAGGCGATGATTGAATGGGCAGGGGCGTTCCTCGAAGGCGATCCGGCGGCGGAGGTTCAACATCTGGAGACCGCGCTGGAGTACGCGCCGGGAAACAACATTCTGCTGGTGAACCTCGCCGAAACTCGCCTCGGCCTTGGTGATTTTGACGGGGCGCTCGGTGGGCTGGAGCCGGCCCTGCGCCTGCGCTGGCGTTACCCATATCTGTATACGCTCCAAGGGGCCGCTCTCATCGGCACGGGCAAGTTCGCTGAGGCAAAGCAGGCGCTGCACCTGGCGGTCGACATCTCTCCTGTAGACGCCGGAGTGTATGGCATGTTGTATGCGCTCCACCGGCGCGACCGCGAGATTCCGGAAGCCGAGCGATACCGGCGGCTCTACACCAGCCGCGCTCAAGAGCTCGGGTGGGATCCGACGCGACAGCATGAGGAGCTGGCGGGTCACATGATCAGCGTTGGCATGTACGGCGGCGCGGCGGAGATCCTCCGCGAGGCGATCGCCATGAACCCCGCGAGACCGAGTTCTCACGCTCGGCTGGGAGAGGCGCTATACAAGGCCGGTAAGGCCGGTGAGGCCATACGACACTACTCACGCGCTTTGGAGCTGGACCCGAAGTTCTCAGAAGCCCATGTCATGCTGGGTAAGATCCACGAAGCCCAGGGCTCGTTCCAGGCGGCCATGCAGCATTACGAGCGATTCCTCGCGAGCGGCCGGAAGGGCCCGCTCGTTCATGACGCACAGAGGCGCCTCGAGCGTCTTCGCTCGACGACGCCGGCGGCGGCCCCGCGGAGGTAGCTATGACACCGAGTACGTTGGAGGACGTGTACCGAAAGGCGCTTACAGACGCCGCGTTCTGGAAGGAACTCCGGAAGGATACGGCGAGAGCCGTCGAACAGGCCGGGTTCACGTTGAGCCCCGATGACCTGCGCGCACTGGAGGAAGCGGTACACAGCGACCAGTTGCCCATCGACCAGGCTGGGTTCATGGAGGGGTTCCACAAGAACCCGCACATGCGCCTATGGCCCGGCAGTTGGGTGGGCCGCTGGCCGTTCGGTCGCTGGTCGTGACCTCGGAGCCCCGGGGGTGTTCGTTTGCTGAACTGAGCGCACGGGCGACCTCATGGATGCGTTCCTGGCCCGTCGGGCTACCGAAGGACGAGCTTTGGTCCCGCCGCCGCGCAAGGCCTGGTGCTGCGCGCAGGCGTGTGGTGAGCGACCACGAGTCGCCGTACTGGACAGTGCTCCCGCGCGCTCTGGTACGCCGCAGCGGCATCCGTGTCCGGGGAAACCTGCTGCGCGACGTCCTCTGGGGCCAGTTCTGCCTCTTCTTGTTCGTGCGCATTCAGGACGACTTGTTCGACGGTCAGGCCTCCGACAGGCGATTGCTCTATGCGGCGGACCAATTCCTGATCGAGGCCGAACGTGCGTTCGAGAGGCAGTTCGCGCGCTCCTGCCGTTTCTGGAGCGTTTTCCACGGGGCTTTGGAGAGCACCACTCGGGCGATCCTCCGGATCGATCGGCTCCAGTGCCAACCGGAGGGCCGCTGTGGGGACCTCGCAGCAGGCTACGCGGAGATCGCCGCCATTTTCAAAGTCGGGACTGCCGCAATCTGCCTCAAGCTCAGACAGCCCGCGGACCTGGCCAGTCTGGCGCAGTTCGCGGACGAAGTGGCCATTGGCGGCCAGATCATCGACGATCTCGAAGACGTGCACGAAGACCTGGGCCGGAATCGATACAACTATGTGGCCAAGCGGTTACTGGGCGGCCGGAGCACGACTCCCGAAGAGGCCGCGCGACATATCACGCGGGAGATCGTACTCGGGGATGGCGCGTCACGCATTCTCGGCGACGTACAGCGGCATCTCGAACGCGCCGCGATGGTGCTCGAATCGGTGGACTGTCCGCCCGCCCGCTCTCAGGTCGATCAAGCATTCCGCGACCTGGTACGGTTGAAACGAGCTTTGCACCGCAGGAGCGTCCAGCGCGTGTTCCATCCCCTGCTGTCGGGTCAACGACTCCTGCGGCGGCCTGTGCACGCTTGACTCGGCGGCGCGTGAGTCGTGGGCCCGGTTGTGCCATCCCCGTTGGCACGCGAGGCGACCGGGGCGGTCTCAGTCGGCCTTCGGCGCCTTGGCCAGCGCCTCGCTCATGTTGTACTTGATCTCGAGAGCCGTCTTCGTGATGCGCATGCCTTCCAGGCCCTTCAGCCGGCAGGCCAGGGCGGCCTGCTCCGGCTCGCCCGCGCGGCGGCGGTAGCTGATCTCGCAGTAGCGGCACTCCGCGTTCCAGCAGTACTTGCCCGTGCCGATGTCCGGCGCCACGTACTGCATCTGCCGGAGGAGGAGGTTGTTCTCGGGGACGTCGAAGGCCCGGCCCAGGATGACGATGCGCACCAGCTTCTGGTGGGGCTCGTAGAAGTCGGTCATGAGCGCAGCGGAGCGCACCGCATCCTGGAGCACGATTACAGCATGCCCGCTCGCGCAGGCGCAACGCGCGGCGGGCTGCTGCTAGAATCGCCGCAGACCCGGCCCGGAGGATCAACCTGGTGCACGGCGGCCCCGAGCCTCCCGCGACGACGGCGCCCTTCAAGCCCTACACGCCCGACGAGGCTCGGCTGTCCGAGCTGACCCCGCGCGCGGTCGTGCTCGGCTCGGTGCTCGGTCTCATCTTCGGCGCGTCCTCCGTCTACCTCGCCCTCCGCGTCGGCCTCACCGTCTCCGCCTCCGTGCCCATCGCCGTCCTCTCCATCACCATCTTCCGGGCGCTCTCCGGGGTGTTCCACCGGCGGGCCACGATCCTGGAGAACACGGTGGTGCAGACGACGGGATCGGCCGGCGAGTCGATCGCGGCCGGCGTCGCCTTCACCCTGCCCGCGCTCGTCCTGCTCGGCTTCGAGATGGACTGGACGCGCACGCTGCTGCTGTCGCTGTGCGGCGGGATCCTGGGCGTCTTGATGATGATCCCGCTCCGGCGCTACCTGATCGTCAAGGAGCACGGCCGGCTCACCTACCCCGAGGGGACGGCGGCGGCCGAGGTGCTGGTGGCCGGGGAGGAGCGCGGGGCGCAGGCCAGGCTCGTGTTCCACGGCCTCTTCGTCGCGCTCGGCTACAAGTTCCTCACGGCGATCACGCGGCTGTGGCCGGGGGTGGCCGAGCTGCCCATTCCCCGTTACCGGGCCGCGCAGGTCTCCATGGACCTCTCGCCCGAGCTGATGGGCGTGGGCTACATCATCGGCTACCGCTCGGCCGCGATCATGGTGGGAGGCGGGCTGCTCTCCTGGCTGGTGCTCATCCCCGCCATCGCCCTCTTCGGCGAGGGCCGCGCGGCGCCGCTGTATCCCGCCACCGTCCCCATCGGGACCATGGAGCCGTTCGACATCTGGAGCCGGTACATCCGCTACATCGGGGCGGGCGCGGTGGCCGCGGGCGGCATCATCAACCTCATCAAGGCGATGCCCACGATCGTGGACAGCTTCCGCGCGTCGTTCCGCGACCTGCGCCGGTCGGGCGCGGACGAGCGCCTGACGCGGCGGCGCACCGAGCGCGACATCCCGATCTCGATCGTGCTGGCGGGCTCGGTGGGGCTGACGCTCTTCATGTCGTTCCTTCCCCAGCTCCGGCCCGTTCCCGGGATCGGCGTGGCCGTCCTGTCCGCGATCGCGATCCTGGTCTTCGGCTTCTTCTTCTCCGTCGTCTCCTCCCGGATCACCGGAGAGCTGGGCTCGTCCTCCAACCCGGTCAGCGGCATGGCCATCGCCACCCTCATGGGCGTGTGCCTCGTCTTCGTCCTGCTCGGCTGGACCGGGCACGCCTACACCGCGGCCGCCCTCTCCATCGGGACGGTCGTCTGCATCGCGGCGAGCAACGCCGGCACCACCAGCCAGGACCTCAAGACCAGCTACCTGGTCGGCGGGACGCCCTGGAAGCAGCAGGTGGCGCTGATCGTCGGCGTCGTCACCAGCGTGCTGGTGATCGGGGGCACGCTCCAGCTCATCAACAAGGGGAACACACGGATCCAGGAGGCGCGTTACACCGTCGTGCTGGCGCCCGGTCCCGAGGCGCCCGTGCAACAGGGACCCGACGGCGCTCCCTACCGGCTGGCCCGCGTGGGCGGCGTGGAGGGCGTTCCGGACGGCCGCTACCTCGTCACCGACGCGGGCGAGGTCCGCTACCGCGTGCAGGAAGGCATCGGGTCGGAGACGGCGCCCGCGCCGCAGGCCACGCTGATGAGCCTGGTCATCAAGGGCATCCTCACCCAGCAGCTTCCCTGGGGGCTCGTCCTCCTCGGCGTGTTCACCGCGATCCTCATGGAGGTGATCGGGGTGCCGGCGCTGGCGTTCGCGGTGGGCATGTACCTGCCGCTCGAGAGCACCACCCCGATCTTCCTGGGCGGCCTGGCCCGCAGGCTCGTGGACAGGCGGCGGGGGAGCGGGGCCGAGTCCGACGCGGGCCCCGGCGTCCTCTACAGCTCCGGGCTCGTGGCCGGCGGCTCGATCATGGGCCTGGCCGCGTCCTTCCTGAACTGGCCGGATCCGCGGGTGGAGCGGATCGCCGCGGTGCTGGCGTTCGGCGGCCAGCGCGTGCCCACGCTCTTCGGCTTCCTGCTCTTCCTGGGCGTCGCCTATCTCGTCTACCGCACGGCCCTGAAGGCGCCGCCGGCGGTGCCCCCGACGGCGCACATCGAGGGCTCTCGGTGACGCCGACAGCGAGGCGCCGGAGTCGTTGAAGATCGCCTTTGTCGGCACCCACGGCGTCGGCAAGACGACGCTCTGCTACGACCTGGCCGGCGCCCTCAAGCGCCAGGGCGTGCACGTGGACGTGGTGAAGGAGGTCGCGCGGCTCTCGCCCCTGCCCATCAACCGCCAGACCTCGCTCGAGGCCCAGACCTGGATCCTGATGACCCAGGTGGCCGAGGAGATCCGCTCCGGCGCCTACCACGAGGTCGTGGTGTGCGACCGCAGCGTGCTGGACAACTACGCGTACCTGATGCTGGCCTGCGGGCGCCAGGTGCCCTACGAGCGCTTCGTGGCCTACTGGATGAAGACTTACGACGTCCTCTTCAAGGTCCCGATCTCGGGCGCGCCCTCGGCGGACGGCGTGCGCGACACGGACGAGTTCTTCATGCGCTCGATCGACCAGCTCGTGGACCGCCTGCTCTCCGAGATGAAGGTCCCGCACGAGATCCTGCCCCCGGAAGGGCGTGAGGGCTGGATCGACCGCGTCCGCGACGTGGTCCTCAAACGGCCGGAGCTGGCGCGGCTGTTCTGATCCGGATGCGGCGCGCTACGCTCCGCGTTTGCTTCATCCAGCGCCTCGCGGCAGGGTGAACCTGCCGCGAGGCGGCTGCGGAAACGCTCCGCTGCGCGCACCGAACGCCGGGAATGCATGGAACACCCTCCGGGGTATCCCAACGTGCCCGCTGAGGACGCAGGGGACTCCTTGGGAGTATGCTCAACCACTCACATACCAGGGGGTTGACATGAGCGATGGCAGGCTCGGCCGCCGCCAGTTCGTCAAGTCCGCCGTGGGCGCGGGCGTGACCGTGGGTGCCATGGGACCGACCGTCTTCGCGCAGGAGTCGGTGCGCGGCGCGAACGACCGCATCAACGTGGCCATGATCGGCACGGGCGGGCGCGGGATGTCCGTCATGCGCTGGGTCATGGAGACGGGCGGCCAGATCGAGCCCCTGCCCCGCGGCTTCGGCCCGCCGCCTCCGCCGCCCGACCCGGCGCTGGCCGCCCGCGTGGTCGCGGTGTGCGACGTCTACGAGAAGCGCAAGCGCGCCGCCCAGAAGCTCGCCGAGTGCGAGGGCACGCTCGACTGGCGCGAGGTCCTCGACCGCAAGGACGTGGACGCGGTCGTCATCGCGACCCCGGACCACTGGCACGCCCGCCAGGCGATCGAGGCCATGAAGAAGGGCAAGGACGTCTACCTCGAGAAGCCGGTCACGCACACGATCGAGGAGGCGCGCAAGGTCGCCGAGGCGGTGAAGCAGACGGGCCGCGTGCTGCAGGTCGGATCGCAGACCACCAGCTCCGACCAGTGGTGGCAGGCGCGCAAGGCCATCCAGGACGGGATGATCGGCGACCTCATCCAGAGCCAGGGCTCCTACCACCGCAACTCGACCGAGGGCGAGTGGAACTGGAAGATCGATCCCGCCGCGGGCCCGACCGCCAGCGGGGAAGACTACGTGGACTGGAAGATGTGGCTGGGCGACGCGCCCTCGCGCCCCTGGGACCCCGACCGGTTCTTCCGGTTCCGCAAGTACTGGGACTACTCGGGCGGGATCGCCACCGACCTCTTCTACCACGTGATGGCGCCGCTCAACATCGCCTGGGGCCAGGCGCAGTTCCCGCACAAGGTGATGGCCAGCGGCGGCATCTACGCGTTCCACGACCGGGAGGTGCCGGACACGTTCGCGCTCATGGCCGAGTACCCGCGGGGCCATTCCCTGGTGCTCAGCTCGAGCATGGCCAACGACACGCACATCCCCGGGCTCCTGCGCGGGCGCGAGGGAACGATCACCATGGTCCCCGAGGGCCGGTTCGAGGGCCGCGTGGACTACATCACGGTCACGCCCCAGCCGATCGCCCGCCAGAAGTTCAAGGAGAAGTACGGAACCATCCAGGTCCAGCTCGAGACCGAGCCGCGCGAGTCGCACATGGCGAACTTCCTGCGCTGCGTCAAGTCGCGGCAGAAGCCCGTGCTCGACGCCGACACCGCCTACGCGGCCATGGTCACCATCGGCATGTCCGTGCAGTCCTATCGGGAAGGGCGCGTGCTCTACTTCGACGCGCAGCGGCACAGGGTCACGAGCGACCCCATGCCGGCCACGTCGTGAGCGCCGCCGCCGGCGGCCGCCGGGAGTTCCTGAAGGCGTCCGTGGCCGCGGGGATGGGCGCCTCGGTGGGGCCGCTGTTCCAGACCACCCGCGCCCCGGTCTACCGCACGGCGCTCATCGGCTCGGGCTGGTGGGGGATGAACATCCTCCGTGCCGCGCTGGCCTCGGGGACCAGCCGGGCCGTGGCGCTGTGCGACGTGGACCGCGCCGCGCTCGACGCCGCGGCGGAGGAGGTGGGGAAGCTCACCGGCGCCGCGCCCGCCCGCTACGGCGACTACCGCGAGCTGCTCGACAAGGAGAAGCCGGAGATCGTGATCGTGGGGACGCCCGACCACTGGCATGCGCTCAACATGATCGCCGCCGTGCGGGCCGGAGCCCACGTGTACGTGGAGAAGCCGATCGGCCACACCATCCGCGAAGGCCGGGCCATGGTCGAGGCGGCCCGCGCGGCCGCCCGCGTGGTGCAGGTCGGCACGCACCGGCGCGTGTCGCCGCACAACCGGTCGGGCATCGAGTTCCTCCGCTCGGGCAAGGTGGGCAGGATCGGCATGGTCCGGGCCTTCGTCCACTATCCGGGCGGGCCCGGGGAGGTGACGCCGGACAGCGAGGCCCCGGCCGGCCTGGACTGGGACATGTGGTGCGGGCCGGCCCCGCTGCGACCCTACAACAAGAGGATCCATCCCCGGGGGTTCCGGCAGTTCATGGACTACGCGAACGGGCAGCTCGGCGACTGGGGCATCCACTGGATGGACCAGGTCCTGTGGTGGAGCGAGCAGAAGTACCCCCGGCGCGTCTACTCGACCGGCGGCCGGCGCATCAAGCGCGACAACACCGACGCGCCGGACACGCAGGTGGCGAGCTACGACTTCGACGGGTTCAACGTGGTGTGGGAGCACCGGCTCTACGGGGGGAACCAGGCCGAGAAGGCGAACGTAGGCTGCTACTTCTACGGCACCGAGGGCACGTTCCACATGGGCTGGCTCGACGGCTGGACGTTCCATCCCACGGCCAAGGGCGCCGCGGTCGTGCACGAGGAAGCGAAGCTGCACAAGCCCGACGACCAGAACATCCCGGAGCTGTGGTCCGATTTCATCGAGGCCATCCGCACCGGCCGCCGGCCGGTGTCCGACATCGAGGTCGGCCACCATTCGACCAACGTCAGCCTGCTGGGCGTGCTCTCCATGAAGCTGGGCCGGAGCATCGAGTGGGACGGCGTGAAGGAGGAGGTCCCGGGCGATGCGCAGGCCAACGCGCTCCTGAGCCGGACCTACCGCGCGCCCTGGGTCTACCCGAGCGGACGCAACCGGGCAACGTAGAGCCGACCACGGCCAGCGGAGAACGGCATGGTCAGCTCTCCATGGACCAGGGCTTGCGGTATTCCTTGCGCAGGTAGGCATTGGCGGCGGCCACGTCCGTCACCCGCTCCGCCTTCGCGTCCCAGGTGATCTTCTGGCCGGTGCGCAGGGCGACGTTGCCCAGTTGGCAGGCGGACGTGGAGCGATGCCCGATCTCCACGTCCGAGGCCGGGCGCTGGCGGCTCTTCACGCAGTCGAGGAAGTTCTGGACGTGCGGGAAGTGCTGGGCCGAGGTCTCGCCCTTCACCGGCGGCCGTGAAGGCGGCACGGTCTCGCCGCCCACGCGCCCGGGGTCGGGACGGAAGTCGTAGCCGCCGCGATCGACGAAGAGCGTGCCTTGCGTGCCGTCGAACTGCACGCCGTAGCCGCGGCCGTCGATCGTCCGGCTCAGCACCCGGTGGGAGAAGGTCGTGACGAAGCCCGGATACTCGTACACCACCTCGATGTTGTCCGGCGTCTCGCGGTTGTCGGACAGGTAGTGTTTGCCTCCGACCGCGTAGGCCGTGAGCGGCGCCTCCACGTTCATGCCCCAGTGCACCACGTCCATCAGGTGCGTGCCCCAGTCCGTCAGCTCGCCGCCCGAGTAGTCCCAGAACCAGCGGAAGTTGCCCAGGAAGCGATTGCGGTTGTAGGGCACCTTCGGCGCGGGGCCGAGCCACATGTCCCAGTCCAGCCCGGGCGGGGGAGCGGCGTCGGGCGGGTTGCCCATCCCCTCGGGCACGGGCGGGCCGCCGTAGCGCCACACGCGCACGAAGCGGACCGTCCCCAGCGCCCCGGAGCGCACGATCTCAATCGCCTTCTGGAAGTGCGCGCCCGAGCGCTGCTGGGTCCCGACCTGGACCACCCGGTTGTGCCGTCGGGCGGCCTCCACCATCAGCCGACCCTCGTGGATGGTCAGTGCCAGCGGCTTCTCCACGTAGACGTCCTTGCCCGCCGCGCAGGCCTGGATCATCGGTATCGCGTGCCAGTGGTCGGGTGTCGAGACGACGATCACGTCCACGTCCTTGAGGTCGAGGACTTGGCGGAAGTCCCGGTACGGCTTCGCGCGGTTGTCGGTCATCTCCACCGCCTGGTAGAGGTTCGGCTCGAAGACGTCGCAGACCGCGGCCACGTCGACCCCCGCGCGCAGGAAGTCGCGCAGGTTCGCCCGGCCCATGCCACCCACGCCGACGAAGCCCGCGACCACGCGCTCGCTCGCGCCGAGGACGCGGGAGGCGAAAGGCCCGGCGGAGAGCGCTGCGCCCGTGGCGGCGGCCTGCCGCAGGAACTCGCGTCGATTCGTGCTCATGTGCCCTCCCTGATATCGATTCCGAGCTGTCGGCATTTCTTGTACAAGTGGCTCCGCTCCAGGCCGAGGCTTCGCGCGGCGTTGGTGACGTGCCCGGCCATGCCGCGCAGGCGCTCGCGGATCACCTCGCGCTCGTAGGCGTCCACCAGGTCGCGCAGGACGCCCTCCGTGGGCAGGACCCCCGGACGCGGCGGGCCGCCGGACGCGGGCAGGGCCTGGCGCACGTCGGCCGCCTCGATGGGGTCGGCGTCGCTGAGGATGAGCGCCCTTTCGATCACGTTGCGCAGCTCGCGGACGTTGCCCTTCCACGGCTGTTGCCGCAGCAGGTCGAGCGCGTCCGCGGCCAGGCGCCGCGGCTTCCAGTGGTTGCGGCGCGAGGCGGCGGCCACGAAGTGGTTGGCCAGGGCGGGAACGTCGGCCGCGTGCTCGCGCAGGGGCGGCGTGCGCAGGGTGACGGTGTTGATGCGGTAATACAGGTCCTCGCGGAAGCGGTCCTCGGCCAGGAGGGTGTCGAGGTCGCGGTTGGTGGCCGAGATGAGGCGCACGTCCACCGTGACCACGCCCGTGCCGCCCACGCGCGTGATCTCGCCGTCCTGCAGCACGCGCAGCAGCTTGGCCTGCATGGGCGCCGACATGTCGCCGATCTCGTCGAGGAAGAGCGTGCCGCCGTCCGCCTGCTCGAAACGCCCCCGGCGCTGAATGACCGCGCCCGAGAACGCGCCCTTCTCGTGGCCGAACAGCTCGCTCTCGATCAGCTCGGCCGGCACCGCGGCGCAGTTCATCTTGACGAACGGATGCGCCCGGCGCGGCGAGAGGTCGTGGACCGCGCGCGCGACCAGCTCCTTGCCCGTGCCGTTCTCGCCCAGGATCAGGATGGGCATGTCGGAGGGGGCCGCGCGCTCGATGAGCCGGCGCAGGGACTGCATGGACGCGCTGTCCCCGATGAGGGCCAGCTCGTCCTGCCAGTAGCGCTGCAGCTCGCGGTTCTCGCGCTGCAGGCGGTCGAGCCGCAGCGCGTTGCGCAGGGTGAGGAGCAGGCGGTCGAGACCGACCGGCTTCTCCACGAAGTCGAGCGCTCCCAGGCGCGTGGCCTTGAGCGCGGTCTCCACCGTGGCCTGTCCGCTCATCAGGATGACCGGCACCTCGGGCGCCTGCTCCTTGACCCTGGCCAGGAACTCCAGGCCGTCCATCTCGGGCATCACGACGTCCGAGAGGATGGCGTCCACCGGCTCCTCCACCAGGCGCTCGAGCGCGCGGGCGGGCGAGGACGACGTGATCGCGGTGTAGCCCTCGAGGGCGAAGGCGCGGGAGAGGGACGCCAGCGTCCCCTGGTCGTCGTCGACGATCAATATCCGGGGTTTCACCGGCCTCCAGCTTCCTTCATGGCGTGGCGGCGGGCAACAGGAGGGTGAAGGTCGTGCGGCCCGGCTCGCTCTTCACCTGCACGCGGCCGCCGTGGTCGGAGACGATGCCCTGCACGATGGCCAGCCCGAGGCCGGTGCCCCCGCGCTTGGTGGTGTAGTACGGCGTGAAGAGCCGCGTGCGCTGTTCCTCGTCCAGGCCGGGGCCGGTGTCCTCGACCTGCACGGAGACGCCCGGCGGCTCCGTGGCCGTGCGCACGCGCAGCGTCCCGCCCTCGGGCATGGCCTCGAGCGCGTTGGCCACCAGGTTGCCGAGCGCGCGGGCCAGCAGGTCGCGGTCCACGTTGGCGGGAGGCAGCCCCGCGGCCAGCTCGGTCTCGACCAGCACCCCGTCCGCCCGGGCGCGGTGGAGCGCGATCGTGTGCTCGACCAGCGCGTTGACGTCGGTGGGCGCTGGCCGCGGGCGCGGCATGCGCGCGAACTGGCTGAACTCGTCGATGATCTTGCGCAGCGAGCCCAGCTCCTCGATGATCGTCTCGCTCGACTCGCGGAAGAGCGCGGCGAAGCGCGGGCCGCTCACCGCCTCCCCCCGCTGCTCCTGGTCGAGGACGCGCCGCAAGGTCTCGATGGAGAGCTGGATGGGGAAGAGCGGGTTCTTCAGCTCGTGCGCGAGCCGCCGGGCCATCTCGCGCCAGGCCGCCACGCGCTCGGCCTGCAGGAGCCGCTCGCGCGAGTCGCGCAGGTCGGCGGTCATCGCGTTGAACGACGTCGCGAGCTGGCCGATCTCGTCCCCGGTCGCGACGGTCACGGCGGCGTCGAGGTCGCCGGCGGCCACGCGTCGCGCGCCGTCCGCCAGCTCGCGCACCGGCCGGGCGATGCGTCCGGAGAGGAGCACGGCGCCCACCAGGGCGAGGACCAGGGTGGCCGCGGCCAGCGCCACGGACAACCGGCGGATGTCGGCGGCCACGGCGTCGAGCGTCGCGCCGGGCAGGGCGGCCACGAGCCAGAGACCGGGCACGACCGGCCGGGCGGCCCAGCGGTACGTCTCGCCCCCCAGCGAGACCTGGCCCGGCCGCGCCGCGTCGAGGGCGGGGTCGCCCCAGCCGCGCAGGGGCGCGCCGGCACGCGCGATCCAGCGGCCGTGCGCCTGGTCGCGGAGCGCCAGCTCCAGGCCCATCAAGGCGGACAGCTCGGCCGCGAAGTCGGCATCCACGAACCAGCCCGCGCGCACCAGCACGTCCTGGCCACGCCAGCGGCCGCGGCGCGCCGCCGTGACGGCGAGGCGTTCGGCCCCGCCGTAGTCCTGCACGGCGGTCTCGATCCGGAAGGCGTCCTGGCCGGGAAAGACGGCGTCCCGGTCGGGCAGGCCGAACCCGGCGGGCCAGTGGTGCGAGGAGATGACCTTGCCTTCGGCGTCGAGGACCTCGAGCACCTCGAGGCGGCGCTCCTGCGCGATCACCTTGGCGACCACCAGCGGATCCTCGGGGTTTTCGGCCTGGGGCAGGTCGTCGGACAGCACCCGCTCGGCTTCCTCGCCCGCCGCCTGACGGCGGCGGGCCAGCTCCGCCTCCGCCGAGCCCAGCGCCGCTTCCAGCCGCACCCGCGCCGCGTCCCGGGAGCTGCGGGCCAGGAGCGCGGCCGAAGCGAAGCCCAGGACGAGGATGGGCGGCACCGCGACCAGGGCGAAGCCCGCCAGCAGCCGGCCGCGCAGCCCGAGCCGCGTCACGGCGAAAGCCACGCGTCTTCGAGGACGAGACGGCCGGCGCGGTCGGTCGTCACGCCGTGAAGGTTCGCGCGCGCCTGCGCGGCGGCGGGCACCGCGGCCAGAGGCACGAGCACTCCCGAGGCTCGCAGCGCCTTCTCGGCCTCGCCCAGGTAGGAACGCCGGCGCGAGACGTCCGGCTCACGCGCGGCGGCCGCCAGGGCGGCGGCCACGCCGGGCACGTCGGGGGCCAGGGCGGCCAGCTCGCGCAGCGCCAGCTCCGGCTCCGGCACCTCCGGCGACCAGGTCAGGAGCCGGGCGTGAGCGGCCGCGTCGAGCGCGCGGTCGGGCGTGGTCGCCACCGCGCCGGCGCGGAAACCGAGGTTGTCGAGGTACGCGATCAGGCGCTGGCTCACGAGCGGCGGCACCTCGGAGCTGACGGCCAGCGTGATGGGCGTAGCCGGAACGGCGCCGCGCGCGTGGGCCGCCTCCGCGTGGGCGGAGGACGGCGGCCAGAGGTGCCTAGGCAGCAGCCCGGCCGGGGGCGCGGCGCCGGGCAGCACGCGCTCCGCCAGGTCGGAGCGGGAGAGCGCGTCGGCCGCCGTGGCGCGCAGCGCCGCGTCGTCGAACGGCGGCCGGGAGGGGTCGAACACGAGCAAGAGCGTCGAGGCCGGGGCGCCCCAGGCGCCCGCGCCGACGACCAGGCTCACGCGGCGCGTCTGCAGCTCCACCTCCAGCTCGTCCGCGCGGGGGATGGCCACGACCGTGACGCGGTCGAGCAGCGGCCGGCCGCGAACGTGCGCGCCGAAGGCGGTGAGGGCCAGGCGGCGGGCCGATACCCGGGCCGTGGGCACGAACGGGCCCGCGCCGGAGCCGCCGGCCGACAGGACGGCGGCCGACGGTGCGGCCAGGGGAGCCAGGGGCACGGCCACCGGCTCCAGGAACCGGAGCACGACCTCCGCGCCCGAGGCCACCAGCCCGGCCAGCTCCTCGGTCCGGCGGGCCCGGAACGCGGCTCCGCCCTCGAGGGTGTCCGCCAGGCGCGCCGCGGCCGGAGAGGGACTGCGCAGGAAGCGGCGCAGCGAGCGCCGCGCGTCCTCGGCCGTGACCGGATGGCCGTCGTGGAAGCGCGCGTGCGGCTCCAGGCGCAGGACCCATTCGCGTCCACCGGCGGCGCCGAACCAGTCGCGGACGAGCGCGGCGCGCGGCTCGCCCTCCGTGTCGAGCCGCAACAGCCGTTCGTGCACGAGCAGCGCCAGGAGCGCCTCGCCCGAACCGCGGGGCGCGGCCGGATCGAGCGCGGCCGGCAGGGACAGCGCCGCCACCGCCAGGTCGCCGCCGTACCGGGGCCCCAGCGCCGCCCGCGCCATCGCCGCGAGCGCCAGCGCCGCCAGGAGCGCTCCCGCCGTCCCTGCCCGGCGGTGGCCCCTCACGGCCGTGGGGGCGTTTGCGCGCCCGGTTGCGGGTGGACGAGCTCGAACATGAGCAGCGATGAACCGCCTTCTCCGTCGTCCACCGCCACGGCCAGACGTGCCGTCTCCCCGTGCACGCGCGCGGCGATGGCGCGCACGGGCCCCGGCGCCGGGCAACTCAGGAGCGGCTGCGTCCCGGTGGCGGTGAGGACGAGGAGCGCGTCGTCGTGCCCGGGCGGCGAGGCGGCCGAGGCGGCGACGAGGCCGGGCCACAGCGGCGCCAGCGTCGGTCCCACGCGGGCCGCGGCGCCGCCGGCCCCGGCCGCGAGGAGACGTCCCTCGGGCGACACGGCGAGCGGCGTGCCGGTCCCCGTGACGTCGAGGAAGGGACCGCCGCCGAGGCCTTCCACCTCGCCCTCGATCAGGTTCGTGCCCGCGCGGAAACGGAGCCCGCGCGGCGCGCCGGGGAAGGGCAGCGCCTCGGCCTGCTCCCGCTCCACCAGCGCTCCGCTTTCGACGGCCAGGAGCACGGCCCGCGGGCTGCGGCTGGTCATGGCCCACGCCGCGGCATCGCGCTCCGATGCCTGCAGCAGCCCGCCCGGCGCGCGGACCACCTCGAGCGGGCCGGGCAGGGACGCCCGGCTGAGCAACCTGGCCCCGCCCTCGCCCAGCTCGAACAGCGCCACCTCGGCGCCGTCGAGCGCCAGGAGCCGGTCCGGGCCGAGGAAGGCGAGCTCGAGGGCGCGCAGGGGCAGGGCCACCGGCCGGCCCAGGGGCGCGGGACACGAAGGGGCCGCGAAGGGCGGCTCCGGTTCCGGAGCCGCGGACCGGGCCGCGAGCAGCAGGGGCACGATCGCGCCGGCGACGATCGCCGCGCGCGGGGCGCGGCGCGGGACAGGGGACACGGAGGAAGGATAGCGCGGTTGGATTATGCTTGAGGCATCATGACGCTCGTGGAACGCATCGACGACGACCTCAGGGCTTCGATGAAGGCCCAGGACGCGCCGCGCACCGGTGTGCTGCGCATGGCCAAGGCCGCGCTCAAGAACCGCGAGATCGACAAGCGCTCGCCGCTCGACGACGAGGAGGCGGTGAAGGTCCTGCAGACGCTCGTGCGGCAGCGCGAGGACTCGGTCTTCCAGTTCCGCAAGGCGAACCGGCCCGAGCTGGTGCGCAAAGAGGAGGCCGAGATCGAGGTGCTGAAAGGCTACCTGCCGGCGGAGGCCTCCGAGGCGGAGATCGGCGCCGCGGTGGAGAAGGCGGTGGCGGAGACGGGCGCCAGCTCGGCGAAGGACATGGGTCGCGTGATGAAGGCCGCTCTGGCGGCGCTGCAGGCCGCGGGCACCCCCGCGGACGGAAAGAAGGTGAACGAGGCGGTCCGTCGCCGCCTGGGGGCCTGAGGCCGCTTGCGCGAAGCGGTGCGGAAGGTGGGGCAGCGGTTCATGGCCGGCTTCCACGGCCATACCGCCTCACCCGAGGCGCGCATGCTGATCCGCGATTTCGGCGTGGGCCACGTCGTGCTCTTCGCGCGCAACGTGGACACGCCCGGGCAGGTGGCCGACCTCGTGCGCGAGCTGCAGTCCATCGCGCGGGACGCGGGCCACGCCGTCCCGCTCCTGGTCGCCGTGGACCAGGAGGGTGGCCGCGTGGCGCGCCTGCGCGAGCCGTGGACGGTGTGGCCGGCGCCGCGCCTGGTCGGGCGCGCGGGCTCCGAGGAGCTGGCTCGCCGGCAGGGCGCGGCGCTCGCGGCCGAGCTGGCGGCCTGCGGCATCAGGCTCGACTTCGCGCCCGTGGTGGACCTCGACACGAACCCGCAGAGCCCCGTGATCGGCGACCGGTCGTTCGGCCCCGAGCCGGACGCGGTCGGCCGGCTGGGCGCGGCGCTGGTCAGGGGCCTGCAGGAGAACGGGGTGGCCGCGTGCGCCAAGCACTTCATCGGCCAGGGCGACACCGAGGTCGACCCGCACCTGGACCTCCCGTTCCTCCACCACGCCCGGGCCCGGCTCGAGGACCGCGAGCTGCGGCCCTTCGCGGCGGCCATCGAGGCGGGCGTGGCGGGTGTGATGACGGCGCACGTCGTGCTCACCGACCTGGACGACGACCTGCCCGCCACCCTCTCGCCGCGCGTGGTGAAGGACCTCGTGCGCGACCGGCTGGGCTTCGAGGGCGTCGTGTTCTCCGACGACATGGAGATGCACGCGCTGGCCAAGCGCTGGCAGCCCGGCGAGTCGGCCGTGCTCGCCGCGCGCGCCGGCTGTGACGTCGTGGAGTACTGCGCCGACCACGAGCAGCAGGTGGACGCCCTGGAGGGGCTGATCCGCGCCGTGGAGTCCGAGCAGATCCCGTGGACGGACCTCGACGAGTCCGGCGAGCGCATACGCCGCCTCAAGCACCGCTACCTCGTCCCACATCGCGATCCCGACTCGCGCCGGGCCCGCGAGGCGGCGGGCGCGGGCGAGCACCAGGCGGTGGCCCGCGAGATCGCCGCTCGCGCCGGCGAGGTGGTCTGAGGTGGACCTGGGCCTGAAGGGTCGCGCGGCCGCGGTGGCGGCCGCGTCGCGCGGGCTCGGGCGCGCCAGCGCGCATGCGCTGGGCGCCGAGGGGGCCTCGGTCGGGATCTGCGGGCGCGACCGAGGCCGCATCGTGGAGGCGGCCGCCGCCATCGCCCGCGACACGGGCGCGCGGACGCTGCCCGTAGTCGCCGACGTCGGCCTGGCCGAGGACTGCCGGCGGTTCGTGGACGAGGCGGCCTCCGCCTTCGGCCGGCTCGACGTCCTCGTCACCAACACCGGAGGGCCGCGGCCGGGCGGCTTCGCGGCCGTCTCCGACGAGGCCTGGGCGGAGGCGTACCGCGTCACCCTGGCCAACGTCGTCCACCTCGTGCGCGCGGCCGTGCCCCACATGCGCCGCCAGCGCTGGGGACGCATCGTCAACATCGCCTCGCTCTCGGCCAAGCAGCCCATCGACGGCCTCGCCCTGTCGAACGCCTTCCGGCCGGCGATCGTGGGGCTGGCCAAGACGCTGTCGAACGAGCTGGGCCCCGACGGCATCCTCGTCAACACCGTCTGCCCCGGCTACACCCGTACGGACCGGCTCGACGAGGTGGTGCTCTCGCGCGCCACGAAGGCCGGGCGCGCGCCGGAAGAGGTCCTGGCGGACCTGGCCGCCGGCGCGCCACTCCGCCGCGTGGCCGAGCCGGAGGAGCTGGCCGCCGTCGTCGCGTTCCTCTGCTCCGAGCGCGCCTCGTACGTCACCGGCGTCACCGTGCAGGTGGACGGGGGCGCGCACCGCGGACTGCTGTGACGCCCTGGACGCGGCCGCCCGCGCTGCGGCCCGGCGACCTCCTGGGCGTGTGCGCGCCGGCCGGCCCCATCGACGCGGCGCGCCTGGACCAGGGCGTGGCCGAGCTCGAGTCGCTGGGCTACCGCGTACGAGTGACGCCCGCGACCCGCGGCCGGTTCCGCTTCAACTCGGGCACCGTCGAGGAGCGCCTGGCGGACCTGCAGTCGCTGCTGAGCGACCCCGAGGTCAGGGGCGTGGTCGCGGCCCGGGGTGGGGCGGGCAGCGGGTGGCTGGTCCCGCACCTCGACGCGGGCCTGCTCGGGGCCCGTCCCCGCGCGCTCGTGGGTTACAGCGACCTCACGCTCCTGCACCTGCTGAGCAACCGCGCGCACGTCGTGAGCTTCCACGGGCCGATGGTGGCCCGGGAGCTCGCGACCGGGAACTACGACCGCCCCAGCTTCGCGGCCGCGCTCGGCGGCGAAGGCCCGCCGTACCGGGCCGAGCCCGGCGACCTCGCGCCCCTGCGCCGGGGCGAGGCGGAAGGCCGGCTCCGCGGGGGATGCCTCTCGATCCTGGCCGCCGCCGCCGGCACGCCGTGGGCGCTGACCACGGAGGGCGAGCCCACCATCCTGTTCATGGAGGATGTGGACGAGAAGCCCTTCCGGATCGACCGCATGCTGATGCAGCTGCGGCACTCGGGCGCCCTGGCCGGCGTGCGGGGGATCGTCTTCGGCGACATGAAGGGCTGCTCTCCGCGTCTGGACGCCGGCTACGGGCTGGAGGAGGTCCTGCTCGACGCCCTCTCCGGCCTCGACGTGCCCATCGCGCTGGGCCTGTCGAGCGGCCACACCGCCAGCCCGAACGTCACGCTTCCCCTGGGAGCGAGGGCGCGGCTCAGCTGCGGCGAGGACGCCCGGTTCGAGATCCTGGAGGCGTCCGTCTCATGAAGATCCATCTCTCCGGCGTGGCGGGCACGGCCATGGCCTCCCTGGCCGGGCTGCTCGTGGCGAGAAGGCACGCCGTCTCGGGCTCGGACCAGGACGTCTACCCGCCCATGTCCACGCAGCTCGAGGCGCTGGGGATCCCCATCCGCGCGCCGTATGGCGAGGAGAACGTGCCCGCCGACGCCGACCTCGTGGTGGTCGGCAACGCGCTCTCTCGCGGCAACCCCGAGGTGGAGGTCGTCCTCGACCGCAAGCAGCGCATGAGCAGCATGCCCGCGCTCCTGGCCGAGGAGTTCCTGCGCGGCCGCACCAACATCGTGGTGGCGGGCACGCACGGCAAGACGACCACCACCAGCCTCGCCGCGTACATCCTCCACCGCGCGGGGAAGGACCCCTCGTTCCTCGTGGGCGGCGTACCCGTCGACTTCGAGAGGAGCTACCGGCTGGGCGAAGGAGAGCACTTCGTGGTGGAGGGCGACGAATACGACTCGGCCTTCTTCGACAAGCGGCCCAAGTTCGTGCACTACCTGCCGGACGTGGCCATCATCGGCAACGTCGAATACGACCACGCCGACATCTACCCGGACCTGGGCGCCGTGCAGCGGGCCTTCGTGCACCTGCTCAACCTGGTGCCGCGCCGCGGCCTGGTGGTGGCGGGGCTCGAGACGCCCGCCCTGCGCGAGATCCTGCCCCGCGCGAAGTCGCCGGTGCAGACCTTCGGGCTGGGCCCCGAGGCGGACTGGCGCGCCACCGACGTGCGGCCGGCGGCGGAGGGCTGGCACTTCCGCCTGGTGCGGCAGGGCCGTGACGAGGGAGAGTTCACGCTCGCCTCGCCGGGCGAGCACAACCTGCGCAACGCCCTGGCCGCGCTGGCCGCGGCCAACGCCGTGGGCGTGCCCCCGAGCGCGGCGCGCGCGGCGCTGGCCTCCTTCGGCGGCGTCAAGCGCCGGCTGGAGGTGCGCGGGCGCGCGCGCGGGGTCGTGGTCTACGACGACTTCGCCCACCATCCCACCGCGGTGCGCGAGACGTTGCGCGCGCTGCGCACGGTCCTCTCCGCGGGGCCGGCCGGGCGGCTGGTGGCGGTGTTCGAGCCGAGGTCCTACACCTCGCGCACCCGCGTCTTCCAGGAGGAGTTCGCCCGCGCGTTCCAGGATGCGGACCGCGTGATCGTGGCCGCGGCCTACCTGCCGGCCAAGGTCCCGGAAGGCCAGCGGCTCTCCGAAGGCGAGCTGGTGCAGGCCATCGCGGAGCTGGGCCGGGACGCGCGCCTCATCCCGTCCGTGGACGACATCGTGTCGCACCTGGCGCGCGATCTGCGCGAGGGCGACCGCGTGGTGATCCTCTCGAACGGCGGCTTCGGGGGGATCCACGAGAAGCTGCTCAACGCGCTTTCAGCGCCATCCTGAGCCCGCTTCGGGCGATCCAGTCCCCCTCGCTGGCGGCGGCAAGTCGTGTTGTGGTATAGACTCCGGCCGATCGGGGGGGGGACGCCCGTGCTCCCGGTCGTTATGACGGTCGCGGGAAGCGTCACGAGCCGAAGCCCCTCACTGCGGCGGAGACGTTAGCCTGCTTCGGGCGGGCCCGGAATCCATGCCCCACCAAGGAGGAATGCGATGAGACGGTTTCTTCTGGCGCTGCTCGTGATGGCGGCGCCGGCCGCGAGTCCGGTCCAGGCTCAACAGGCCGCCGCGCCGCCGGCCGAGCCCGAGGCGAAGGAAGACGACGTCATCCGCCGCGGCGAGGAGATCGTCGTCTCCGCCTCCAAGGTGGAGACCACGATCATCAACGCTCCCGCCACCATGAGCGTGATCTCCGAGGAGACGATCCTCAACAGCCCGGCACAGAACTACGGCGACCTGCTGCGCTCGGTCCCCGGGCTCAACGTCGTGCAGATGTCGGCGCGCGACATCAACGTGAACAGCCGGCAGGCCTCGGGCACCCTGTCCGCCTCGCAGCTCGTGGTGGTGGACGGCCGTTCGATCTACCTCGATTTCTACGGGTTCACGCTCTGGGACTGGATCCCGTCGAACCCCGAGGACATCAAGCAGATCGAGGTGGTGCGGGGGCCGGCCTCGGCCGTGTGGGGCGCCAACGCGCTCACCGGCGTCATCAACATCATCACCAAGTCGCCGCGCGAGGCCGCCTGCGCGGCGGGCGAGGCGCCGCCCTGCCGGGCGTTCCGCCTCGGCTTCACCGGCGGGCTCTTCGACCGCGAGGCGGGTTCCACCGTCGCCGAGGACACGGGCAAGATCGGCGGCACGACCGCGAGCTTCGTCTCCGCTCCCAACGAGAACTGGTCCTTCAAGCTCACCGGCGGCTACTACTACTCCGATCCCTACGCCCGGCCGGTCGGGTCGATCCCCCGCACCACGCATCCCCTCAACCCGGGCGTGGCCGTGGGCGGCGCCCCGTATCCGGCCGACCGCACGGCGGCCTTCCAGGGCGAGCGCGCGTTCCGGAACACCTCGACCAGCCAGCCCAAGGTGGACCTGCGCGTGGACCAGGAGCTCGGCGACGGCGCGCGGCTGACCTACGCGGGCGGCTACGCGGGCACGGACGGGCTGATCCACACCGGCATCGGACCGTTCGACATCCAGAGCGGCTCGAACATGTCGTACGGGAAGGTCACCTTCAACAAGAACGCGCTGCGCGTGGGCGTCTTCGCCAACTTCGTGGACGCGGACGCGCCCAGCCTCCTGCTGCCCGACCCCACGGGCCGGCCGGTCAACCTCACCTTCCAGACGCAGACCTACGACTTCGAGGTCGGGCACTCGACGGTGCTGGGCGGCAAGCACATCCTCTCCTACGGCGGCAACGTCCGCCGGAACAACTTCGACACCAGCATCACGCCCAACTCGGAGGACCGCACGGAGATGGGCGTCTACTTCCAGGAGGAGCTGTTCGTCGACAAGTTCCGCCTGGCCGTGGGCGCGCGCGTGGACAAGTTCGGGAACATCGACGACCCGGTGTTCTCGCCGCGCATCACCGCGATCTACAAGCCGCACCACGCCCACGCCCTGCGCGCGTCGTTCAGCCGCGCCTTCCAGTCGCCATCGACGGTCAACAACTTCCTCGACCAGCCGATCATCGGCACCCTGGTGGACCTGCGCGCGCTGACCCCGGCGCTGCCCCTCCTCGGGCCGGCCGGCCCCATCGTGGCGCCGCTCGTCCAGCAGCCCTGGCCGCTCATCGTGAACAACGTGGGCAACCCGGACCTGAAGGAGCAGTCGCTGGACGCTTTCGAGCTGGCCTACACGGGGACGATCAACGCGCGCACCACGATCGGGATCGCCGTCTACCAGAACGACACCGACAACAGCATCAACTTCGTCCGCCTCACCGACAACCCGACCTTCCCCGGGTTCGCGCTCTACAGCGCGTCCGCTCCGCCGCCGGGCGTCACGGGCCAGCAGCTCACCATCCTCAACGGCCTGCTGGCCGCGATCGGCCGTCCAGCGCTCGCCCTGCCGAGGAACGGCGGCACGTACCTCAACCTCGGACCGATCCGGAACCGGGGCGTAGAGCTTTCGGTCGACCATTCGTTCACGAACCAGCTCACCGGCTCGGTCAACTACTCCTACCAGAGCGATCCCGACCCGCAGACGCCCGAGTCTGGCCAGCTCCCGTACCCGTTCACGGAGATCAACCTGCCGCCGCAGAACCGCTTCAACGCCGCGCTCAACTACAGCGGCCGGCGGTTCCTGGGCATGGTGTCCGTCAA
>DATKEG010000196.1:0-2552 GCA_035544515.1 Vicinamibacteria bacterium | reverse complement strand
CTTCCACTTCCACCTGGTGGTGCTGGACGGGGTGTTCAGTGAGCAGCCTGATGGCGGCGTGCGCTTCCACGAGGCCACCCACCTCTCTCCTGACGATGCCGCCTGCCTCGCGCACACCGTCCAACGCCGCGTCCTGCGCCTGTTCCGGCGCCGCGGCCTGCTCGATTCCGCCACTGTGGCCGACATGCTCAGCTGGCAGGGCAGCGGCGGCTTCAGCGTGGACGCTTCGGTACGCATCGCCGGCACCGACCGCACCGGCCGCGAGCGCCTGCTCCGCTACTGTGCGCGGCCGCCCTTCGCGCTCGAGCGGCTCCACGTTGAGCGGGCGCCGCCCAGGGGGCCGATGGAGGAGGGGCGCAGCCTTTCCTCGAACCGCTCGCACGAAGGCGATCAGGAGCCCCGCGTGCGGCGCGTGCTCTACCACCCCGCGCGGCCCACGCCCGACGGCCGCACCGTGCTCGCGCTTGCCCCTCTCGAGTTCCTGGCCGCGCTCTCACGCCTGATCCCGCCCCCGCGGGTGCACCGGCATCGCTACCATGGCGTGCTCGCGCCCAACGCGCGGCTTCGGGCCCACGTGGTGGCTATGGGACGCGAGCCGGACGTGCTCGCCGGGCGCGACACGCGGGCGAATCAGCCTGCCGGCGCGTCCGGCCCGCAGCCGATCGTCGCCGCCTCCAGCCACGCCCGCCACGCCCAGGCCTGCGCCGGCGAGAGCGGCCTCGCCGCACGCTCGCGCTGGGCCCGGCTCCTGGCACGCATCTACGAGGTCTTCCCCATGCGCTGCCCCGGCT
Organism: Vicinamibacteria bacterium; assembly: GCA_035544515.1. Lineage (GTDB taxonomy): Bacteria > Acidobacteriota > Vicinamibacteria > Fen-336 > Fen-336 > DATKEG01. The sequence continues at coordinate 1,761 of DATKEG010000196.1, read as the reverse complement.
GCGGCGCCGACATGCGCATCCTCGCCTTCCTCACCCGGCCCGAGCACGTCGTGCCCATCCTGCGCCACCTCAACCTGCCCGCCAGCCCACCACGCCTCACGCCGGCCCGCGCGCCGCCCCAACCGACGCTCGATTTCGACGTCGCGCCCGACGTGGCCTTCGACCAGACGCCCGCCTTCGACCCCACCGAGCCCGAGCCCGCTCCGGCCCTCCAGCTCGACCAGACCACCGGCGTCTGAGGGCGGAGCCACGTCCTGGCTCACCTGCGGCCGCCGGATTCCGCTCCGCGCCGGCGCGACGGCTCACTTCATGGCCCAACTTCCTATCCCCCGCGCAGGTTCTGCCATGCATCTCGGCTCCCAGACCACTGTTGACCTCCATCACAGGCAGCGGCCTCCTTGCTGACGGCGGCAGTAGGGGCGTTTGAACTTCCTATCCCTCAAGGTGCGCCGGAAGCACCGCGTCGTCCTGGACCGGACGGCGATCAGCCCAGCCCCATAATTGAAGCGTGGAGCCGCTTGAAGTCAGGCGGCTCCACGCTTTTTTGTTATCGTCCGCGCCCTTCTACGGGGACACCCGCTCGCTCGGCCCACCGGGGCAGCGCGGACGATGGGGCGCCCACTCCCCCGTCCGCGCCCTCCTGCGGGGACACCCGCTCGCTCGGCCCGCGGCCGCGGTGGGGGTGCCGCTCAGGGAAGGCGGCGGTGCCAGGGCGCGGGCGTGAGGATGCCGTCGGCGATCGCAGCGATTTCCTCCTCCTCCCGCCAGCGGGACTCCAACTCCTCCAGTTCCATCTCGAGCAGTCGACGCTCCACGTCGGCATTCAGGGCAATCTCCAGGGCGAAGGAGCGCGTCTCCGTCAGCGCACCCAGGCTGTGTCCACGAAGGCAGACCTGCCGGATCAGGTCCTCGGTCGTCGAGTAGGACTCCACCAGGCCCATGGCCTCCCCCACCACCGCTTCCGTCCCGCCGGCGAAGTTGGTGTGGGCCAGCAGCCGCCGCAGGACGTGCTCGGCCGCGACGCCCTCGAGGAGATGGCCGTGCTCGCCTGGTTCGGCATCCTGCCAGCCCATGTCTGCAGCGCACCGGGCGCAGCCGTACCAGCAAGCCACCCCGCCACCGGGACCCAGGCGGAGCAGGGTTTGGTTCCGCTCGTCGAACAGCACCTCGCGGAGCGCGGTGCCGCAGCGGTCGCATGTCACCTCGCCCCGCCAGGCTACCTTTCCGAACCGCTTCGTCCGAGCCCGTCCGATCCAGTGGTCGGCGTCGGTCAGCCCCCAAACCGGGATGCCGGTGATCAGCATGGTGAACAGCGCTTGCCGCACCTTCCCCTTCCGCACCTCCCGCTTCGCCGACCTTCGTCGAGCCGAGAACTCTCGGCCGTAGCGCCACCAGCTCTCCTCGCGCAGGCCTGCCCTCCCCACCCGCACGATTTCCAGATCGTCAGCCTCCAGCAGCGCGATCTGGTCCGTCTCGCCCAGCAGGCGCGCGCGGCCCCGCGTCAGACGCTCCAGGTCCTCCAGCACCTCCCACCGCGTCTCGAACGGCGCCAGCGTCCACCGCCCGCACGAGGCACATACCGCCCATAGCCTCCCACGGACCGGGTCGTAAGCGACGCGGCGGCCGCTGACGAATCGTTCCACGGTCTGGTTCTCCGGGAACGGCTGGTGACAGAACAGGCAGGTGGTCAACATTGATCGTCCTCGGGCGCAGCGCGACTGGCGCCAAAAAAAAGTGGCCGGCGCCCCGCGCCGGCCTTCC
>DATKEG010000195.1:0-20232 GCA_035544515.1 Vicinamibacteria bacterium | reverse complement strand
CGCCATGTCGGGGTCGTACTCGATGCCGACGGCCCGCGCGCCGAAGGGCGCCGTCGCGGCGGCCATGGCGATCCGGCCGTCGCCGGCGCCCAGGTCGAGCACGAGGTCCTGCGGCGTCACCTGCGCCATCGAGAGCATGGCCTGGACGACTTCGCCGTGGGTCGGCACCCACACGACATCCTTGCCGGCGCGTCCCCACGAGGCCGGGTGCGCGGCCTCGCAGTCCTCACGCGAGCGTGGCTGCGCCCGCCCGGCGGCCACGGCGAGCAGCAGCAGGGACGCAGCGGCGGCCGATCGTCGCCAGAGGCGCGGCATGGGTCGGGGCTCCCGCGGCGGCCCCACGATAGCACCCCCGGCGGGCGCGCTGGCCGGCCGTCCTGGTCAGTCGTACCTCAGGGCGACCAGGCCCGGGCGTGCCGCTCTTCCAGCTCCAGGGCGAGCTCAGTCGACGCGATTTCCGCGAACGACGCGCACCCGATCCACCATCACGCCGAGGTCGCGAGTGTCGAGGCTGCCCGCCAGCTCGTTGGCCGGCCGCCAGGTGTGCGCGCGGCCACGGACGGGGTCCACCACGTCGAGGCGCAGGACGGGGGCGCCCGGCGGCAGCGGCTGGGGGAGCGCGAAGGTGTGCGTGGTCCAGCGCCGCTCCGGGGTGAAGCGGCCCAGCGGCGCGCCGGAGAGCGAGACCTCCACCACGGGATCGGGCAGGCTCCGCGGACGCCGCTCTCCGAGCGACGCCGTCACGTCCACCGCCGTCGCTCCCCGCGCGCCCGGCAGGTACACCGATCCACACCGCCCCGTCCAGCGGTAGCCGCCCTCCTTGTCGTAGAAGCCCGAGACCAGGAAGTCGTCCGAGCCGCCCAGGTCCACCTCGTCGAGCGCGGGCACCTGCAGCTCCTCGGGCAGGACCGCGCGCGCCAGCGTGAAGTGGAAGGACCGCGGCGAACGGCCCGCGGGCGGGCGGCCGTACGCGCGCTCCCACTCGTGCGTGCCGAAGTCCTTCTCCTCCACGCGCTGCAGGAACACGCCGCAGAGGTCCGTGCGGTAGGTATGGACGAAGTACACGTTGCGCCAGCGCCCTCGCCAGGCCCGGATCAGGTGATTCACGCGCTCGGGGTCGGGGTCGAAACGGGCCAGCTCCAGCACGTGCACGCCGTGCACGGCCCACAGCGGCAGCGAGAGCAGGTGGATGCTGGCCTTCTGCTCGAACACGACCACGTCCTGCGGGCCGAACCGCCGGGCCACGTCCGCCACGAAGCGCACGGAGTGGCGCCAGTCGACGTACCCCACCAGCGGCCAGGTGCGCACGAGGAAGGACGCGAAGAGGAAGGCCGTGATCACCGCGGCCGCCGCCCGCCGCCACCCGCCGCGGCCGGCCAGGCGCCAGAGGGCGAAGGCGGCCAGGCCCAGCGCCATGGGCAACACCACCGGCACGAAGCGGCGCAGGGCGAAGAAGTAGTCGTTGTAGACGCGGATCTTGTAGAAGTAGAACCCGCCGAAGGCCAGCGTGACCAGGACGGGGAGCAGGTACTCCCGCCGCCAGCGCCACACGGCCCGCATCAGGCCCAGCACCGCGAGGGCGAGGCCGAGGGGCGTCACGAACCAGCCCAGACGCAGGAAGGCCTGGGCGTCGTGCGCGGCGAGGCGGGCGAACCCGAGGCTCCGCAGCGGGCCGGGGTCGGCCAGCGGTCCGCCGGGGAGCCACGGCGTCTGCGCGGCCGACACCGCGTCGTTGCCGTCCCCTCCCGCCCAGACCGACAGCACGGGCCGCACGAAATAGAGGTAGAGGGCGAGGATCGCGATCGTGGCCACGGCCACCGCGCGCACTGCCTTCGCCCTCGCGAGCACCCGGTCGAGGAGTGCCGGCCCCCGCGCATGCACGAGCGCGATCAAGGCGCCGAGGACGAGCGCGCCCAGCAGCCACGCCCAGCGGGGCTGGTGCCAATACGGGCGCCGCGCCAGCTCCAGGAGGTACTTGCGCGACCAGAAGGCGGCGTGCGCGAAGGCATGGAAGGCCAGGAGGGCGAGCGGCGTGAGGAAGGCCCAGCCTTCACGCCAGGGCAGGTCGCGGCGCGCCCAGCGCACGAGGAGATAGGCCGTGATCGGGGCGGCCAGCAGCACGCTGTCGATGCGCACGAGCAGCGACAGCCCGAAGGCGGCGCCGGCCAGCGCGGCGAACACGCGCGAGCCGCGCGCCTCCCAGTGCCAGACGCAGAGCAGGCCGAGGAAGATGAGGAGCTGCGACGCGGTCTCCGTCACGGGATAACGCGCGAACCAGACCTGCACGACGTTGACGGCCAGGAGCAGCGCGCCGAGCAGCGCCGGTGCTTCTCCGAGCACCCGGCGGAGGGCCAGGAACACGGCCAGGGTGCCCAGGATCCCGAAGACGGGCGGGGTGGCGAGCGCGCCCTTCACTCCCATGGCCTGGAACAGGTAGGCCCCGAAGGCCGGGAAGAGGTGGAAGAACTCGGGGACCACGCGCCCCGTCTGCGGCCGCTCGAGAGGGAAGCCCATGAAGCGTCCCCACGAATATTCGGGGCCGTCCGGATGGCGGTAGAACAGCGCCACGTCCTGCGCCGGGATCGAGAGCACCGCGGGATCGGTGTAGGCGACCCCGCCCGTTCGCCCGATCATGGCCATGGCCGCGATGTAGGTGCCGGGGTCGCGGCCGCCGAGCAGGTACTCGGTCGGCCGTGCGTGCAACGCGAAGGCGAGGGCGAGCACAACGAGCGCCGGCGCCGCCTCGGCCACCCCGCGCGGAAGCGCCAGCGGCCAGACGAGCGCGCGCCGCCGGACGAGGGCCAGCGCCGCAAAGAGGCTCGCCGTGACGAGGGCCGCGCCCACGAGCGAGAACCGCCCGGCCTCGGCCAGGACCAGGCCGAGCCAGGCCGCCCACATCAGGCTCACCGTCACCGCCAGGAAGACGCGCTCGTCCCAGGCCAGCGCCTCGCGGTCGCGCGCGCGCAGGGACGCGAGCAGCAGCAGGCCGGGCACGGAGAAGAGCACGAGGCCGCTCAGCGCGGCGGGAAGGGGTGCGACCGGGCTCACGCGCCGGCCGGGCGGGCGGCCAGCTCGCGCACGGCGGAAGCGACGGCGAGCGCCTGCGCGTCCGTCAGCTCGGGGTAGAGGGGCAGGGACAGCACCTCGCGGGCCGCCCGCTCCGCCACCGGGAAGTCGCCGGCGCGGTAGCCGAGCGAGGCGAACGCCGGCTGCAGGTGCAGCGGGATCGGGTAGTGCACGAGCGTGCCGATGCCGCGCTCGCGCAGGCCCGCGGCCAGCGCGTCGCGCCGGGGGTGGCGCACGGCGAACAGGTGGTAGACCGCGGTCGCGTAGGGCTGCTCGTGCGGCAGCGTCAATTCCGCGCCCGCCAGCTCGCGGAGGTAGAGCGCGCCCAGGGCGCGCCGGCGCTCGTTCCAGGCCGGCAGGTGGCCCAGGAAGGCGCGCAGGATCGCGGCCTGCAGCTCGTCGAGGCGGCTGTTCATCCCGCTCTCTTCGTGCCGGTAGCGGTCGCTCTGCCCGCCGTTGCGCAGCCGGCGCAAACGGGCGGCCAGGCCGGGATCGTTCACCAGCACCGCGCCGCCGTCGCCGAGCGCGCCCAGGTTCTTGGTCGGATAGAACGACAGCGCGCCCAGGCCGGAGAGCGCGCCGACCACCCGGCCCTTGTACCTGGCCCCGTGCGCCTGGCACGCGTCCTCCACCAGCGGGATCCCCTGCCGGCGGGCGAGGTCGAGCAGCGGGTCGAGGTCGGCCGGATGGCCGTAGAGGTGCACGGGCAGGAGCGCTCTCGTCCGCGGCGTGAGCGCTCTCTCCACGGCCTCCGGGGCGACGTTGAGCGTGGCCGGGTCGAGGTCGGCGAAAACGGGGCGGGCGCCCGCGCGCAGGACCCCGAGCGCGGTGAAGGCGGCGCTCAGCGGCGAGGTGACGACCTCGTCGCCGGCGCCCACGCCGAGCGCCTCGAGGGCGAGCTGGATCGCCTCGGTGCCGTTGGCCACTCCCACCGCGTCCTTCGCTCCGAGCGCCCGCGCCAGCTCGCGCTCGAAGGCTTCGCCCTCGGGGCCCAGGATGAACCAGCCCGCGTCGAGCACGCGGCCGACCGCCCGCTCGATCTCGCCGCGCACGGCGGCCACGTGGCCGCGGACGTCGAGGAAGGGGACGTTCACGGCCGGGGGTCGGTGCCGCCGGGCGCGGGAGCCCCCGGCGCCTCCGCGCGCCGGCCGGACAGGTGCTCCTTGCGCACGACCAGCTCCACCCACAGACGTGCGAGGTCGAGGAGCGTCCGTCCCACGCGCGCGAAGTTGAAGAACTGGCTGCGCCCGTAGGAGCGGTGGAAATGGTGGACGGGCACCTCGGCGATGCGGAAGCCGTGGTCCTGCACCTTCTTCATCAGTTCCACGCAGATCACCCCGGAGGAGCGGGTGAGGACGACCTTGTCGAACACGCGGCGGCGCATCAGGCGGAAGTCGCAGTCCACGTCCCGCAGGCGCAGGCCGAACATCGCGCGCACGAAGGTGTGATAGAGCCGGCCGATCACGATGCGGTGGAGGGGATCGGAACGCCCGATCTTGTACCCGTTGACGAGGTCGACACCGGGTCCCAGCGCCTCGTAGAGCTTCACCATCTCCCGCGGGTCGTATTGAGCGTCCCCGTCCGTGTAGAAGACGAGGTCCTTGGACGCGGAGAGGAACCCGGTGCGCAGCGCCCCGCCGTACCCGCGGTTGGTGGGATGGTGGACGACCCGCAGCCATTGGAAGTGGCGCGCCATCTCGTCGAGGAGAGCGCCCGTGTGGTCGGGGCTCCCGTCGTCGACCACGATGACCTCGTAGTCTCCCGTCAGCTCGCGCGCGGTCATGTGCGCGATCAGGGCCAGGCTGGCGATGGTGCCCGCGTCGTTGTAGGCCGGAAAGAAGATGGAGAGGCTGGGTCTGGGAGGGCTCAATACTACTCCGGTCCGCCGCTTGCGCGCGAAAGGGGCACCCTAACACGCCCGCGGCGCCCGCTCAAAGCCGGCGGCGCCACGCGCGAGAGAACGAGCGCCAGGCCGGCGGCGACGAAGAGCGCCAGGCCGGGCCCCAGCCCGCGCGGGTGGTAGCTCAGCCTGACGTGGTGGACGCCCTCCCCGAGCACCACGCCCATCTGCGCGAGGTTGACGCGGTGGACGGGCGCCGGCCGGCCGTCGAGCTGCGCCCTCCAGCCGGGATCCCAGGCCTCCACGACCACGAGCAGGCCCGGGCCCTCCGCGCGCACGTCGAGGCGTCCCGGCTCGGAGCGGGCCAGGTCGGCCCGCGAGGCGCGCGCGTCCCGGGGCAGGGTCAGCCCGCGGCTCTCCTCCGCGGACACGAGCGCCTCCCTGCGGGGATCGAGGCCGATCTGCGGGAGCAGGCCGAGCGCGCGCCCCACGGCATCCTCCGTGGGCATCACGCGCAGTTTTCCCACCACGCGCGCCGCCTGCGTGCCGGGCAGCTCGAACAGCCGCAGGGCGGGCGTGGCCGCGACCTCCCTCAGCCGGCTTCCGTCGCTGACGTAGGCGGCCGCCGCGGAGACGGGCGTGACGCGCTGGGTCAGGACGTCGAAGAGCTCGAGCCGGCTCACCATCAGCCGGCCCGGCCCCGGCAGGCGGTCCAGCCGCACCGCGTCCACGTAGTAGCGGCCGGGCAGCCGCAGCCACGCCCGCTGCGCCCGCCCCGCGCCCGTGGCGCCGCCCCGCAGCGGCAGCTCGAACGCGCGGCCCGAGGCCAGGCGCGCGGAGACCGTGGCCACGACCGCGTCCGGCGGCACGCGCTCCGCCGCCTCCGCCAGCCACGAGAAAAGCCGCACCTCGGTCGCGGGCTGGACGGGCAAGGGAAAGAAGCGATGCCGGCCGGGCGCGACCTCGAGCGCCAGGTCGCTCGGGCCCGCGGGCGGGCCGGCCCGCAGGGCCGACGACGGCACCTCCACCCAGCGGATGCCCAGCATCTCGAGGCGCGCGGGGTCGGTCCGCAGGAAGGCCGCGGGCAGGGCCCCGCCCACCCCCATGCCGCCCAGGGCCGCGCGCGTGCGCAGAGGCACCAGCGGGTCGTACCCGTTCGCGCTGCGGCGCCCGGCGAGCGCGGCCAGGCTGCCGTACGCGAGGTCGGCGAGCTGCTCGTGCGGCCAGGTGGTCACGAGGGCCAGGCTGCGCTCGGAGCGGCGCGGGCCCATCGCGCGCTCGATCGCCTCGCGCGTGCCCGTGCCGCGCGCGATCTCCTGCCGGAGAGGCGTGCCCTCCCACACGCGGCGGCCATGCGGCTGGAGCAGGAACGACGCGGTCAGGGGCAGCAGGAAGACCCCCGCCTTCGCGCGGCCGGGCGCGGCGGCCTGGGAGAAATAGAGGACGAGGGCCAGGGCCAGCACGCCCACCGCCCCCGCCAGCACCTCGGGCAGCGGCCCCAGCGCGGCGGCGGCGAAGGACAGTGCCGCGGACGAGGCGAGGGTGAAGAACAGCAACCAGGCGCGCAGCCGCCGCCCGAGCGGCTCCCTCCGGTGCCGCCACTGTGCGGAGAGGGACAGGCCCGCCAGCGCGCACAGCATGAAGTCGAAGGCGAGCGGTGCGGCGCCGGGGGCGGCCAGCGGGCTGCGTCCCCACTGCAGCGCGAGCGAGACGACGAGGCCGGCGCCGAGGACCAGGACGGGCGCCTGCGACAGGGCCAGCGGCAGCGCGGCCAGCGCGAGCGCGACGGCCGGCGTGTGCGAGACGTAGCGCAGCACGAGGCCGGTCGCGCCCGGCAGCCACACCGCGCGATCCGTGGCCAGGCCGGTCAGGGGACGGCCGGCCTCGCGCGCGGCCAGCATGGCCGGCACGAGCTGCGGCGCCGCCAGGAGCGCGCCCATGGTCACGGCCAGCGCCCCCGCGCGCAGCCGGGGCCGCCGTGGCGCGCGCGCGTCGAGCCCGGCCACCAGGAAACGGCCGGCGACCAGCGCCAGGCCCGCCCGCGCCGCCTCGGGCGAGCCGGCCAGGAGGAGCAGGGCCACCGCGGCGGCGAGTCCCGCGATGCGGGAGGGGGAGGGCCGGAAGAGCAGCGCCTCGGCCGCGAGCAGCACGAGCGGCAGCGCCGGAGCGGCCACCACGGCGGCGGTGTCCCCGAGGTGTGAGACGAGGTACGGTCCGAGCGCGAAGGACAGCCCCGCGAAGAACGCCCCCACGGGATGGCCGCCCAGCCGGCGCACGTACGCGTAGGTGAGGGCCGCGGCGGCGCCGAGCGACAGGAGCACCAGGAGCTGGAACGCCTCGAACGGCGGCAGCGGGAACAGAGCGGCCACCAGGGGATGGAAGGCGCCGGGACGATAGGAGGCCAGGAGCGGCGTGCCCAGGAAGATGCCCGGGTTCCAGCCGGGCAGCTCCCCGCGCCGGTAGGCCTCCCACACTGCGGCCTTGAGCGGGAAGTGCAGCGCGAAACCGTCCCCGGGCGCGAGCAGGCGGGAGCCCCAGAGGGCCGGCGCGTAGGCCAGGGCCGGCAGCGCCGCGAGCAGCGCGGCCAGGCCGAGGTCGCTCGCGCCGGGTCTCACGGACGGCGGTTCACTTGCGTTCGTGGCCGGCGGCGATCTGCTCGGAGATGAGGCCGAAGAGGAAGACCACCACCGCGAGCTGGATGAGCAGGGCCGCTCCCATGGGAATCTTGCCGACGAGCCAGACGTTCCAGGCGGCGTAGGCCGCGCCGAGCGCGAACGAGGCGGCGGCGATGGGGAAGAAGACCTTCAGCGGGCTGTACAGCGTCACGATCTTGAAGATGATGAGCACGAACCGCACGCCGTCGCGCACCACCCGCATCTTGCTGCGCCCGACCGCCGGGCGCGCCCGCACCGGCTCGAAGGCCAGGTTGTGGCCGGCCTTGAGGAAGGCCAGGCACGAGGTGGTGGGATAGGAGTAGCCGTTGGGCAGGAGGTGCACGATCTCGAGCAGGAGGTCGCGGCGGGCGGCACGGAAGCCGGAAGTGAGGTCGTGGATCCGGCGGCCCGTGAGCCAGGAGGCCAGCGCCTTGAACAGGGCGTTGCCGAGGGCGCGCGTGGCGGCCTGGTCCGCCGCGGACCGCGCGCCGATCACCATGTCGTACGCGCCGATGCCGGCCACCAGGCGCTCCGCCTCCTCCGGCGCGTGCTGGCCGTCGCCGTCCATGAGCAGCACCACCTCGCCCCGCGCCTCCCGGATGCCGGTCTTCACCGCCGCGCCGTTGCCCTTGTTGTACGGGTGCTGCACCACGCGCGCGCCGGCCTCTCTCGCCCGCGCCGCGGTCTGGTCGCTCGAGCCGTCGTCCACGACCAGCACCTCGCGCCAGGGATGCCGCGCCTTCATCTCGGCCACCACCGCCCCGATGCCGGCCTCCTCGTTGTAGGCCGGGATCACCACCGAGACCTGCGCGGGCTCAGCCACGCCGCTCGTCCCCCAGCTCGATCCTGCGCACGCGGTAGAGCAGGTCCTCGATCAGCTTGCGGTTGCTGGCCACGAGGTCGGCCATGACGCCCCACTGCAGGGTCTGGAAGCCGAGGATCACGAGCAGCACGGAGAGGACGCCCGACTGTACGTGGCCGCGCGCGTCGCCCAGCCACCAGGTGTAGTACGCGTAGCGCACGCCCAGGGTCGCCCCGGCGCCCATGAGCAGCGAGCCCAGGACCACGAAGACCTTGAACGGCTCGTACATGGCGTAGATGCGGAGGATGGTGGCGGCGGAGCGCTTGACGTACTCCCAGGTGGAGGAGAACAGGCGCGACGGGCGTGTCTCGCGCGATTCGATGGGCACGTGGGCCACCGCCATGCGCTTCTTGCCCGCCTGGATGATCGACTCCAGGGTGTAGGTGAACTCGCTCACGATGTTGATGCGCAGGGCGGCGTCGCGGGTGAGCGCGCGGAAGCCGCTGGTGGCGTCCACCACCGAGGTGCCCGAGACCTTGCGCACGACCCAGGAGCCCATGCCCTGGAGCTGGCGCTTGGTCCAGGAGAAGTGCGCCAGGCTGCCCACGCCGCGGTCGCCGACCACCATGTCCGCCTCGCCGGCCAGGATGGGCGCCAACAGGCGCGGCAGCTCGTGCGCGGGGTACTGGTTGTCGGCGTCCGTGTTGACGATGATGTCGGCGCCCAGGCGCAGCGAGGCGTCGAGGCCGGCCATGAACCCGGCGGCCAGCCCCTTCCGCTGCGTGAAGCGCACGACGTGGTCGGCCCCGTTTTCGCGCGCCACCTGCCCCGTCCCGTCCGTGGAGCCGTCGTCGATGACCAGCACCTCGACCTTCTCGATCCCGGGGATCGAGCGCGGGATGGCCCGCAGGGTGTCGGGCAGGGTGGCCCGCTCGTTGAGGCAGGGGATCTGGACGATCAGCTTCATGCTCGAGGATGGCTCCGCGACATCGGGCGTTTGTAGCACAGGGCCCCGCGGCGCCGTTAGTTGCGCCGGCTTCGTGGGGCTCGGCCCGTCGTCAAAGGGCTCTGTCCGGGGCATTCGCGGTCTTCAACTCCAACAGGTCCCACAGATTCCCGTACAGGTCCTTGAAGACGGCAACCGTGCCGTAAGGCTCGCGCTTGGGTTCCCTCACGAACGTAATCCCGCGCGAGACCAGGTTGGCATGGTCTCGCCAGAAGTCGTCCGTATTGAGAAACAGGAAGACCCGGCCACCGGTCTGGTTGCCCACGAATGATGCCTGCTCGGACGTCGAGGCTCTCGCGAGCAACAAGCTCGTGCCGTCGGATCCCGGGGGTGCGACCACCACCCAGCGCTGGTCTTGTGCCGGCTGGTAGGTGTCCTCGACCAGCGTGAAGCCCAGCTTCTTCGTATAGAACTCGATGGCCTCGTCGTAGTCGCGAACGACGAGCGCTACATGAACGATGGATTGCCTCATGCAGATCGCTGCCTCCTTCACGGCATCGGTCCGGAAGACACTCGCCGCTCCACCAGGCCGCGCCAGGCGCTGTAGAAGCGGAACTGACCCAGGTTGTCCAGGACGAGCGGCGCATCCTTGCCGCGGGCGGGCCGCAGGGCCTCCACCGCGGCCAGCGGGCCCTTCGTCGCGGTCTCGGGCCCGAGCGCGGGCGGCAGGCGGCGGAAGTCGTCGTCGAGGGGCGCGTGCGCGCGCAGCGATTCCACCCACCCGGCCACCACGAGCAGCGAGGGGCCGAACGAGCCGGCTCCGGGCGTGAACTCGAAATCGCCGGGGTCGATCTCCAGCGGGGAGGGCGCCGCCCGCCGGTGCAGGTGGACGCGGTGGCCGCCCTCGACGCTGGCGGCGCGCACCTTCGTGCGCTTCGCCACGCCCTGGTACTCGCGCACGATCGCGCCGCGAACCAGGAGCAGCAGGTCACGGCCGCCGATGCGCAGCGTCTCGTCCTCGAGGCGCAGCACCAGGAGGCCGTCCTCCCAGCCGCCGCCGCGGACGAGCCGCGGCCGGGCCGCCTCCCGCACTTCGGCCTCGGGGAGGAGCCACGCGCGCAGGCCCAGGCCCGCCAGCCGGACACGCGCGCGCTCCGCGGCGTCGGGGGCGGCGATGCGGTAGAGGTGGTACCCGCCGCGCTCGGCCCGGCGCGTGGCCTCGAACGCGGAAAGCCCGAGGGCCTCGGCCACGCCGGCCGCGGGCGCGGACTGGAGGCCGAGGACGACCAGGCTCCGCGCGGAAGCCTCCGGCGCCGGCGGCGGCGCGGACGCGGGTGCGGCGGCCGGGGCCGGCAGCTCGCCGCCGCAATACAGGCAGCGCGAGCCGGCCACGGCCACGGGCCGCGCGCAGCGCGGGCACGCCGGCATCAGACGTTGAAGCGGAAGTTGATCACGTCGCCGTCGCGCACGACGTATTCCTTGCCTTCGAGCCGCAGCGTGCCCTTCTCCCGGCAGGCGGCGATCGAGCCCGCGGCCACGAGGTCCTCGAAGGCCACGACCTCCGCGCGGATGAAGCCCCGCTCGATGTCCGAATGGACGGCGCCGGCCGCCGTCTGCGCGCGCGTGCCGCGGGTGATCGTCCAGGCCCGGCATTCGTCTTCGCCCGCGGTGAGGAACGAGATGAGCCCCAGCAGCGCGTAGGAGGCGCTGACCACCCGGTCGAGCCCCGGCTCGGCCAGGGCGAGGTCCTCGCGGAATGCGCGCGCGTCCTCCGGCGAGAGCCGGGTCATCTCGGCCTCGATCGGCGCGGAAATCGGGCAGAGCGCGAACCCGGGCCGGGCGCCCAGCGCGAGGAGGCCCGCGCGCTCGAGGTACGCCGCGGCCTCGCGCACCTCGCCCTCGCCCATGTTGACGACCAGGACCACCGGCTTCTCGGAGAGGAACGAGTAGCTGCGCAGCCGCTTCCGCTCCTCGTCGCCGAGCTCCAGCTCGCGCAGCGGCTTCTCGGCCTCGAGGGCGTCCTTCATCTTCAGGAAGACCGCGCGCTCCGCGACGTCGTCGGGCCGGTTGGCCTTCTTGATGTTCGCCTCCAGACGCTCCAGGCGGCGCTCCACCGCCCCGAGGTCGGCCAGGATCAGCTCCAGCTCCAGCAAGCGCGCGTCCCGCAAGGGGTCCACCGAGCCCTCGGGATGCGGGGCCACGTCCGACTCGAACGCGCGCAGGACGTGCACGAGCGCGTCCACGCCGCGCAGGGCGGGCAGGTCCACCAGCGCCCGGCCCTCCCCCTTCGTCACGGCCGGAACGTCCACGAACTCGATGGTGGCCGGCGTCTTCTTCTTCGGGTCGTACATCTCCGCGAGCTTGTCCACGCGGGCGTCCGGGACGCGCGCGATGCCCACGCGCGGCTCGGGCCGCCCGCCGGAGAGCGGCGGCGGAGCGCCGGTGAGCAGCGAGAAGAGCGTGCTCTTTCCCACGGTCGGCAGCCCGATCAGCCCTGCCTTCATGCGCTCGAATTATATCGGCTCGCGTCGCGCCCCCTGCGGCCGGATTCCGTTGCGATGTAGTACAATCCCGGCGCTCGCGCCCATGGTCCCTCTCGCCCTGGCGGCGGCCTTCCTGGTGAGCGCAGGGGCGGGCGCCCCTTCGGCCGCCCCGACCCCTGCCGCGAGCGCGCTCCCCGGCGCCGCCGCCGCCCCGGTGATCCTGTTCCTGGTGGACAACTCCGCCTCGTTGCCCCCGCTCGACCCCGAGGAGAAGCGGGTGGCCGCCCTTGAGAAGATGTTCGCGTTCCTCCGGGGCCAGCGCTACCGGCTCGTGCTCTTCGGCGGACGGCACGAGGTGTTCGTGGACGACGTGACCCGCTACCGCAGCGACGGCCAGTGGACCGACTACTACTTCGCCTTCACCAAGGCGCGGGAGGTCATGCAGAGCTATCGCGCCGGCACCGAGTTCCGCATGATCCTCGTCACCGACGCCATCCTCGACCCCGACCCGAAGGACTGGGCGGACATGGGGGTGCCCCCCGGCGCGGACCTCCGCGCGCACGTCGTGGAGCAATCGCTGGCGGTGGTCCGCGAGATGAAGGTGCCGCTCTACGTCGTCCTCATCGGCGACGCGGCGGGGGGCCTGGGCGGGGACGAGCGCGCGCCGGGGCTGGTCATGGACCTCGTCCGCGCGGCCAACGGCGCGGCCGCCACGCCGCTCGCGCAGACGGTCGCGTCCTTCTTCGACGACAACGGCATGCTCCTCAAGAAGTTCATCTTCCGGGTGACGCCCGAGGAGGGGCTGAAGAAGGTGGAGCCCGTCGTGCGGCGGATCGCCGCCGCTCCCCGCACGAGCGTGGAGGCGCAGTTCGTGAGCCTGCTGGTCCTGCCCCTCCTGCTCTTCCTCGCGCTCCTGCTCGGCATCCTGGTGCGCTCCTTCCCCGGTCCGGGCGACGTGGAGATCCTGGAGCTTTCGCGCGACACGCCGCTCCACGTCGCCGCCGGCCGGCTGCACAAGGTGCAGGCCGGCGGCTGGAGCGCCCAGGGCCTGAGCCTCGTGGGCGACGCGAAGGACGCGTCCGCCACCTTCGCCTGGCAGACGCCGCCGGTGGACCTCACGGGGAAGGGTCTCGACCTCGCCGGCGCCGACGACCTCACCGGCTCGCTGCTCGCGCTCGACCTCGACGAGCTGCGCCGCGCTTTGGCCGAGCTGTCCACCGAGGGCTCGAAGGAGCACAAGATCCACGCGCTCAACCTCGACTACGTGGCGCGCAACCTCGACGGCGCGGAGGCGCGGCGGATACTCTCGACCCCGCCGGCCGAGCGCAGGAGGATCCCGCCCCTGGACTTCCTCCGGGCCAAGACGCACCTTCTCTCCAACGACGAGCTCCGGCGGGCGCTCACGGATCCGCGGGTCCACCTCACGACCTACGGACACGAAGACGGCCGCCAGGAGCTCGTGCCCGGCGGCCCCGCGCGCGTGGGCCCCTATACGTTCCTGGTGAAGGACGTCGCCCGCGGCGGCCGCAAGGACGTGCGGCTCTTCCTCTATTACGACCGCGTCCCGTCCCTGCTCGGCCTGAAGAGCTGGCTGCCCGGCGCCGTCCAGCGCGCCATACGCTTTCGCCGCAGCTCTCAACGGCTGGTCGGGTGAACCGCGCCGGCGGCCCTCCGTCGTCCCGGCTCGACAGCGGGGCGGGGCGCGCCGTAGATTAGCGCCCCGGGCGGTCCTGCGGCTGCCCGGTTGCCCATGACTTGGCGCCTGCTGGTGGCCGGACTCGACGCGCGCAGCCTGATCGTGGCCGCGCCCGTCCTTCAGCGCGACGACCACGTCGTGCGGGAGAAGGCCTCGGCCGCCGAGCTCCTGGAGGACCTCACCGGCCAGGGCGCGCAGATGGTGGTGCTCGGCTCGAGGCTGCCCGACCTGGGCGTGGCCGAGACCATCCGCCTCATCCGCGGCTCGGAGGCGACGCGCGCGGTCTCCGTGCTCGTGCTGCTCGCCGGCGACGAGCCGCGGGAGATCGCGGAGGAGGCCTCCCTCGCGGGCGCCAACGCCGTGCTGTGGCGGCCGCTCGACGAGCGCCACCTGGAAGACTGGCTGGCCAAGCTCCTGGCCGTCGCCCGCCGGGTCGAGGCGCGCGTGCCGGTGCAGGGGCAGGTGGTGGGCACGCCGCTGTCGGCCTCGGGCGTGCACTTCTTCGGCCTGACGCGCAACCTCAGCTCGCGCGGGATGCTCCTGGCCAGCCCCGTGCGCCTGCCCGAGTCTCCGGACCTCGAGCTGCAGTTCAGCCTGCCCGAGACCTCGGCCCTGCGCGCGCTGGGACGCGTGGTGCGGGAGGCGGGTGAGGTGCCCTGGCCGTACCTGGGTTACGGGGTCGAGTTCCTCTTCGTGCCGCCCGACAGCCAGGCCGCCATAGACGAGCTCGTCCGCGCGGGCCGCGCGCCCACGCGCGATCCCAGCCACGGCATCCACTGCACGCTGCGCCGCGACGAGTGGATCTACGAGATCCTCGAGCCCGTGCGCTTCGGAGCGGGGTGGCGGACGGAGATCCGCCGCGGCCCGCGCCGGATGTGGCGCCCCGGCGTGGCGGTCGCGATCTCCGTGGTGGACGGCGCCTCGCGCGAGGGCGTGATCGAGAGAGCGCGCGCCCTCGTGCTCGGCGGCCGGCCCCCGGAGTGAGGCCGCCCGTCCCCCGCGTCTCGATCCTCCTGCCGGTGCGCGACGCGGCGGCGACCCTGCGCGAGTGCCTCGACTCGCTCGGCGGGCAGAGCCTGCGCGACCACGAGGTGGTGGCCGTGGACGACGGCTCCACCGACGCCACGGCCGCCGTCCTCGACGACGCGGCGCGCCGCGACCGGCGCGTGCGGTCCGTGCGCACGCCGCCGCGCGGGATCGTGGCCGCGCTCGACGCCGCGCTCCAGCTCGCGCGGGGCCCCCTGGTCGCGCGCATGGACGCCGACGACATCGCGCATCCCGACCGGCTGGCCCGGCAGGCGGTCCGGCTCACGGAGGATGCGCGCACGGACGTGCTGGGCTGCCGCGTGCGGCTCTTCGGCGCGACCGGCCGGGGCATGCGCGCCTACGTGGAATGGCTCAACGCCCTCCTCGACCACGAGGCGATCGTGCGCGACCTCTACGTCGAGTCGCCGCTCGTCCACCCCAGCGTGATGATGCGGGCGGCCGACCTGCGGGCGCTCGGCGGGTACCGCGCCTTCGACGGGCCCGAGGACTACGACCTCTGGCTCCGGGCCCACGCGCGCGGGCTGCGGTTCGGCAAGGACCCCGAGGTGCTCCTCCATTGGCGCGACGGAAGGGAGCGACTGACGCGGCGCGACCCGCGCTACGCTCCCGCCCGCTTCCGTGCCCTCAAGCTCGCCGCCCTCGAGCAGGGACCGCTGCGCCGCGCGCGGCCGGTGGTGGTCTGGGGCGCCGGTCCCGTCGGCAAGGGCTGGGCGCGCGCGCTCGCCGCGCGCGGCCACCGCGTGTCCGCCTTCGTCGAGGTGGATCCCCGCAAGCTCGGGCGCACGCTCCACGGCGCCCCGGTCGTCCCCCTCGCGGCCGCCGCCGGCTTCCCGGGCGCGCTCCACCTCGCCGCGGTCGGGCGGCCCGGCGCCCGCGAGCGGATCCGCGCGGCGGCCGCCTCGTTGGGCCTGCCGGATGGCGACCTGGTCGCCGTGGCTTAGGGTTCGTCACGGAATAGGTGTGCCAATATGGGCGCCGAGGCGCCCGGCTGGCAAGGCGCGACGACCGCGCATAGTGGTGCTATGTAAGGGAGGAGCAACGCAGCCAGCCGGGATGCATCGGCGGCCAGATTGGCGCAGTTATTCCGTGACGAGCCCTTAGCCCTTAGCGGCCGATGGACCCCTGGGTGCTGCGGCCGGCCCGCCGCCGTGACCGCTCCTTCATCGGCGCGCTGGCCACGGAGGCCTTCGCCAGCTACGGGGAGTACGGTCCCCTCCTTCTGGACTGGTTCGGCACCTCCGGCGTCGAGGCCACGATCGCGGAGGACGAGGCGGGCCCCGCCGGCCTCACGGTCGTCGCCTTCGTCGCGGACCCGGAGTCGGCAGGCGGCTGGGTCGCGGACTTGCTGGCCATCGCGGTGGCCCTCCGGGCGCGACGCCGCGGCCTCGGCCGGCGGCTGCTCGAGGCGGCGGTTGCCCGCGCCGTGCACGCCGCCCGGCGCTGGCCCGTGCGCGGGGTCCGCCTGAGCGTGGCCGAGGATAACCTGGCCGCGCGCGCCCTCTTCGAGGATGCCGGGTTCGAGTACACCGGCCGCGAGGAGGGCTTCTACCCGCGCGGCCAGCGCGCCCTGCACATGCGCCGGCCGGTATAATCCTGGACGACGGCTCCCGCGGCTTCCGGCCCGCCCTTCTATGACCTTCATCGCCCTCCTTCTCCTGCTCGCGGCGCCGCCGGACGCGGTGGTGACGCGCCTGGACAAGATGGCGCGCCTGCTCGAGCTGGAGGACCGGCGCGACGTCGGCCGGGGAGAGCTCGACCGCTACCTGCACGACGCCGACGCCGGGGTGAGGCGCCGGGCCGCGCTGGCCGCCGGCCGCATCGGCGACGCCATCCTGGCCCCGTCCCTCGTGGAGCTGATGAACGACGCCGAGCCGGAGGTGCGCCAGATGGCGGCCTTCGCGCTCGGCCTGGTCGGCGACCCGATGGCGGTCGACCGCCTGCGGGCCGCGCTGGAGGATCCGGAGGGCGTGGTCCGCGGCCGCGCGGCGGAGGCGCTCGGCCGCATCGGCGGCGCGGGCGTGGCCGCGGCCGTGGCGCGGCTCGTGGTGGACTCGATCCCGCCCGGCCCGCGCCCGCTCACCGTGCGTGGCGACGATCCCGGCGCGCTCACCGATCCCTGGCTGCCGCTGCGGCTGTCGCTCTTCGCGCTGGCCCGCCTCAAGGACGCGACGGCGGCCGAGGCGGCGTTGCTCGACGCCGGGCAGCCCCGCTTCGACTGGTGGGTGGCCACGTACGTCGCCATGAGGGTCGAGAGCCCGCGGCTGCGGCCGGTCCTGACCGCGGCCGCCGCCGCCACGGACCCACGCTCGCGCGCGCTGGCCGCGCGCGGTCTGGGCGCGCTCGCGGACGCCTCGGCCCTGGACCTGCTCGGGGTGCTCGTGCGCGACGACGACGAAGGCGTGGTCGTGCAGGCGCTGCGCGCGCTGGCGGCCCTCCCCGATGCGCGGGCCACGGCGCTGGTGGTTCCCCGGCTCTCCGCCAAGAGCGGGGTGGTGGCCTGGGAGGCGCTGCGCGCGCTTGCCCGGCTGCCTCCCGACCGCGCCCTCCGCCCCACGGTGGCGGCGCTCGTGGGCGACGAGCGGCCGTGGATCCGCGCGGCCGCGTTCCCCGTGCTGGCCCGCCTCGACCGCGAGGAGTTCGCTCTCGTCCTCTCCGGCCTCGACCCCGACCCGGTGTGGTGGGTGCGCGGTGCGCTCGCGGGCGCGCTGGCTGAGGCCGGCGACGAGGTCGCCGTGAGCGTCCTCCTCTCCGCGCTCAAGGACCCGGACGCGCGCGTGCTGCCCGCGGTGCTCGACGCGCTGCGCGCCGCGCGCGCGGGCGACGCCGTCGACACCTTGCGGCGGCATCTCGCGCACGAGGACTTCGCGGTGCGGGCCGCGGCCGCGGAGGGCCTGGCGGCGCTCGGGGCGCGTGGGCTCGCCGCCGCGCTGGTCACGGCCTACGAGCGGGGCAAGGACGACGCCGACCCGGACGCGCGCCTGGCCGCGCTCGAAGCGCTGGCCGTCCAGGACGACGCCGGCGCCTGGAAGGCGCTCGGGTCCGCCGCCTCGAACGACCCCGCGCGCGTGGTGCGCGCGCGCGCCGCCGTTGTGCTGCGCGCCGCCGGCCGGGAAGCGCCGGCCCCGGGCCCGCACGCGATCGAGCGGCCCGCCTTCGACTATCGGGAGGCCATGGCGCCGTACGACCCGAGCCGGACGGCGGGCCTGTTCACACCGCGCGCGCGCGTGCACACCTCGCGGGGCGTGATCGAGATCCACCTCAACGTGGTGGAGGCGCCCCTGGCCAGCGCGGCGTTTCTCGACCTGGCCCGGCAGGGGTTCTACGACGGGCTCACCTTCCACCGCGTGGTTCCGGACTTCGTGGTGCAGGGCGGCGATCCCCGCGGCGACGGCCGCGGCGGACCGGGCTACACGCTGCGCGACGAGGTCGGCCAGCGTCCGTACGGCCGCGGCGCGGTGGGCCTGGCGCTGGCCGGAAAGGACACCGGCGGCAGCCAGTTCTTCATCACCCTCTCGCCGCAGCCGCATCTCGAGGGGAGCTACACCCTGTTGGGCTGGGTGGCCGAGGGCATGGAGGTGGCAGAGGCCATCCGGCCGGGCGACGCCATCCGGACCATCGAGGTCTGGACGGGCCGGTGAGAACGCCCTTGGCGCCCCGGCGTCGGTACCGGCTGCTCGCGCTCGACATCGACGGCACGCTGCTGCGCTCGGACAAGAGCCTGTCCTCGCGGACGCGCGCCGCGGTGGACGCCGCGCGCGCCCGGGGCGTGCACCTCGTGCTCGTCACGGGCCGCCGCTATCCCTCGGCGCGCCTGGTGGCCGAGGACCTCGGCGGCGACGTGCCGCTGGTGCTGCACAACGGCGCGCTCATCCTCGACGTGGACGGCGGGGACGCCGCCATCCTCCGCTGCCGCCCGCTGCCGCGCGCCCTCGCGCTCGAGGCGGCGGAGATCGGCCGCCGCCGCGGTGCCGATCCGGTGGTGCACTGCGGCCAGAGGGGTGAAGGCCGGCTGCTCGTGGGCGAGGGTCCGTACTCGAGCACGCTCCTCGCCTACTACCTCGACCGGTCGCATCCCGACGTCACCGCCTGCGTGGACTTCGAGCAGGCGCTCCTGGAGGACCCGCTGCAGGTGATGTTCGGGGGGCGCATGGCGGACATGGCCGCGCTGCTGCCGGAGTTGCGCGAGGCCCTGGGCGGCCGCGTGAAGATCGAGCGTACGGTGTACCCGGCGCAGGACGTGGGACTGCTCGACGTCCTCGAGCGCACCGTCGGCAAGGCGGAGGCGCTGGCCTTCCTGCAGGAGCGCTGGGAGGTCGCGGCGGACGAGACGCTCGCCATCGGCGACAACTGGAACGACCGCGAGATGCTCGAGAACGCCGGCCTCGGCCTGGTCATGGGCAACGCCGACCCCGGGATGCACGCCCTGGGCCTGCCCGTGCTCCCGACCACCGACGACGACGGAGTCGCCGTCGCCATCGAGGAATACGTGTTGTAGCGGTTGCAACCGTCCTCGAGGAACGGGCAGAGCGCGAGGCGAGGGGTTCAAGGGGGCGCGGCGCAGCGCCCCCTTGCTCAATGAAAACGGCAAAAGGGGGTGATCGCTCACCCCCTTTCTTTTCGTGGCCGACGGACCGCTACTTCTTTTTCTTGGTGGCCTTCTTGGGAGATGCCTTCTTTGCCTTCTTCACTTGACTGATCCCCCCTCTCGCATGCGGGTGATCTGCCGGCGCCTGCCGTCAGCTCACGAAAAAAGATTCGGGAGGGTGATCGGTCCACCCCCCCTTACGGCCCGGGGCGCTTACTTCTTCTTCTTCGCTCCGCCCTTCTTCGCGGCGCCCTTCTTCTTGGCCGGCATTCGTCGGATCCCCCCTTTCGGTCCAGGTATGGACATTGACGGCCCCTGTCTAGATGTCGCGTGACAAGGGGCTATGCATACTAGGCGTAGGGTAGGGACCCCTCTGGAGTATGTCAAGCGTTTTTTTGGGTTCCGCGCGGTCCATGCCTAGGGAGCATAGCGGGTTAGCCTGTGGAAGAACGCGACTGAATCGCTGAAATAGGTGACTGGCGCTGGTTTCAGCGACTCGGAGCCGGGAACTTCGTGGAGGGCCGTCGGTTGGCCGAAGGGCGCCGAAAATCCGGGACCGCGCCGGAGCGCCGGCGCCAAGCTATATAATATACTATAGAAGGACGTCGGGTCCGATCGGTACCGCGGGCGCCGGCGGCCCGAGCAGTCCCTGGGCGGCCCGCTCCTTGATCTCGTCCTGGCCGTGCGGATCGGCGAGCGCCTTCCGGTACTCGGCGAGGGCGGCCTCGCGGTCGCCTTCGAGGTCGAACATCTCCGCGCGCAGGAGCAGGCTCCAGGGGCGCACCCAGGGCGGGTCGGGGTCGCGCGCGCGCGCGAGGTCCTCGATGGCCTCCCGGGCCGACTCGCGCCGCCCGCGCGCCAGGTCGTCCTCCGCCACGCGCAGGGCCGCTTCCTGCGAGCGCGGCCAGAGCCGCAGCGCCGCGCGGTAGGCCTGGGCGGCCTCCGCCGCTGCGCCGCGCGCGCGCGCGCGCCGGGCCTCCGCGATGAGGTGGACCGCGCGCACCTCCTCCGCGGGCAAGGCGTGCGACAGGGCGGCCCGTGCCTGCTTGCGCAGGTCGCGGTCGGGCCCCGCCGACGCGCGCTGGTAATGGGCGCGCGCCCCGTCGCGGTCCC
>DATKEG010000194.1:0-20299 GCA_035544515.1 Vicinamibacteria bacterium | reverse complement strand
TCTCGGGCCCGGGCGCCCCGGGGGCGCCCCGGAGGAAACGCCTGTACGCTAAAGCTTGCCGCTCTCCGGCCGGCGCTGATGGCCGCGGTTAGTCCGGAGATCCGAAGCCCGTGGAAGGAGGTGCGCTGCATGCGATCGAAGCACGTTCGCTGTCTCGGGCTTCTCCTGCTTGGCCTGGCCCTGCCCTCCCTGTCCCGGGCCCAGGGGACGTTCGACGCCGAGGAGGCCATCCCGCGGGTCGAGTGGCGGGACGGCAAGACGCGCATCACGCTCGACGGCTTCTACCTGGAGCTGTCCAACCGCGTGCAGCCCCGGTTCACGTTCGAGATGCCGGACGGCGCGGTGCAGCTCGGCGGAACCCCCGCGCGCGGCGATGCCAAGGGCAGCTTCCGCATCCGGCGCGCGAAGTTCAAGCTCGAGGGGTGGTTCTACAGGCCGGCGCTCGAATACGAGCTGCAGCTCAACTGGCCCGACGTCAACAACACGCCGGCCAGCCAGTTCCTGGAAGACGCGAACATCGACTGGGACCTCTCCGGCAAGAAGGCCTTCCGCGTCAAGCTCGGCCAGATGAAGGCGCCCTTCGGGCGCCAGCAGATCACCTCCTCCGGCGCCCAGCAGTTCGTGGACCGCGGCATCCAGGACGCACGGTTCAACGACGGCCGCGAGACCGGCGTCGCCCTCTGGGGCACGCTCGGCGGCAACCGGCTGGACTGGCGCGCCATGGTCTCGAACGGCAACGGCCGCACCCAGGTGGCCAACGACAACGCCCGCTTCCTCTACACCGCCCGCCTCATGTGGCAGGCCGTCGGCAACGCCCGCATGAACCAGTGGGGCTCGGGGCCGCTCATGACCGAGGGCGACCTGGGCGACTCCGCCGCCAACCGGGGTCCGCTGCTGGCCCTGGCCGGCCAGCTCTCGGACAACGACCGGTCCAACGCCACGAGCGCGAACGACCTCAGGAACCGCACCTGGGGCATGGACTACACGTTCAAGTACAAGGGTTTCGCCACCGTGGGCGAGGCCGCCTGGCGCAACGCGAAGCCGGAGACGGGCGCGACGCTCGACGCCAGAGGGTTGCTCCTCCAGGCCTCCTACGCCTGGAGAGCGCCGGGGATTGCCGGGGCGTCCTTCTGGGAGATCGCCGCGCGTTACGCACGGGTCGTCGATCCGTCGGACCTGGTGGGAAACGACGACCAGGGCGAGATCGGCGTGGCCCTCAACTACTACTACAACCGCCACAGCCTCAAGGTGCAGCTCGACTGGCGGCAGATCGAGGACGACGCCGCCAACGCCGGCCGCGGGACCGGCAACCAGGAGTGGCGGCTCCAGACCCAGTTCATCTTCTAAGAGCGGGGAGTAGCGATTTAACCCACTGTTAACCCGAGGGAAACGTCCGTGTAACCGGCGCCGTCTACGGTAGAGCCATCACGAGCAAGGAGTCGTCATGAATCTGCGTGCTTCGCGCTACACGCTCACGGTCGTGGCGGCCATGCTGGCCGCCTGCGGCGGCGGACCCCCGCAAGGCAGCGCCACCCCGCCGCCGATGGCGCCGGGCGGGACCGCGCCGATGGCCGGCGCGCCGGGGGGTTCGGGCGCGGTGGCGGTCGACGCCGCGCTGCCGGACTACCAGCCGACCAGCGGCATCTCGGGCAACCTCGGCAGCGTCGGGTCCGACACCATGAACAACCTGATGACGCTCTGGGGGGAGACCTTCTCACGGTCCTACCCCAACGTGCGGCTCCAGGTCGAAGGCAAGGGCTCCTCCACCGCGCCGCCCGCGCTGATCGAAGGGACCGCGCAGTTCGGGCCCATGTCGCGGCCGATGAAGCCGAGCGAGATCGACGCCTTCGAGCGGAAGCACGGATACAAGCCCACGGAGATCCGCACGTCGTTCGACGCGCTCGCCGTCTTCGTCAGCCGGGACAATCCGATCGAGAAGATGACGATTCCCCAGGTGGACGCGGCCTTCTCGAAGACCCGGCGCCAGGGGGCCGGGAAGGACGTGGGGAACTGGGGGGCGCTCGGCCTTGGCGGCGACTGGGCCAGCCGGCCGATCAGCCTCTATGGCCGCAACTCCGCCAGCGGCACCTATGGGTTCTTCAAGGAGCACGTGCTCAAGAACGGGGACTTCAAGGACACCGTCAAGGAGCAGCCGGGGTCGGCGTCCGTGGTTCAGGGAGTGACCTCCGACCGCTACGGGTTGGGCTACAGCGGCATCGGGTACCGCACCTCCGGGGTGAAGTTGGTGCCGCTCGCCGAGAAAGAGGGCGGCCCGGTCTCGGGCGGGTCCTACGAGGACGTGGTCGACGGAACCTATCCTCTCGCGCGCTACCTTTACCTGTACGTGAACAAGGCGCCCGGCAAGCCGCTCGATCCGCTGGCGCGTGAGTTCCTGAGGCTGGTGCTGAGCCGGCAGGGCCAGGAGGTCGTGGTCAAGGACGGCTACCTGCCGCTCACGAGCGCGATCGCGGCGCAAGAACGCGGCAAGGTGGAGTAAGACCGCCACGGAGAAACCCGTCCCCACCATCGCGGAAGCGCCCCCGTCGCCGCCCCCTCCGTCCCCGGCGGGGACCGTCCGCCGGCAGATCCAGGCGGCCACGGGCCGCGCGCGCGCGCTCAAGCGCATCGACCGGACGGCTGCCACGCTGATCACGCTGGGCGGCATCGGGATCGTGGCCAGCGTGGTCGGCATCCTGGTGTTCGTGCTCGCCGAGGCGTGGCCGCTCTTCCAGGGCGCGCGCGGCCACGCGCTCGACACGCTGGAGCTGGCCGCGGTGCCCGCGGCCGCCGTCTCGCCGGCCCCGGTCGCGCCGTCGGCGCCGTCCGCGGCGCCGGTCCCGGGGGCCGTAGTGGTCGTGGCCACGCCGCTGGCCACGGGCGTGGACGAGTACCAGATGTACCTCTACCAGCTCCGCAGCGACGGCCGCATCGCATTCTTCCGGATGCGCGACGGCAGCTTCGCCTTCGATCGCCCGGTCCCGGGCGTGGCCGGCGTGCCGCTCGTGGCGGGCTCGCGCACGCTCACGGATGACCTGCTGGCCGCCGCCACCGTGGACGGCCGGGTGGCCCTCATGCAGATCCGCTACCAGCCGCGCTACGAGGGGCAGAAGCTGGCCGACCTCGACGTGACCGTCGAAGAGCGCGGCCTCGTGGACCTGCAGGCGGGCGGGCAGGCCGTGCGCGAGGTGTCCTTCGCCGAAGACGCCTCCGGCGGCAAGGCGGTGGCCGCGCTGCTCGCGGACGGCGGCATCGCCTTCTGGGGCCAGTCCGCGCAGGGAGAGGGCGTGCGCACGCTCCTGCGCCCCGAGCAGGGAGAGTCCGTCACGTGCATCCGCCTCGGGCGCACCGAGCGGCTGATCGCGGGCACGGACCGCGGGCGCGTCTACCACTGGGATCTCAACGCCGGTCCACGCCTCACGTCGGTCTCGCCGGCCGGGAGTGCGCCCGTGACCGCGCTGCAATGGATCATCGGCGAGATCACGTTCGTGGCCGGCACGGAGAAAGGCGAGATCTCCGCCTGGTTCGCCGTGCGCCTGCACGACGACGATGCCGAGCTGTCCATGGTACGGGCGCACGTCTTCGAGCCCCAGGGCGGCCCCGTGGTGGCCATGGGCGCGTCCAGCCGGGACAAGAGCTTCGTCACGGCCGGCAGGGACGGTGGGCTCGTGCTGCGGCACCTGACCTCGGAGCGGACGCTGCTGCGCCTGCAGGGTCCGGCCGACCCGCGGGACGTCGTGCTGACGCCGCGCAACGACGCGCTGTTGTCCATCCAGGCGGACGGCACCGTCGGCCGCTTCGTGGTGGACAACCCGCATCCCGAGATCACCTGGAACGCCTTGTTCGGAAAGGTCTGGTACGAGGGCTACGGGCAGCCCGAACACGTCTGGCAGAGCACCGGGGCCACGAGCGACTTCGAGCCGAAGTTCGGCCTCGTCCCCCTGGTATTCGGCACGCTCAAGGCGACGTTCTACGCGCTCCTGTTCGCGATCCCGCTCGCGGTCCTGGGCGCGCTCTACACCTCGCATTTCGTCCATCCCACGGTGCGCGCCAAGGTGAAGCCGACGCTCGAGATCATGGCCGCGCTGCCCAGCGTGGTCATCGGCTTCGTGGCCGGACTGTGGCTGGCCTCCGTGATCGAGCAGGTCATCGTGCCCGTGCTGCTGATGATGCCGCTCCTGCCCCTGTTCGGGACCTCCGGCGTCCTCCTCTGGCGGCGTCTGCCCCGGACCCTGCTGCGGCGCCTCAAGCCGGGCATGGAGGTGGCGCTCATCCTGCCCCTGCTGCTCCTGGGCGGCTGGGTGGCGCTGCAGCTCGGACCGTGGGTGGAGGGCGCCTTGTTCCAGGGCGACTTCAAGATGTGGCTCTCCACGAACCTGGGCTTGACCTACGACCAACGCAACAGCCTCGTGGTGGGCCTGGCCATGGGCTTCGCGGTGATCCCCATCATCTTCACGATCTCGGACGATGCGTTCAGCAGCGTGCCCTCGAGCCTCACCGCGGGCTCGCTGGCGCTGGGCGCCAGCCGTTGGCAGACCGCGTTGCGGGTCGTGTTGCCCACCGCCAGCCCGGGGGTGTTCTCCGCGGTCATGATCGGCTTCGGCCGCGCGGTGGGCGAGACCATGATCGTGCTCATGGCCACCGGCAACACTCCGGTACTCGACTGGTCCATCTTCAACGGGATGCGCACGCTCTCCGCCAACGTGGCCGTGGAGATCCCGGAGGCGCCGCACGGGGGCACCCTCTATCGGGTACTGTTCCTGTCCGCCGCGTTGCTCTTCCTGATGACGTTCATGGTGAACACGCTGGCCGAGGTGATCCGCCAGCGCTTGCGCGAGAAGTACCGGGCGCTCTAGCCATGACCAGCGCCACCGGCCGGGCGACCAGGCGCGGGCAGGGCGAGGGATGGGTGTGGTTCACGGGCAGCGCGCTCGGCGTTTGCCTGCTCATGGTCGGCGGCCTGGTGGCCCTCATCCTGGTCCAGGGCCTCGGCTTCTTCTGGCCCGACCCCTTGATGCGCGTCGGCCTGGCCGACGGCAGCTTGTTCCTGGGCGAGCCGGTCCAGCGCGAGCCCATCCCGGCCCCGGGCACCCCCGCGCACAACCAGAGGCACCGGATCCAGCTCAAGGTCGGCAACCGCGACCTGCTCGGATTCGATTTCAAGTGGATCGACGAGGACCAGATCGTCTCGCGCGATTACCCCCCCGACGCCTACTACGTGGAGCGCCGCGAGTACGGGCCGCTCCTCGGCGCGCCCCTTCAGCTCTGGCAGGGTGACCAGGTGGTGGCCCAGGGCAGCGCCGACGTGGGCCAGAGACTGCCTCCGTTGCTCGACCAGGCCGCGGACGATCGCGCCGCGCTGGAGGAGATCGAGAAGGACGAGATCGGGGAGATCAACTACCGCATCGAGCAGGCGCGGCTTCAAGCCCGCAAGCTGGACCTCCAGGCCGCCCGCGAGCCCGGGCGCGACCTGGCCTCCGAGCGGGCCGCGATCGAGCGCACCGTGGCCGAGCAGCAGCGGCGGTACGAGCAGAAGCAGCGCGAGCTCCACGCCCTGCGCCAGAAGGCGAGCGCGACGCGGGTGACGTTCCTGACCGCCTCGGGTGACCAGAAGGTCCTGCTCACGCTCGACATCTTCGCCGCCTATCCCGCCAACCAGCTTTCCACCCTTGGCCGCCTCCGGGTCTACGGCGGGCGAGTGTGGGGGTTCCTCTCCGACGACCCGCGCGAGTCCAACACGGAGGGCGGGATCTTCCCCGCCATCTTCGGCACCGTGATGATGGTGCTGCTGATGAGCCTCCTGGCGGTGCCCTTCGGGGTCCTGGCCGCCCTGTACCTGCGCGAGTACGCCCGGCAGGGCGCGCTCGTGCGCACGGTGCGCATCGCGGTGAACAACCTGGCCGGCGTCCCCTCCATCGTCTTCGGCGTCTTCGGCCTCGGCTTCTTCGTCTACCTGGTGGGCGGCTCCATCGACCGGCTCTTCTACCCGGAGTCGCTGCCCACCCCGACCTTCGGCACGGGCGGCATCCTGTGGGCTTCGCTGACCCTCGCCCTCCTGACCGTGCCGGTGGTCATCGTGGCGGCGGAGGAGGCGCTGGCCGCCGTGCCGCGCTCCATGCGCGAGGCCTCGCTGGCCGCGGGCGCCACCAAGTGGCAGACCATCCAGCGGGTGGTGCTGCCCGCAGCCGCCCCCGGGATATTGACCGGCCTCATCCTGGCCATGGCGCGCGGCGCGGGCGAGGTGGCGCCCCTGATGATCACGGGCGTGGTGAAGCTCGCGCCCCAGCTGCCCCTCGACGGCTTCTTCCCGTTCTTCCACCTCGAGCGCAAGTTCATGCACCTGGGATTCCACATCTACGACGTGGGCTTCCAGAGCCCCAACGTGGAGGCGGCCAAGCCCATGGTCTACACCACGACCATCTTCCTGCTCGCGATCGTGCTCCTCTTGAACCTCACCGCCATCCTGGTGCGCAACCGCCTGCGCAGGAAGTACCAGACGTCCGCCTTCTAGGAGTGGAGATGCAGGACACCATGGTCGAGAGCCCGCTCCGCATACGTACCGAGGTGCGCCAGGAGGCCCCCTCCGAGGGGTCGGGCCGGGTGGCCATCGAGTTGCGGGACGTCAACCTCAGCTACGGACCCAACCACGTGCTCCACGACATCAGCATGGACATCGGGGAGCGGATGGTGACCGCCTTCATCGGGCCTTCGGGCTGCGGCAAGTCCACGCTGCTCCGCTGCCTGAACCGCATGAACGACCTCATCGACGACACCTCCACCACGGGCACCATCAAGGTGGCGGGGCAGGACATCTACGCGCCGGGCACGGACGTCATCGGCGTGCGCCGCCGCATCGGGATGGTCTTCCAGAAGAGCAACCCGTTCCCCAAGTCGATCTACGAGAACGTGGTCTACGGGCTGCGCATCGCCGGCATCAAGGACAAGGCCACCCTGGACGCGGCCTGCGAGCGCAGCCTGATCGGCGCCGCGCTGTGGGAGGAGGTGAAGGACCGGCTCTCGGAGAGCGGCCTCAGCCTCTCCGGCGGCCAGCAGCAGCGGCTGTGCATCGCGCGCGCCATCGCGGTGGAGCCCGAGATCGTGCTCATGGACGAGCCCTGCTCCGCGCTGGACCCCATCGCCACCCTCAAGATCGAGGAGCTGATCTACAGCCTGAAGGCCGACTACACCATCGTGATCGTCACCCACAACCTGCAGCAGGCGGCGCGGGTGTCGGACCGCACGGCCTTCTTCTGGCTGGGCCGGCTGGTGGAGTACGAGCGCACCCCCGACATGTTCACCAACCCCCGGGAGAAGCTCACGGAAGACTACATAACGGGCCGGTTCGGCTAGCGAGACGGATGACCCGCAGAGCGCGGAGATGACCGGAGAGGTCGCGGAGGGAGGAATGGAGCGCATGTACCCCTCGGCGCCTCAGCGGTGAAAAGGTAAGCACTATGGAACGTCATTTCGAGGCGGAGATGCAGGCGCTCAAGAACCGGCTGCTGAGCATGGGCGCCATGGTGGAGGAGCGCGTCCACCAGGCGGTGCTGGCCCTCATGCAGCGGAAGCCGGAGGCGGCGGAGCGGATCATCGCCGGGGACGACGAGGTCAACGAGCTGCAGATCGAGGTGGACGACCGCTGCCTCAAGCTGCTCGCGCTGCAGCAGCCCATGGCCTCGGACCTGCGCCTCATCACGGCCGCCATGAAGATCAACGCCGACCTCGAGCGCATCGGCGACCAGGCGGTCAACATCGCGGAGAACTCCCTGAAGCTCATGAACGCGGCGCCGCTCAAGCCCATCATCGACCTGCCGCACATGGCCGAGATCGCCGAGGCCATGACCCGCGACAGCCTGGACGCCTTCGTGCGCAAGGATGCGGCCCTGGCCCGCAGCGTGCTGGCCCGCGACGACGAGGTGGACCAGCTCAAGGACCACATCTTCCGCGTGCTCCTCACCTACATGATGGCGGACCCGGGCACCATCGAGCGCGCCCTGTCCCTCATCCTGGTCAGCCGCAACCTGGAGCGCATCGCGGACCACGCCACCAACATCGCGGAGGACGTCATCTTCGTGGTGGAGGCCAAGGACGTACGCCACCACCACGAGGAGCGGTTGGTGCCATGAGGACCGCGCCTTCGTCCGGAACGAACCCCGCCGGCCCGCCCGCGGTCGAGAACCGCCGCCGGGTGCTGCTCATCGAGGACGAGAGCGACATCGCGGAGGCCATCCGCTACCAGCTCGAGAAGGCCGGGCTGCAGGTGCGCGTGGCGCGCACCGGGGAGGAGGGACTGGAGGCCGCGCGCCGCGGCACGGACCTCGTCCTGCTCGACCTGAACCTGCCGGGCATGGACGGCCTGGAGGTGTGCCGCATGATCCGCCGGCACAGCGCCACCGCCCGCGTGCCGATCATCATCGTGTCCGCCCGCGCGGACGAGGTGGACCGGGTGCTCGGCCTGGAGATGGGCGCCGACGACTACCTGGTGAAGCCGTTCAGCCTGAAGGAGCTGGCCGCGCGCTGCCGGGTGGCGCTGCGCCGCGCGGAGTCGGACGGCGAGCCGCGGCAGGGCTACCGCGACGAGAACTTCGACATCGAGTTCGACGCCTTCCTCGTGCGCTACCGGGGCGCGGAGGTCCGCCTCACCCACAAGGAGTTCGAGCTGTTCCGCTGCCTGGTCGAGCGGCCCGGCCGCGTGCTCACCCGGGAGCGGCTCTTGGAGCGCGTGTGGGGCTACGACACCGACGTGGACACCCGCAGCGTCGACGCCCACATCCGGCGGCTGCGCCAGAAGCTCGGCCCCGCCCGCGGCCACGTGGAGACGGTGGTGGGCGTGGGCTATCGCTTCGTCTCTACGGATGCGGCGCGCTACGCTCCGCGCGTCGAGTCTTGAGACGCATCGCGCCGGGATGAACCCGCCGCGATGCGGCCGATGAAACGCTCCGCTGCGCGCGCCGGACGCAAGGGGCGGCGCGCTATCCCAGAGACCGGAGCAGCCGCGGCGTCAGAAGCCAGACGAGGGAGCCGCCCTCTGGCAGCGGGCCGGGCACGTCCACCAGCGCCACGCCGCCCTTGCGGAACGTGAGCCGGTCGCCGTGGGGAGTGCCGAGCACGCGCGCCAGCAGCTCGGAGAGGTCCGGCTCGTGCCCGACCACGGCAACGGTGTCGTCCTTGCCGAAAGAGGCCAGGGCCAGGGCCAGTGCCTCGAAGGTGCCTCCCGCGAGCGCCTCCGTCTCGGACACCTTCACCTTGCCCCAGGCCTTGGCCGCCAGGTCGGCGGTCTGCCGCGCGCGGGGGAGGGGGCTGGTGAGCAGCGCATCGGGACGCTTCACCACCGCGGCCAGGCCGCGCGCCGCCTGCCGGAAGCGCTTCCGGCCCCTGGGCGTGAGCGGCCGCGCGTCGTCGTCCATGTCCGGAGTGCCCCGGGGGACCGCCACCGCGTGCCGGATGATCAGAAGCCGCATGTCGTGCCTCCTCGCTCGCCTCTCAAGCGGCGCTGCTGCGCGTCGGCCCCATGGCCAGCAGTCCCTCCCGTACGCGCTCGGCGGGGGACCGCTCCAGGAATGCGCGGTGCTCGGCCTGGCTGGCCGCCAGGAA
The DNA here is from genome assembly GCA_035544515.1 of Vicinamibacteria bacterium. GTDB lineage: Bacteria > Acidobacteriota > Vicinamibacteria > Fen-336 > Fen-336 > DATKEG01. The sequence goes on along the minus strand of DATKEG010000194.1, from coordinate 10,708 downwards.
CGAGCGCTGCATCTCCGCGGCCTCCACCGCGAGCGCCTCCTGTCCGCGCGCGCGCGCGGACGCCGCCTGGCGTCCCAGCCATTCCGACAGGACGAAGCGGTCGCGTATGCGGCCGAGCTGCTCCTGGAGCGCCTTGAAGGCGGCGGGAGCCGCGGTCGACTGGGCCATCACCGCCTCCGCCACCTCCGCCACGTAGCGCAGCCTTCGCACCCGCTTGCGCAGCTCGTGCAGCGCCGCGGGATCGTAGCGATCGCCGAGGGCGCCCAGCGCCTCGACCACCCGCGCCCCCCGCGCCTCGCGGGCGTCCCGCAGCCGCAGCACCACCGTGAAGAGGACTTCCCCCCGGCGCGCCACGATCCGGCGCAGGTCGCGGCGGAGCCTGGCAATCTCGATGTCCAGGAGCGCCTCCGCCATGCGCGCGCGGCTGCGCGTGCGCGCACCGCGCAATCGCGACCGCAGCGTGCGCTGGGAGGCCGTGGCCGCGCGGCTCGGAGCCAGGTGGCCGTCGAACAGCTCCAGGCCGACGTCGAGATCGCGGCTGCTGCCCGCCGCGCGGGCGAGCTGGCGCAGGATCCGCCCCGCGTCCCGGGCGCGCCTTCCCTCCGGCCGGCGAGCCAGGACGGGCAGGGCCACGCGCAGGCGCCGTCCGGCGATGCGCATCTGATGGACCGCCTCGACCTCGCCGGCCAGGGCCTTCGGCAGACGGCGGAAAAGCTCGCGGATCCGCTGCTGGAGCAGCGGCGTGGACCGGTCCACGGCGGACGGGGGGGAAGACACGGTGGTTCCTGGAGATGAAAGACACGGTATATCACGCGGAAGGCGGCGCCGGCAAAGCATATCGCCGGGGCGGCCGTGGACGGCGGTTAGAATGAGGCCATGGGCGCACGCGATCGCACGCTGAAGCCGCAGGCGGTCGTGGCGGCGCCGCCCGCGCCCGCCCCGGCCGAGCCGCCCGTGCCCGTGGCCGTGGCCGTCATCGACATGGGCGCCAGCGCCGTGCGGCTGGTCGTGGCGGAGGTGGCTCCGGGCCGCCCTGTGCGCATCCTGGAAGAGGTCTCGCGCGGGGTCTTGCTCGGCAAGGACACCTTCACGCACAACCGCCTCACTTCCGCCACCGTGGAGGCGACCCTCAAGACGCTGGAGTCCTTCCGCCGGATCATGGACACCTACGGGGTGCTGCGATACCGGGCCGTGGCCACCAGCGCGGTCCGCGAGGCGCAGAATGCCGATGCCTTCCTCGACCGGGTGCGCCTGCGCACGGGAATCGACGTCGAGGTCATCGACGGCACGGAGGAGAACCGGCTCACGTACATGGCCGTGCGCGAGCGGATGCGCGACCACCCGGCCCTCACCCGCGACGACGCGCTCCTGGTCGAGGTGGGCGGGGGCAGCGCGGACATCTCCTTCCTGCGCCACGGCGAGCCCATCCACTCGGGCACCTATCCGCTGGGCGCGATCCGCATGCGCCAGAGCCTGCTGAACTGGCACGGCAGCCTGGAGCAGGGGATGCGCCTGCTGCGCCGGCACATCCACAACGTGGTGGACGACATCCGCCGCGAGATGCCGCTCAAGGACGCGCGGCACTTCCTGGCCCTGGGCGAGGACGTGCGCTTCGCGGCCGACCAGGTGCTCGGGGAGTCGGCGGCCGACGGGCTCCCGGTGATCGCGCGAGAGCCGTTCGTGGCCTTCTGCGACCAGATGGGCGGCAGCGACCCCGAGCAGCTGGTGGAGCAGTACCGGCTGCCCCAGTCCGACGCGGAGACGCTGGTACCCGCGCTGCTGGTCTATCGCGAGCTGCTCCTGGAATCGGGCGCCCCGGGGATCACCCTGCCCGAGGCCTCCCTGCGCGCGGGGCTCGTCCTCGACCTCGCGCGCTCCGAGGACCGCCAGTCCATCCAGGACTTCAGCCGCCAGGTCCTGGCCAGCGCGGAGGCGCTCGGCGAGAAGTACCGCTGGGACGCGCCGCACGGCCAGAAGGTCGCGCAGCTCACCCTGCGCCTCTTCGACGACCTGCGCCCGGAGCACGGACTGGGCGACCGCGACCGCGTGCTGCTGGAGGTCGCCGCCCTGCTCCACGACATCGGCAACTACGTCGGCATGCGCGGGCACCACAAGCACTCCTGGTACCTGCTCAGCGTGTCGGAGATCTTCGGCCTCACACAGGACGACATGGCCATCGTGGCCAACGTGGCGCGCTACCATCGGCGCGCGCTGCCCCAGAAGTCGCACCCGCCCTACATGGCCCTGGACCGCGACGCGCGCGTCAAGGTCAACAAGCTCGCGGCCATCCTCCGCCTGGCCAACGCTCTCGACGCCGACCACCTGCAGAAGGTCCAGGACGTGCGCCTGATCGCGGAAGAGGGCGAGTGGGTGCTCGAGGTGGAAGGCGCGGGCGACCTCACCATGGAGCGCCTGGCCGCGCAGGCACGCAGCGACCTCATCACCGAGGTGTTCGGCCGCCGCCTGGGCTTCCGCGAGGCGCGGACGCGCACCTGGCCATGAGGCCCGCCCGGCTGCGCAAGAAGGACCCCGACCTGTTCATCAACCGGGAGCTGTCCTGGCTCGCCTTCAACTTCCGCGTGCTGGAGGAGGCCATGGATCCCACGGTGCCCCTCCTGGACCGGCTGCGCTTCGCCATCATCGTGTCCACCAACCTCGACGAGTTCTTCATGGTGCGCGTGGCGGGACTGAAGAACGCGGTGCAGGAGGGCGACAGCACGGCCGACCTGGCCGGCCTGACGCCGCGCCAGCAGCTCCACGTGGTCGCGGAGCGCGCGCACGAGATGGTGCAGGCGCTGGGACAGACGCTGACGGACCAGATCCTGCCCGCGCTGGCGGACGAGGGCGTGCGCATCGTCGCCCTGGCTTCCCTGGAGCCGCCGCAGCGGGGATACCTCTCGCGCTACTTCCGCTCGGAGGTGCTGCCCGCCCTCACGCCGCTGGCCATCGACGCCTCGCGCCCGTTCCCGCGCCTGGCCAACCTGACCCTGAACCTGGCCGTGTTGCTCGCTCCCGCCGAGGGCGAGGACCACCCGCGGCTCGGCGTGGTCCAGGTACCGAGTGGCCTGCGGCGGCTGGTGCGTCCCATCGGCGTGGACGGCGCCGGGCACGTGCTCATCGAGGAGATCATCCGCTCCGAGCTGGCCACGCTCTTCCCCGGCCAGGCCATCCTGGAGTCGTCGCTCTTCCGGATCGTCCGCGACGCGGAGATGGAGCTGGACGACGAGGGAGGGCGCGACTATCTGCAGGCCGTGGAGGAGGAGCTGCGCAAGCGGCGCAGCAACCGCGTGGTGCGGCTGGAGGTGGAGGCCGCGGTGGGGGACACCCTGCTGGGCATCCTCGTCCAGCGCCTGGACATCGAGGTGCCCGACATCTACCACGTGCGCGGGCCCCTCGACGTGCGCGCGCTGCAGACGCTGGTGGACCTGCCCGCCCTGGAGCGGCTGCGCGAGCCGCCGCTCAAGCCCGTGCCCACGCTCGATCCGGCCGCCCAGCAGGAGATCTTCGACGTGGTGCGGCAGCACGACGTCCTGCTGCATCACCCCTACGAGTCGTTCGACCCCGTGGTGGCCTTCGTCACCGCGGCCGCGCGCGACCCGGACGTGCTGGCCATCAAGCAGACGCTGTACCGCACCAGCGGGGACAGCCCCATCGTGCAGGCGCTGGCCGCGGCCGCGGAGAACGGCAAACAGGTGACGGTCCTCGTGGAGCTGATGGCGCGCTTCGACGAGCTCTCGAACATCCGGTGGGCGCGCAGCCTGGAGGAATCGGGCGCGCACGTCATCTACGGGATCCGCGGCTACAAGACGCACGCCAAGATCTGCCTGGTGGTCCGCCGCGGCCGGCACGGCATCGAGCGGTTCGTGCACCTGGGCACGGGCAACTACAACGAGAAGACGGCCCGCCTGTACACCGACTTCGGCCTGATGACCGCGGACCAGGCCATCGGCGAGGACGCCTCGGCCTTCTTCAACGCGCTCACCGGCTATTCGGACCCTCCTCGCATGCGGAAGCTGGTCATGGCGCCGTCCACGTTGCGCGAGCGGTTGCTGCGCCTGATCGAGCGCGAGCAGCGGCGCGCGGAGGAGGGGCAGGCCGCGGAGATCCGCGCCAAGATGAACTCGCTGGTGGACGAGGACCTCATCCGCGCCCTCTACGACGCCTCCCGCGCGGGGGTGAAGATCCGCCTGAACGTGCGTGGCATCTGCTGCCTGCGGCCGGGGGTCAAGGGCGTGAGCGAGACGATCGAGGTCGTCTCCATCGTGGACCGCTTCCTGGAGCACTCCCGCGTCTACTACTTCCGCAACGGCGGCGACGAGGAGGTCTACCTCTCCACCGCGGACTGGATGCCGCGCAACCTGGACCGCCGCATCGAGCTCCTCTTCCCGGTCTCGCCCGAATGCCGGAAGAAGGTTCTCGAGGTGCTGGACTTCATGTTCCAGGACAACGTCAAGGCGCGTCGCCTGACGGCCGACGGCACCTACCGGCGCAAGCGGCCACTGCGCGGGGAAGAGCCCTCCCGCGCCCAGCTCAGGCTCTACGAGCAGACGCGCCGCTCCGCCGAGCGCGCCCAGGCCGCGGGCACGGAGGCCTTCGAGCCCCTGACCCGGCCCGCCGAGAAGGCCTCCGCGCCGTCGTGACCGCGGACGTCCCCGAGCCGCGGCTGGGCGACGAGGAACGCCGGGCCTTCGAGAAGGGCGTGGCCGAGTTCAACCGGGGCTACTTCTTCGAATGCCACGACACGCTGGAGGAGATGTGGACGGGCCTGCGCGGGCCCGCCCGCGACTTCTTCCAGGGCCTCATCCAGGTTTCGGTCGCCTTCTACCACCTCGACAACCGCAACCCGGCGGGCGCCGCCAGCATGCTGCGGCGCGCGCTCCGGCGCTTCTCGAAGTACCCTCTGCGCTACTTCGGCTTCGAGCTCGGCGCCCACCGGGAGGAGCTTCAGGCCTGGCTGGGTCGGATCGAGGCCGGCGTCGAGCCGCCGCCCCTGGCCGCGGTGCCGAAGTGGCGGTTCGACCGAGGAGCGGGGGAGGCGGAGGCATGAGGCGAGCACTGTCGGTCGCGATCGTGTCGATGGCGATGGCGGCCGGGCTGCGGGCGCAGGCGGCTCCGGACGCCGCCGATCTGGCCGCCCTGTTGAGGGAGTTCCTGGCCGGGGCGTCGCGCAACGATGCCGCGGTGCACGAACGTTTCTGGGCCGCGGACCTCATCTACACGAGCTCGGCCGGGCGCCGGATGGGGAAGGCGGACGTGCTGGCCGGCGTGCGTTCCGCGCCGGCGCCGAGCCCGGGAGGCCCGACCACCACCTACGCCGCCGAGGACGTCCGCATCCAGCAATACGGCGACACCGCCATCGTCGCGTTCCGGCTGGTGGGGACGACCACGAAGGACGACACGACGGAGACCACCCGGTACCTGAACACGGGAACGTTCCTCAGGCGCGAGGGTCGCTGGCAGGCGGTGAGCTGGCAGGCGACGCGGATGCCGGCGGACGGGAAGCCGTAGAAAGGAGCAGGGCGCGGTGCACTTCGAGACCCTGGCCGTGCACGCGGGGGGCTCGCCCGACCCCGTGACGGGGGCGGTGAGGCCCGCCATCCAGCTTTCGACGACCTTCGAGCGCGCCCCGGACGGCTCCTTCGCGTCGGGATATGCCTACATCCGCGACGCGAACCCCAATCGCCAGGCGCTGGAGACCGCCATGGCCGCCCTCGAGGGCGGGGCGTCCGCCGTCGCCTTCGCCTCGGGCATGGCGGCCACGGCGGCCGTGTTCCAGGCCCTGGCCCCCGGCGACCACGTCGTCGCCCCGCTCGACGCCTACTACGGCACGGCCAAGGTGCTCCGCGAGCACCTAAGCCGCTGGGGCCTCGAGTCGTCGTTCGTGGACATGACGGACCTGGCCGCCGTGCGCGCGGCCCTGCGCCCCGCCACCCGCCTCATCTGGACGGAGACACCCTCGAACCCGACGATCGCGGTCACGGACCTCGCGGCCATCGCCGGGATCGCGCGCTCCGCCGGGGTGCTGACCGCGTGCGACAACACCTGGGCCACGCCGTTCCTGCAGCAACCGCTGGCCTTGGGCCTGGACCTGGCCGTGCACTCGACGACGAAGTACCTCTCCGGCCACTCGGACGTGATGGGCGGGGTGGTGATCGCGCGCGAGACGGGGCCGCTCCTCGCGCGGCTCCGCTCGCTCCAGGGCGGCGCCGGCGCGGTGCCGTCCCCGTTCGACTGCTGGCTGGTGCTGCGGGGCGTCCGCACGCTGCCCTGGCGCATGCGCGCGCACTGCGACAACGCCGCGGCGGTGGCGGCATCCTTGTCCGGGCATCGCCGCGTGCAGCGCGTCCACTACCCGGGCCTTCCGGACGATCCCGGCCACGCGGTGGCTTCGGCGCAGATGAAGGCGCCGGGCGGCATGCTCTCGTTCGTGGTGGCGGGAGGCCGGGCCGAGGCCTTCGAGGTCGCCGCGCGCCTCCGGGTCTTTACCCGCGCGACGAGCCTGGGCGGGCCGGAGAGCCTGGTCGAGCACCGCGCGTCCGTGGAGGGCCCGAACACGCGCGCTCCCGAGGGCCTGCTCCGCCTCTCCATCGGGCTCGAGCACCCGGACGACCTCGTGGCCGACCTCGCGCAGGCGCTCGGGGGTTAGAGCCGTTCAGTACCCCATGGCGCAGCCGTCCTTGCGCGACTCGCTGGCTCCCGACAGGACGCCCGTGACCGGGTCGCGCGCCACCGCCTGGTAGCCGCCGAAGATCCCCACGCGGTCGCCCACGCGGTGCCCCATCTTCACCAGCTCGCGCCGGACCTCCGCGGGCACGCCGCTCTCCAGCGCCAGCGCGCCGCCGGTCTCCATCAGTGTGCCCGTGGGCTCGGACGACCCCGTGTGGTAGTAGCGCGCGGCGTCGCCCGCCTCCTGCAGGTCCATGCCGAAGTCGATCAGGTTGACCAGCACCTGGACGTGGCCCTGTGGCTGCATGTCGCCGCCCATGACGCCGAAGGCGAGCCAGGGCCTGCCGTCCCGCATGGCGAAGGCCGGGATGATGGTGTGGAACGGGCGCTTGCCGCCGGCGAGCGTGTTGGGCAGGCCCGGCTGAAGGTTGAACTGCGCGCCGCGGTTGTGCAGGCCGAAGCCCCAGCCCTCGACGGTGTAGCCGGAGCCAAAACCGGAGTAGTTGCTCTGGATGAGCGACACCATGTTGCCGTCCTTGTCCGCCACGGCCAGGTACGTGGTGTCGCCGGAGGCGGCCGGCGGGTGGCCGGCGTCGATGCGCCGAGCGGCGCGACCCGGGTCGATGAGCTTCGCCCGTTCGCGCGCGTAGTCCTTGGAGAGGAGCCAGTGCACCGACGCCTCGTGGAACGCGGGGTCGGCGATGAAGCGCGCCCGGTCCTCGTAGGCGAGCTTCTTGGCCTCGACCATCGTGTGCCAGAACCGCGCGGAGTCCCGGCCCATCGCGCGCAGGTCGAACGTCTCCAGGATGTTCAGCAACATGAGCGCGGTGATGCCCTGGCCGTTGGGCGGCAGCTCGTAGAGGCGGACGCCGCGGTAGTCCGTGGAAAGGGGCTCGACCCACTCGGAGCGGTGGGCGGCGAAGTCGTCCTCCGTGAAGAAGCCGCCGTGGCGCCGCGACAGCTCCACGATGGCGCGCGCGATCTCGCCCCGGTAATACGCGTCGCGGCCGCCTTTGGCGATGGCCTCGTAGGCGCGGGCCAGGCCGGGGTTCCTGAAGACCTCGCCTTCCTTCGGCGGCCGGCCCGCGGGCAGGAACGTCGCCGCGAAGCCCGGCTTGTCCTTCAGGACGCGGGCGCCGTCCTCCCACTGCCCCGCGATGACCTGCGGCACCGGCTCGCCTTCGCGGGCCGCGGCGATGGCCGGCGCCAGCGCCTCGGCCAGGGACAACCGGCCGAACTTCGCGTGCAGCTCGGCCCAGCCGTCCACGGCGCCCGGGACCGTCCACGCGTAGGGCGAGCGCGAGGGGATGGTGCCGTCGTCCTCCGCGGGCACCTTGTCCGGGGTGAGCGCGCGCGGCGCGCGGCCCGACGCGTTCAGGCCGAACAGGCGCGCGGTCCTGGCGTCCCAGACCAGGGCGAACAGGTCCCCGCCGATGCCGCAGCTCACGGGCTCGAGGAACCCGAGCGCGGCGTTGACCGCGATGGCCGCATCCACCGCGCTGCCGCCCTTCTGCAGCACGTCCACACCGATCTGCACGGCGAGGGGATGCGCCGCCGCGACCATCCCGTGCCGGGCGTACACGACGGAGCGGGTGGCGAAAGGCCGGCCGTCGCTGCGGTCGCCCGCGGAGAGCGCGGCGGGAAGGATCGTCGCGGCCACGGCCGCCTTCAGGAATGGGCGCATGTTTCGCCTCCGGTGTGGAAGAGACGGCAGCATATTAGACTGGACGCTGGTGGAGGTGTCCATGCGCGCAAGCCTGTCCGTCGTCGTCCTGCTGGCCGGGACTTTCGCCCTCGCCGCCGAGGTCCCGAAGACCCTGGAGGGTGTCGCCGGCTACCATGTCGTGCGTCCGGGGCTCGCCACCGCCGGCGAGCTCTCGGCCGAGGCGCTGGCCAGGCTCGAGGAGCACGGCTTCAAGACCGTCATCGACCTGCGCACGGAGAAGGAGGGCGTGAAGGAGGAGGAGCGGATCGTCCGTGAGCAGGGCCTGCGCTACGTGTGGGTGCCGGTCTCCCCGGCCACGCTCAGCGCGAAGGACGTGGACGCCGTGGCCGCCGTCCTCGACGACGCCGCAGCCGAGCCCATCCTGCTTCACTGCGCCTCCGGCAACCGCGCCGGCGGCCTCCTGGCCGCGGTGTTGGCCCGGAAGGGGAAGAGCCTCGAGGAAGCGGAGGCCGAAGGGGTCAAGGCGGGCCTGGCCAGTGACGGCATGAAGGAGGCCGTCCGGCGCGTCGCGGCACCGGAGCCTCGGCCGTAGTGGAGACGGCGGCCGCCGCCGAGGGCGCCCTCCACGGCTGGCGGGAAGCGCTCAGACAGGCCCCGGGCGGATCCCACCCACCGCTCACGCGTTCTTGACCACGGCCTTTCTGTGACAGAGGGGCGGATGCGACCACGCGGCGGGGCGGCTCAGCCGGCGTCGGGTCGGGCGGGGACCGCGACGGTGAAGCGCGTTCCCCGCCCCGGTTCGCTCTCCACGGAGACGCTGGCCCGCATGCCCTCGGCCAGGTGCTTCACGATCGCCAGCCCGAGGCCGGTGCCGCCCAGGTCGCGGCTGCGGGCCTTGTCCACGCGGTAGAAGCGCTCGAAGATCCGCGGCAGATGCTCCGCCGCGATGCCCGGTCCGTTGTCCGAGACGGTGAAGACCGCGCTGCCGTCCGGCGCCCCGCCCGACGAGACTTCCACCTTCCCGCCCCCCGGCGTGTATTTGATCGCGTTCTCCACCAGGTTCTCCAGGATGCCGCGCAGCCGCTCGGGATCGGAGACCACCTCGGGGGCGCCGTCCCCGGCCTGTACGAGCGCGGTGTCCTTCCGGCGTGCGGTGTCCGCGAAGGAGCCCACGACATCCTCCACGAGCGCGGCCGGCACCACCCGCTCCCAGCGCGGCGGACGTTCGCCCGATTCGAGGCGGGAGAGCTCCAGGAGGTCTCCCACCAGCGCCGCCATGCGGTCGGCATGGGTGCGGATCTTGCCCAGGAACCTCTGCGCGGTCGGTGGGTCCGCCACCGCCCCGTCCTCGAGCGCCTCCACGAAGCCCTTGATCGAGGTGAGAGGGGTCCTCAGCTCGTGCGAGGCGTTGGCCACGAAGTCCCGGCGCACGTGGTCGACCCGCCGGCGCTCCGTCACGTCGTGGAAGGTCAGCACGGCGCCGTGCGGCGCGTCCTCCGCGCCCGGGAAGGGCACCCCGGCCAGGGCGTAGTCGCGGCGCGGGTGCCGCATCTCCACCTCGAGGCGCACGCGCCCACCGCCGCGCAGCACCTGCTCGAGGGCCTGCGCCACCGGCCGCTGCCGCAGCACCTCCATGTAGTGCCGGCCCAGCGGATCGGGCAGGGCGAGCTGCCGCCGCAGGGCACCGTTGGCCAGGACCACCACGCCCCGGTGGTCCACCGCGAGCACGCCGTCCTCCATGGCGGAGAGGATCGCCTCGGTGCGCGCGCGGTCGCGTCCGATCTCCGTGATCCGCGCCTGGAGCTGATCCGCGGACCGGTTGAGGATGGTGGCCAGCTCCCCCAGCTCGTCCGTGCGGTTGACGCGGCTGCGGGCGGCGAGGTCTCCCCCCGCGAACTGCCGCGCCGCATCCATCACCTCGCGCAGGGGACCGGCCAGGGAGGAGGCGGAGAGCGACGCGACCACGGCCGTGAGCGCGAAGGCCACGCCGAGCGCCAGGAGCAGCGCGCGCTGGAACTCGCCGGCCTGCCCGTCCACGCCGCGCAGGGACAAGGCGACGCGCGACACGCCGAGCACCGCGCCTCCGGAGCGGACGGGAACCGCCGCGTAGAGCATCTCCTCTCCGACGGTCGAGCTGCGCCGCCGGGACACGCCGCGGCCGGCGGCGAGTGCCTGCTGTACCTCGGGCCGGGCGAGGTGGTTCTCCAGCGCGGCCAGGGCGGGGCCGGAGACGGCGGAGTCCGCCAGCACGCGGCCGTCCGGCGCCACGATGGTGACGCGCGCGCGCACCTCGCGCGCGGCGGCGTCCACCACGGGATCGATCTGCTCCGCCCCGGCGCCGGCGAGGAGCGCCGGCTCCACCACGCGGGCCATGAG
>DATKEG010000193.1:0-21170 GCA_035544515.1 Vicinamibacteria bacterium | reverse complement strand
GCGCGCGGCCCGTTCCGGCTGCGCTCCGCCTTGGCCCTCGTCCCCGACGGCGCGACCAGGTGGCGTCCCGCGCCCGGGCGGTGGTCGGCGCACGAGATCGTCTGCCACTGCGCCGACTCGGAGCTGAACGCGGCGGCGCGCCTCAGGTACCTGATCGCGGAGAAGGACCCGCTGGTGCTCGGCTACGACCAGGACCAGTGGGCGCGCACCTTCGACTATCACTCCCATCCGCTCGAGGCCGCGCTCCTGACCGTGGACGCGGTGCGCGGCAACACCGTGCCCGTGCTCCGGCGCCTCACCGACGACATGTGGAGCCGCGAGGGACGCCATACCGAATCGGGCCGCTACACCGTGCTGGACTGGCTGCGCACCTACGGGGACCACGTGGAGAAGCACTCCCGCCAGATCGAGCGCAACCTGGAGGCGTGGGAGCAGGCCGCACGCGCCTGAGGCACCGGCCGCCGCGCACGGTGCCGCGTCGTCGTGGTGCCGTTCGGCCGTTGCTCGCGGGGGCCCGGTGATGGGGAAGAGAGCACGTACGGTGATCCCGTGCCTGGGCCTCGCCCTGGGCGTCTTCCTGGCGCCCGCCCGCGGGGGGACCGACCAGATCGTGGTCTTCGCCGCGGCCAGCCTGGCCGACGCGCTCGAGGAGATCGGCCGCGGCTGGCAGGCGGAGAGCGGCCCCACGGTCCTCTTCAACTTCGGCGCCTCGAGCGACCTGGGCCGGCAGGCGCGGGCGGGCGCGCCGGCCGACGTCTTCCTTTCGGCCGACCGCGAGCAGATGGACCTGCTCGAGCGCGCGGGCCTGGTGCGTGCGCCCGACCGCGTGGAGCTGCTCTCGAACACCTTGGTGGTCGTGGTGCCGGCCGGCTCCCCCGGCCGCATCCGGGCGCCCGCGGACCTCCTGGCCGTCCGGCGGCTGGCCCTCGCGGACCCGGAGGCGGTGCCCGCGGGGGTCTACGCCCGGCGCTGGCTGGTCTCGCTCGGCCTGTGGGACGGCCTGCGTGCGCGCGTGGTGCCGGTCCTGAACGTGCGCGCCGCGCTCTCCGCCGTGGAGTCCTCGAACGCCGACGCCGCCGTGGTCTACCGCACCGACGCCGCGCTCTCGCGCCGGGCACGGGTGGCCTTCGAGGTCGCGCGCGAGCAGGGGCCGCCGATCGTGTACGTCGTCGCCCCCCTGGCCGGGTCGACCACGCCTGCCGCGCGCGCGTTCGTCCGGCATCTGGTCGCGCCCGCGGCGCGGGCGGTCTTCGAGAAGCACGGATTCCTCACGCTCGGCGGGCGCTGACGCGTGCGCGCGGAGGACCTCGGCGTCGTCGTTTTCAGCCTGCAGGTGGCGGCGCTCTCCACCCTGGTGATCCTGCCGCCGGGCGTGGCCCTGGCCCTGGTCCTGGCCCGGTACCGCGGTCCGGGCCGGGGCGCGTTCGAGACCCTGCTCTCCCTGCCGCTCGTCCTTCCCCCGACCGCCGTGGGCATCGTCCTGCTGGAGCTCCTGGGCGGCCGCGCCCCGCTCGGGCGCTGGCTGGCCGCGCGGGGGATGGAGGTCGTCTTCACCTGGAAGGCCGTCGTGCTCGCCACGTGCGTGATGTCGTTCCCGCTGCTCGTGCGCTCGGCGGCCAGCGCCTTCGCGGAAGTGGACCCCCGGCTCGTGGGCCTGGCGCGCACCCTGGGGGCGGGGCCGCTGCAGGCCTTCTTCCGCGTCACCCTGCCCCTGGCCTGGCGCGGCGTGCTCGCGGGCGCCGTGCTCGCGTTCGCCCGTGCGCTGGGCGAGTTCGGCGCGACGGTCATGGTCGCCGGGAACATCCCGGGACGGACGCAGACGCTCGCGCTCGCCATCTTCCATCACAACCAGATCGGCCGCGACGAGCGCGCCGTGGCCCTGGCCGGCGTGACCGTGGCCCTGGCCTTCGCCACGCTCTGGACGGCGGAGCGGCTCGAGCGCCGGCGGGCGCGGCGGATGGGCACGTGAGCGCGGCGGTCGAGCTGGACCTCGAGGTCCCGCTGGCGGGCTTCGCCCTGCGCGTGCGGGCCGTGCTGCCCGCCGGCCTCACCGCGGTCATGGGACCGTCGGGTTCCGGCAAGACCTCGCTCCTGGAGGCGATCGCCGGCCTGCGGCCGCGGGCGCGAGGGCGCATCGCCGTGGGCGGCGAGATCTTCCTCGACTCGCGCGCGGAGGTACGGCTCGCGCCGGAGCGCCGGCGCATCGGCTACGTGCCCCAGGACGCGGGGCTGTTCCCCCACCTGAGCGCCCTCGACAACGTGCGCTTCGGCGCGCGGGGCGACCCCCGGCGCGTGGACGCCGCCGTCCACACCCTGGAGATCGCGGCGCTGCTCGGGCGCTTTCCCGCCTCCCTCTCCGGCGGGGAGAAGCAGCGGGTGGCGCTCGCGCGCGCGCTGGCCACGCAGCCGCGCGTCCTGCTCCTCGACGAGCCGCTGGCCGCCCTCGACGTCGGGCTGCGCGAGCGCGTCCTGCCCTATCTGACGCGCGTGCGCGACGAGTGGCGGGTGCCCATCCTCTACGTCACCCACAACGCCGGCGAGGCCCTGGCCATGGCCTCGCACCTCATGCTGTTGCGCGACGGGCAGCTCGAGGCGCAGGGCGCGCCGCTCGACCTGCTGGCCACCGCCGGGTTCCGGCGCGAGGCCGCGGCGGGGCTGGAGAACCTGCGGCCGGGCACCGTCGCCGCGCACGACGAGGCCGGTGGAATCACGCGCGTGGCGCTCGCGGCGGGCGGCGAGCTGCAGGCGCCTTTGGCCCGGGAGCGCGCGCCCGGCTCGCCCGTGACCGTCTCCGTGCGGGCGGAAGACGTGCTGGTGATCACGTCGCCGCCCAGCGGCCTCTCCGCGCGGAACGTCTACGCGGCGCGCGTCCTCTCGCTCGTGCGCACGGGCGACGACGTCACGCTCCGCTGCGCGGCCGCGGCCGGCGGCGAGGCCTGGCTGGTGCGGGTGACGCCGTCGGCCGTGGCCGCGCTGGACCTGGCGCCGGACGTGGCGGTGTGGCTCGCGGTCAAGAGCCACTCCGTGCGCCTGGTCTGACGTCCCGCGGCAGCGCGGCCAGCACCGCGCGCTCCGCGGCCGCGACGCGGAGCTTCGACGTGTCCACGGTCCGGTGGGCCTCGGCATAGAGCGGCTCGCGCGCGGCGAGCAGCCGCCGCAGCTCGGCCATGGCCTCGGGGTGGTCGGCCATCGGCCGGCGGTCGCCCTGGCGGAGGACGCGGTTCCAATGGTCTTCCGGGCGCGCCTTCAACCAGATGGTCAGCGCGCGCGAGCGCAGCAGCTCCCAGGCCTCCCGCGAGGTGGGCAGGCCGCCCCCGGCCGCCAGCACGAAAGGAGCGCCTCCGGCCTCGCGCAGGACGCGCTCGAGCGTCGCCCGCTCCCGCCGGCGGTAGTACTCCTCGCCGTGCAGGGCGAAGACCTCGCCCAGGGAGAGCCCCGCCGCCTGCTCGACCCTGCGGTCCAGCTCCACGAAGGGGACGCCGAGCCGGCGCGCCAGGCGGCGTCCGATCGTCGTCTTGCCCGCGCCGCGCAGTCCGACGAGCGCGATGGGGGGCGGCCGCCGGAGCTCGTCCCCCGTGGCGTCGAGCAGGCCGGCCGCCGTCGTGCCCAGCGCGTGCGCCAGGCCGGACAGGTTGCGCACCGAGATGTTGCCGCGTCCCTTCTCCACCTGGGCGAGGAACCGTGGAGAGAGGTCGGAGAGTCGGGCGAGCTGCGGCAGGGTGAGCCCGCGCCGTCCGCGCAGCTCGCGGACGCGGCGGCCCAGGCCGTCGAGCAGGGGTTCGGGGTCCATCGTCGTGTGAAGTATAGTGCCATTCACGCGTAGCGGCAATGAACTATAGTGCTTGACAGCTCCGTCCGCCGCGGGCTAGATTCGACCCATGGAGCAGGTCGAGGCGGCCACGGCCGCGCCCGTGCGGTTCGAGACGCATCCCTCGCGCTACGTCCACTGGCGGCTCGAGCTGGAGCCGCCCGTGGCCCGCCTGGTCATGGACGTGCAGGAGGACCGGCCGTTGCGTGCGGGCCATCCCCTGAAGCTCAACAGCTACGACCTCGGGGTGGACCTCGAGCTGGCGGACGCCGTGGAGCGGCTGCGCTTCGAGCACCCGGACGTGCGCGTGCTCGTGATCACCAGCGGCAAGGACCGGGTGTTCTGCTCCGGCGCGAACATCTACATGCTCGGCTCGTCCAGCCACGCCTTCAAGGTCAACTTCTGCAAGTACACGAACGAGACGCGCCTGGCCATCGAGGACGCGTCGGCCGCCTCCGGCCTCCGATCGCTGGCCGCGGTCAACGGCGCCTGCGCGGGCGGCGGCTACGAGCTCGCGCTCGCCTGCGACGAGATCCTGCTGGTGGACGACGCGTCGTCGGCGGTGAGCCTGCCCGAGGTGTCGCTGCTGGGCGTCCTGCCCGGCACCGGCGGCCTCACGCGGGTGGTGGACAAGCGGCGGGTTCGCCGCGACCTGGCCGACGTCTTCTCCAGCCTGGGGGAGGGGGTGAAGGGAAAACGGGCCGTGCAATGGGGCCTGGTGGACGAGACGGTGCCGCTCTCGCGCTTCGCCGCGCGCGTGGAGGAGAGGGCCCGCGCGCTGGCTGGGGACGCGCCGGCACGCTCCCTCCCGGGCGTCGAGCTGGGGCCGCTCGCCGGCCGCTACGGCGACGGCGGCGTCGAGCACCGCTACGTGACGCTCGAGGTCGCGGCGGCCGATCGGGTGGCCACGCTCACCGTCCGCGGGCCGGACGAGGGCGAGCCGGGCGATGCGGCGGGCCTGCGCGCGCGCGGCAGCGACCTCTGGGCCCTGCGCGCCTTCCGCGAGCTCGACGACGTGCTGCTGGACCTCCGCTTCAACCGGCCCGAGATCGGGGTGGTGGTGCTGCGCACGCGCGGCGATCTCGGCCGCGTGCTCGCCGCGGACCACGCGCTGGCCGAGCTTCGCGACGACTGGTTCGCGCGCGAGGTCCGGCACCACGTCAAGCGCGTGCTCAAGCGCCTGGACCTGACCGCGCGCACGCTGCTCGCGGTGGTGGACGAGGGCTCCTGCTTCGCGGGCTCGCTCTTCGAGCTGGCGCTGGCCGCCGACCGCATCTACATGCTGGACGCCGCCGACGGCCCCAGGGTCGCGCTCTCGGCGCTCAATCGCGAGGGGCTGCCCATGGCCAACGGCCTGACGCGGTTGCAGACGCGCTTCTTCGGCCGGCCGGAGCTCGTGGAGGCGCTCCCCTGGCACGAGCCGGTCGACGCCCAGGGCGCGCTGGCCGCCGGCCTCGTCACCTTCGCCCCCGACGAGATCGACTGGGAGGACGAGGTGCGCCTAGCGGTCGAGGAACGGGCCAGCCTCTCCCCCGACGCCCTCACCGGCATGGAGGCGAACCTGCGCTTCCCCGGGCCCGAGACCATGGAGACCAAGATCTTCGGCCGGCTGTCGGCCTGGCAGAACTGGATCTTCCAGCGTCCGAACGCGGTCGGCGACAAGGGCGCGCTGACCCTCTACGGCCGTCCCGAGCGCCCGAAGTTCAACTGGACGCGCACGTGACCGAAGGCGAATAGAGCGAGGAACCATGTCCACGGTTGACGTCAATGCGAAGATCCCGAACAACGTCGATCTCCAGCACGACAAGCGGCTGCTGCGCGCGCTCGAGCAGTGGCAACCCAACTACATGCAATGGTGGATGGACATGGGGCCGGCCGGCTTCCAGGGCAACGACGTGTGGCTGCGCACCGCCGTCAGCGTCGACGCCGAGGGGTGGGCGCACTTCGACTACGTGAAGATGCCCGACTACCGTTGGGGCATCTTCCTGGCCGATCCCGTGCCGGAGCGCCGGATCGGCTTCGGAGACAGCATGGGCCAGCCGTCCTGGCCGGTGGTCCCGGGCGAGCACCGCAACACGCTGCGCCGGCTCATCGTCACCCAGGGCGACACGGAGCCCGCGAGCGTCGAGCAGCAGCGCATGCTCGGACGGAGCGCGCCCAGCCTCTACGACATGCGCAACCTCTTCCAGGTGAACGTGGAGGAGGGCCGGCACCTGTGGGCCATGGTCTACCTGCTGCACAGCCAGTTCGGCCGGGACGGGCGCGAGGAGGCGGAAGCGCTGCTGGAGCGCCGCAGCGGCGACAGCGACAAGCCGCGCATCCTGGGCGCCTTCAACCAGCCCATCGACAACTGGCTCGACTTCTTCATGTTCACCATGTTCACGGACCGCGACGGCAAGTACCAGCTCCTGGCCCTGGCCGAGAGCGGCTTCGACCCGCTCTCGCGCACCACGCGCTTCATGCTCACGGAAGAGGCGCACCACATGTTCGTGGGGGAGACCGGGGTGGAGCGCATCGTCCAGCGCACGGCCGAGCTGATGAAGCAGGACGCGAACGAGGACGCGCGCCACCAGGGCGGCATCCCCCTGGACATGATCCAGCGCTACTTGAACCTGTGGTTCGCGCTCTCGCTCGACCTCTTCGGCGGCGAGGTCTCCTCCAACGCGGCCTCCTTCTTCGCGGCCGGGCTCAAGGGCCGGTACAAGGAGGACAGCTTCGACGATCACCTCGCGCTCGACCAGGCGTACCGGATGGCGGTGCCGAAGGACGGACGGCTGGTCGAGGAGGAGGTCGCCCTGCGCACGGCCATGAACGAGGTGCTGCGCGACGCCTACGTGGAGGACTGCCAGCGCGGGGTGGACCGCTGGAACAAGCGCCTGGAGGAGGCCGGGATCGCCTTCCGGTTCTCCCTCCCCGCCAAGCGGTTCTACCGGCACATCGGCCTCTACGCCGGCATGCCCTTCGACCCGGCGGGCCGCGCCCTCGCCCGCGAGGACTGGGACCGGCGCCGGGCCGAGTGGCTGCCCGGCGATGCGGACCGCGCCTACGTCGCCACCCTCCAGAAGCAGGTCCGCGAGAGGGGCCAGATCGCCAACTGGATCTCGAAACCGCCGCGGGGGATCAAGGGACTGCCGTTCGATTACCAATACGTCCGGCTGGACTGACCGGGGGTCATGGACTGACCGCGCTCGCCATCGGGTGCATGCGCCTGTCCACCGAGCCCGACCGTGACGAGGAGAGGGCGCGACCTTCTCCGTCTCCGTGGGCGCGGGGACCGCGCCGGCCGCCGGCGGTCCAGAGCGACGGCCAGAACCGCGGCCAGGGGCATGTGTCGGTCCTCCCCGGTTGCGTGCCGGTTCCACCGTAGATTGCACCCTGCTATGCTCGGCCCTTCACGCGGGACGCCGACGCGCGGAGGCGGCTTCATTGCAGTCCATCGAGGCTTTGCTCGGCCGGGTCAGCGATTTCGTCTGGGGCCCGCCGCTGCTCATCCTGCTCTTCGGCACGCACCTGTTCCTGACCTTCCGCCTCCGCTTCATCCAGCGCTACTTGCCCACGGCCATCCGCCTCTCCTTCCGGCGCGAGCGGGAAGGCGAGGGGGACATCAGCCAGTTCGGCGCGCTCATGACCGCGCTGGCGGCCACCATCGGCACGGGCAACATCGTGGGCGTCTCCACCGCCGTGGCCGCGGGCGGACCCGGCGCCGTGCTCTGGATGTGGCTCACCGGCGTGTTCGGCATCGCGACCAAATACGCGGAGGCGGTCCTGGCGGTGAAGTACCGCGTCAAGACGCCCAGCGGCGACATGGGCGGCGGGCCCATGTACGTCCTGGAGCGCGGGATGAAGATGCGGTGGCTCGGCATCGTGTTCGCGGTGCTGACGGCGGTGGCCGCCTTCGGCATCGGCTGCATGGTGCAGGCGAACTCGATCAGCTCGCTCCTTCGGGAGAGCTACCGCGTGCCGACGTGGGCCAGCGGCCTGGCCTTGACGGTGCTGACGGGGGTGGTGATCCTGGGCGGCATCAAGTCGATCGCCACCGTCTGCGAGAAGCTCGTGCCGTTCATGGCGGTCTCCTACGTGCTCGGATGCCTGGTCCTGCTCGTCATGCACGTGGAGCGCATACCGGAGAGCCTGCGCTTGATCGTGACGGGCGCTTTCACGGGCCAGGCGGCCATGGGCGGGTTCCTGGGGGCGGGCGTGCGCGAGGCGATCCGCTTCGGCATCGCGCGCGGGCTCTTCTCCAACGAGTCCGGGCTGGGCAGCGCGCCGATCGTGGCCGCGGCGGCCCAGACGAAGAACCCCGTCCGCCAGGCCCTGGTCTCCTCCACGGGCACGTTCTGGGACACGGTCGTGGTCTGCGCCATGACCGGTCTGGTGGTCGTGAACTCGATGCAGTGGGCGGACGGGGTCGCGGGCGTGGCGCTCACCAAGGCCGCGTTCCACGATCTGGGCGCGATCGGGCCCTTCATCCTGAGCGTGGGGCTGCTCACCTTCGTCTTCTCCACGATCCTGGGCTGGTCGTATTACGGCGAGAAGGCCGCGGAGTACCTGGTCGGCGAGCGAGCCGTCAAGCCCTATCGCCTGCTCTGGGTGGTGGCGGTGATGGTCGGCTCGGTGGCGACCATGCCGGCGGTGTGGGCGTTCGCCGACATCGCCAATGGCCTCATGGCGGTGCCCAACCTCGTCTCGCTCCTCGCGCTCAGCGGCGTGGCGGCGGCGGAGACGCGCCTCTATCTCTGGGAGGGTGATCTCGACCGATCGGCCGAGCCGCCGGCCGCCTGACCCGGGCGCGATCGTGTTCGAGGACGGAGGTGGTCTTCTGATCCTCGTCTCCAACGACGACGGCATCCTGTCGGACGGAATCAAGGCCCTGGCCGAGGCCATGGACGGGCTCGACGGCGAGGTGTGGATCGTGGCCCCGGAGGCGGAGCAGAGCGCGACGTCGCACGCCATCTCGATCCACCGGCCGCTGCGCATCCGCAGGGTCCGCGAGCGCTGGTTCGCGGTGGACGGCACGCCCACGGACTGCTCGTACATCGCGATCAACCACATCCTCAAGGGCCGGCGGCCGCGCCTGATGGTCTCCGGCATCAACCACGGGCCCAACCTCGCCGACGACGTGACCTACTCGGGGACGGTGGCCGCGGCCATGGAGGCCTCGATCCTGGGCGTACCCGCCATCGCCTTCAGCCTGGTCACGCGCGAGCGCTTCGAGTTCGGGCCCGCCGCGCGGTTCGCCCGCGCGCTCACGCAGGCCGCCCTGAGCCAGGAGCTGCCGCCCCACCTGCTGCTCAACGTCAACATCCCCGGCGGGAGCGAGCCGCGCGGCTACGAGGTGACACGGCTGGGGAAACACTCCTACGGCTACGACGTGGTGGAGAAGGTGGACCCGCGCGGCCGGAAGTACTACTGGATCGGCGGAAACGAGTACCAGCACGAGGACATCCCCGGCAGCGACTGCAACGCCGTCCTGCGCGACCGTCTGGTGTCGGTGACGCCCCTGCAGCTCGACCTCACCGACGACGCGCTCCGCGAGACGGTGGCGGCGTGGCCGGTGCAGGGCTTCCCGCGGGTCGGACCCGGCGCCGTCTGAGCGCGCTCAGGGGTGGGGCGGCTTCTTCTCGCCGGCTTCCACGGCGACGGAGAGCCGGTTCTGCGGCGGGGGCAGCGGGCAGGTGGCGAAGTCGGTGAACGCGCACGGCGGGCTGTAGGCCCGGTTGAAGTCGAGCGTCACGACCCCGTCCGCGGGCGGCTCGGCGTACAGGTAGCGGCCGGCGGGGTAGGTGTCCCGGCCCGCCGTCGTGTCGCGGAAGATGAAGAAGAGGCGCGGCGAGCCCACCTCGAGCGCCGGGTCGAGACGCAGCGCGCGGCCGCGCAGCGTGAACTCGACCTGGCCCGGGCTCGGCATCTCGAGCACGTCTCCGAGCACGTTGGCCACGCCGATCGTCCTCTGCGCGGCGGGCACGAACCGGGCCGCCACCCGAAACGACTCGTCCACCGGATACCAGGCCAAGCCGGAGAAGCCGCGGCGCCGGGGCGACTCGGGATCCCTCACGCGCAGGCCGTGGCGCCCCGAGCGCTCGATGACGCTCAGGCGCAGGCGGCCGAGCGCCACGACCTCGTCGCCGTCGGGCGCGATTTCGCGCTCGGGGGAGTGTCCCGCGCCAGCCGCGGTGACCCCCCTCGCCAGGCGCAGCATGACGCGGCCGTCGCGCAGCGTGAGCGTCCCGGCCCGGGCCGGCGCCGACCCCGCCGGGAGCACGATGTCGTTTCCGGGCAGCGTGCCCAGGCTGTTCGCGCCCTGGCGAAGCCAGAACAGGCCGGCCACGGCCAGCCAGCCGTCTTCGGCGCGCAGCTTCGCTTCCCGCTCGGCGCGCCAGGCCTCGACGGAGGCCCGGTAGGTCGCGGGCACGGGTGCCGCGCCGAGGGCAAGCGCGGCCGTGAGCGCGAGCGCCGCCTGCCCCGCCCGCGTCCCGGCGCCGCGGCGGCTCATGCCCCGTACGTCCGTGCCTTTTCCAGGCCGCGTACGAGTCCGGGGTCGAGGTCGAGAGAGGACAGCTCCCCCCAGGAGAACCACCGCGTCACGCGCGCCTCGCGCGGGGAAGGCACGGGGGCCGCGTCCGCGGGCGCCACGACCAGGTACCGGAGGTCGAGGTGCTGGTGCGCCGCCTCGTCGTCCCGGGCGGGGATGTCGTGCACGTCCACGTCGAGCGGGCGCGGGGCCCGCGGGTGCAGGAGGAGACCGGCGATGCCCGTCTCCTCGCGCGCCTCGCGCAGTGCCACCGCTTCGCCGGAGGACTCGCCGGGATCGGCATGTCCGCCGGGCTGCAGCCAGCGGCCTAGCTTGCGGTGGTGCAGCAGCAGCACGCGCGACCCGTCCTGGGATACGACGAACGCGCTCCCGGTCAGGTGCGCGTCCCGGTGGCGGCGGTCGAAGGGGTCGGCCTGCGCGGCCACGAACCTCACGATCCGGCCGAGGTCGGCCGACTCGTGCTCGTCGGCGGGAGCGTGGCGGAGCAGCGTCGCCCGCAGGTCCATGCACGATTCTATGCCGCGTGCCCGCGGTCAGGGCCAGCGGGCGGCCTCGCCGGACTACGCGCCGGCGGCGCGGGCGTGGAAGCCGGCCCCGTGCCGGGCCAGGCCTTCGCCGCACTCCTCGGCGGGCGCGGCCGGCCCGAACAGGTGGCCCTGCATCAGGTCGCAGCCGTGGCCGCGCAGGAACGTGAGCTGCTCCTCCGTGTCCACGCCCTCCGCCACCACCTTCAGCTCGAGGGTGTGGGCCATGGCGATGATCGCGGTGACGATGGCCGCGTCGTCCGGGTCGGTGGTGATGTCGCGGATGACCGAGCGGTCGATCTTGATGGTGTCGATGGGTAGCCGCTTGAGCGTGCCGAGGGACGAGTACCCGACGCCGAAATCGTCGATGGAGATGCGGACGCCCAGCGCCTTCAGCTCGCGGAAGGTGCGCGCCGTGAGCTCGGTGTTCTGCATGGCACTGGTCTCGGTGATCTCCAGCTCCAGGCGTGGGGGCGGCAGGCCGGTTTCGCGCAGCGCGCGCTGGACGTGCTCCGCCAGATCCGGCTGCTGGAACTGGCGCGCGGACAGGTTGACCGCCACGCGCAACTCGCGCAGGTCCTGTGCGTGCCAGGCCTGGGCCTGGGCGCAGGCGGTGCGCAGCACCCACGGGCCGATGGGCAGGATGATGCCCGTCGACTCGGCCAACGCCAGGAAGTCCGACGGCCAGAGCAGGCCCTTCTCGGGGTGCCGCCACCGGAGCAGGGCCTCGACGCCGTGGAGGCGCCCCGTGCCGATCTCGACCAGCGGCTGATAGTGGAGCACCAGCTCGTCGCCGGCGAGCGCCCGGCGCAGCGCGCTTTCCAGGGCCAGGCGCTCGCCGGCCATCTCGTTCATGGGCGGCGCGTAGAGGCGGTGGCTGTCCCGCCCCTGCTCCTTGGCGCGGTACATCGCCGCATCGGCGTTGCGCACCAGGGTGTCGGTGTCCTCGCCGTCGTCGGGGTAGAGGCTGATGCCCATGCTCGCGGTGACGAACAGCTCCCGGCCCTCGAGCCGGAAGGGTTCACGCAAGGTGTCCAGCACCTTGCCCGCGACGCGCTCGGATTCCGCCGGCCCCTGCACGCCGGGCAGGAGCAGCGTGAACTCGTCACCGCCCAGCCGCGCCACCGTGTCACCCGCGCGCAGGCAGCCGGTGAGCCGGGCCGCCACCTGCTGCAGCAGCAGGTCGCCGAGGCTGTGGCCGAGCGAGTCGTTGATCACCTTGAAGTGGTCCAGGTCCAGGAAGAGCACGGCCAGCCGGCTGCCCTGGCGCTGCGCCTGGTTCACGGCCAGCGCCAGCCGGTCGGTGAAGACGAGCCGGTTGGGCAGCGCGGTCAGGGTGTCGTGGTAGGCGAGGTCCTTGATCTTCTCCTCGGCCATGCGGACCTCGGCCAGCGCCTCGTGCAGTGAGAGGTTCGCCGCCTGCATCTCCGCGAGCGCCTCGGTGAGCCGGCGGCTGAACTGCCAGAGCAGGAGCAGGGAAAGCCCCAGGACGGCCGCGACCGTGGCCACGCGGTACGCCGTCACCAGCCATCCGGAGGGAGCCGCCCGCGGCAGCCACTCGCCCACCAGCGCGATGAGCACGCCGGCGATCCAGGAGGCCGGCATGAACCGGCGGAGGGCGGACTGCGGCCCGAAGGTCAAGGCGACCATCACGGCCAGGAGCGGGATCACCACCAGCGTCGGCAGGGATCCGGGTGTGATGATCACGCCCAGGACGCCCACGGCCAAGAGGCCGCCGCAGGTGAGCGTGACCGCCGCCTCGAGACGTTGGCGTCGGGCCTGGCGTCGGGCCAGCAGCGTCAGACCCGCGTACCCCACCGTCGTCCCGATGGCCCAAAGCCCCGCCCCCGACGGGTGGGCCCGCAGGAGGGCGATCTGGAGCGCGGCGAAGCCCAGGGTGAGCGGCAGAAGCCAGCCGACGAACTGCTCGAACCGCTCCATGTGCGCCGGTGACGCGTCCGGAGGGACTCTGGAGCTGGGCATGTCATCTGGGCCGGGATGGGAGGGCACCCCCGGCGCAATGGGGGCAGAGGATATCAGAGGACCGGCGCCGCGCAGTGGCCGGGCGCACGAACGGCCCGCCGAGGGTGTTCGCGGGCCTCGGGCCCGTCCGGCGCTACGCCCCCGGCGCGGGCACGGCCAGGGGATCCGCGGTGAGGGTCTCGCGATCCGCCCGGTCCAGCCGGAACCGCTCCGCCCCGGCCGGGAGGCCCTGGATGTCCCAGGCCAGTCCCAGCTTCTGGAGCGTCCGGATGGCCACCCAGGTCGCGTCCAGCTCCCACCACTCGTGCCCGTGCCGGGCCGAGCGCTGGAAGGCGTGGTGGTTGTTGTGCCATCCCTCACCCCACGCGATCAGGCCGACCCACCAGCAGTTGGTCGAGCCCTCGGGCGTGTCGTAGGTGCGGTAGCCGAACGTGTGGGCGGCGGAGTTGACGAGCCAGGTGCCGTGAAGGACGACCACCAGCCGCAGGAAGACGCCCCAGACCACGAAGGACCAGCCGCCCCAGGCATACAGGGCGAGGCCGACCAGGATGTTCGGCATCACGTGCAGGCTGTTCATCAGGCGGTGGACGGGATCGGCCACCAGCTCCGGCGCGTGCTTTCGCTCCATCTCGCGGTAGTCGGCCCCGAGCTTCGTGAGGATCCAGCCGATGTGGCTCCACCAGAAGCCGTCCTTGGGTGTGTGCGGGTCCTTGCCCGGGCGGTCGGAGAGTGTGTGGTGCATCCGGTGCATGGCCACCCAGGTGATGGCGCCGCCCTCGCTGGCCAGCATGCCGATGAAGGTGAAGACGTACTCCAGCGGCTTGGGCACCTTGAACCCCCGGTGCGTGAGGAGCCGGTGGTAGGTGAGGCAGATCCCGACGGAGGCCGAGAGCCAATAAAGGAAGAAGAAGACGCCCAGAGCCGACCAGGAGAACACCGCCGGCGCGAACAGCGCGCCCACGTGGATCCCGGTGAAATAGGCGACGTTGAGCCAGTCGAAGCGCTTGCCGTTCCAGGTCAGGGTCACTGCCAGTCCTCCTATGCCTGGAAAGAGACTAGCAGCCCGGCCCCGGCCGTACTGTCACAGAAGTGTAATATTTCCCTAACGGGCCAGACGGATCTCCGAAGACCGCGGGTGGGACGCGCGCACCACCAGCCAGATGCCGGCGGCGACGAGCACGAGCGGCACGAGCGGGATGAGAAGGGCCAGCAGGGCCACGGCCACGAGCCCGAAGACCAGGCCGACCACGGCCGCCAGCACGGATCCCACCACACCGACCACGCCGAACACGACCTTGAAGAGGAGGCCGAGCAGCTTGAACGGGAGCAGGACCAGGAAAATCAACAGCTTCAGCAGGAGCAGGGGCACGATCACCAGTGCCGCCGCACCGAGCGCGAGGACGAAGAGGACCTCCATGGCCGAGCGACCCCCTTTCGGACGTACATACGATGCCGGGTGTGAGCGGGTTCCCTGGCCATCTCAGCGGATCGTGAACACCACCACGTCGGGTGGCGCCCAGGTGCGGATGGGGACGAGGCTGCCGCCCACGCCGCGCGAGACGAACAGCGTCAGGCCGTTCACCTCGTGGCGGCCGTGGGGGTAGCGGCGGCCGGCCCGGCTCGGCATGACGAGTGGACGGTAGCCGGGGAGGCAGACGGCGCCGCCGTGCGTGTGGCCGCAGAGGAGCAGCGAGACGTCGGTATCCCGGAGCGCGTAGAGGCCGTCCGGGGAATGGCAGAGAGCCAGCTTGCGCGGGACGTCCGCGACCTGGGCCACGGCCTCGGCCGCCACTCGCCCCGTCACCGGGTCGTCGAGCCCCACGAGCGCGAGGTCGTCGTGTGGAGGCGGCAGGCGCAGACCCTTGTTGATCAGCACCTGTACGCCGACGTCGGTGAGCGCGTCGGCGAGGCGCTCGGGACGGGCCCAGAAATCGTGGTTGCCGAGGACGGCCACCTTGAGCGGCGCGGGCACCGCCGCCACGCGCCGCTTCAGCTCGGCCACGCGGTCGGGGAACGCGCCGAGGAACACGTAGTCGCCTCCGAGCGCCAACACGTCGGGGCGCGCCTGCGCGAGCAGCGCGAACGCGTTGTCGAGCACCGCCGGGGGCGTCGTGGGCCCGATGTGCAGGTCGGAGGCGAACGCGATGCGGAGGGGCGGGCGGTCCGGCAGCCGGCCGACGTGCAGCTCGTGCTCGAGGCGATGGACGCGCAGGCGTCCGGGAAGGAGCGCCCAGAGCCTGGCCGGCCATCCGCCCACGTAGAGCCGCCGCATGACGTGCTCGGCCAGGTAGAGTGTGCGGGAATACGCGCGGCGCTCGGGCCTCACGACCCAGGTTAACCTGGTCGCGGCAGGGGGGGATGGAGATCCTGTTCGACCTCGACGGCACGCTGACCGACTCCGGCGCCGGGATCACGCGCTGCATCCAGGAGGCGTTGCGCCGGCTGGGCAGCGCCGTGCCGCCGGAGGAGAGCCTCCGCTGCTTCGTCGGTCCGCCCTTGCGGGAGACGTTCGCCCGTCTGCTCGCCACCCGCGACGAGGCCACCCTGGCCGAAGCGATACGCCTCTACCGCGAACGGTTCGTCGCCATCGGCATGTTCGAGAACGCGCTCTATCCCGGCGTGGCGGAGGGAATCGAGCGGCTGCGCGAGGGCGGCCATCGGCTCTGGGTCGCCACGTCCAAGCCGCAGGTGTACGCCCGGCGGATCCTCGAGCATTTCGCCATCGCGGGGGCGTTCGCCGGCGTCCATGGCCCCGACCTGTCGGAGCGCCACCACGACAAGCGCGACCTCCTGCGTGAGCTGCTGGCCACGGAGCGGCTCCCTGCGCCGGAGGCGTGCATGGTGGGCGACCGCGTGCACGACGTGGAGGGCGCGCGCGCCAACGGAGTCGCCGCCGTCGGCGTCCTGTGGGGATACGGCACGGCGGACGAGCTGCGCGAGGCCGGGCCCGACCATGTGGTGGAAACGATGGCCGCGCTCTGCGCGTATTTCGAGCGGCCGAACGAGCTCAGTTGAAGAAGCCGGGATAGAAGGTGCCGTCCGTGTCGACCACGGCGCAACGAGCGTCGGCGAGCGGATCACCCGTCTCTCGGCAGCAGGGAGTCCTGGGCGTGCAGGTCAAGCCGTGGAAGAACCCGGCCGAACCCACGTTCTGACCGAGCGGCGAGGGATGGAAGCAGTCGCAGCAGTTGAGGAGCGCCGGGCCGAGGCGGACGCGCCAGGCCACGTCGCTGTAGACGACCACCACCCCGCCCGCCTTCAGGGCGCCGCCGACCGTCTGGCCCCCGATGGTCACGATGGGCGACGTGCCGCCGGGGGGCACGGCGGCGTATTCGGCGGCCACGCGCTCGGTCACGGCCCGGTACGCGGCGGCCGTGCGATAGGCGTCGATGAGCCGCTGCGGCGCGCAATTGACGGTCAGGGAGCCGCAGATGCCGTTGTCGGCGCCGAAGATCCACCCGGTGTAGGCGGCGGCCGTCCAGAGATCGCTGCAGCTCGTAAAGCTCTGGCAGCTCTGCTTGGCGCCCAGGTTGCACAACTGGGACACGCGGACCATGGCGGCCAGCCCGATGCGCGTCTCGGGAACGGTGATGAGGATGTCGAGGCCCTTGCGCAGCTCTCGCTCGAAGGCCGCCGGCCTCGTCCGGCAGTGGTTGGCGGGATCCTGATCGCTGCCGCGGGCACAGCTCGCCTGGAACTTCATCACCTTCCCGCCGCACACGTCGTTGTGGCCGAGCAGCACCGGCACGTACCGAGGCGCCGGCTGCGCCGAGAGGTATTCCTTGATGGCCACCGCCTGCGCGGCGAAGTCCGCCAGCATCTCCGCGCCGGATTCGGCATGGTTGGGCGCCGCGACGGCGATCTCGCTGCCGCGAGCGCACTCGATGCGCTCGGCCTGGCTGTAGACCCCCTCCGGTCCCGCCGTGCAGAAGTTCAGGCCGTTCGTGTCGCTCGTCGCCCAGTTGAAGTGCTCCTGGTCCCGGTTCGGGCACGGGAAGCGACCCCGGCCGTTGAAGGCCTTGGAGATGCTGTCGCCGGCGACGTCCATGCTGGCGATGCTGCCGGCGTCGAGGGTGATCACGGCGTTGTCCTCGACCGGGCAGGTCCCGCCCTGGCACGTGTCCTGGGCCACGGCAGGCGTGGAGGACGCGAGAGCCACGGCAAGACCTGCCGTCAGGAAAAGGCTAACGGGCCGGATGTCCGGCATGTCGTCCTCCTTGAATTGAGATGAGGGCCCGGGGTTGGTGGCCATCCTGGCTGCGCCCCGCGACGTTGTCAAGAGACGCGCGGCACGAGCGCTCCTCGCGCGGCTCACCACGCCGGCGCCAGTCCCAGGGCGGCCGCGTAGCGGTCGAGGGCGATGCGCGCGGCGTGCCGGTCGCGTTTCCGGGTGGCCGCGCCGCCCTCCTCGAAGTGGGACGACACGACGCGAAGGACGCCCCGCTTGCGGTCCGCCTTGAGGTCCAGGCGCGCGACCAGGCGCTCGCCGGCCAGCACGGGCAGGCAGTAGTAGCCGTAGATGCGCCGGGGCGCGGGCTTGAAGATCTCGAGCAGGGCGTCGAACCCGAAGAGGCGGACCACGCGCGCGCGGTCCCAGAGGAGGGGATCGAAGGGCGAGAGCAGCACGCCGCGATCGGCGCGCGGCCGGGCCCTTTCCAGGCGCGCCGCCCGCTCGCGGTCGGCGGGCCGGATCCAGCCCAGGGTCGGCGAACCGTCGCGGGGCTCCAGCGCGCAGGCGAGCACCGCTCCCCTCTCCTGGAGTCGCCGCAGGGTGGCCAGGATCTCCGGTTTGCGGTTCTTCAGCCGCCAGGTGGCGGCGAGCGTTCCCGCGGTCGCCCAGCCGTGGCCGTCGAGCGCGGCGAGCAGCAGCGCTTCGAGACCGTCCGCGGTCGACAGCGGCCGCCGGCGCAGGTCGTCGGGGATCACCCGTTCGGCGAGGTCGTAGGTGCGCTGGAAGTTGCGCCGCTCGCGGATGGCCAGCTCGCCGCTCGACCACAACGCGGCGGCGATGCGCTTGACGGTGCTCAGGTCCCACCAGCCCTTGCTGCTCCGTCCCTCCATCTCCGCCGATCGTAGCGGCCCTTGCTCGCGGATCCGTCGCCGCAGGTCGGCCGCCTCCTTCGGGTGCTGACCGACCAGGTCGCCCCACCAGGGATGGCGGCGGAACTCCCGCCGGCGGAACTCGAACGCCGGATAGAGCGAGAGCGGCATCCAGCTTGCCTCGTGGCCCCAGTACTCGAAGAGCGGAGCGCCGGGCCGGAGCAGCTCCTCGCCGACCCGGGCGTCGAGGCCGTCCAGGCGTGAGAGCAGGACGATCGTGTGGCTGCGCGCGCCGGCCACGGAGACGGTATCGAGCTGGAGGTATCCGAAGCGGCGGATCACCTCTTGCGCGGCCCCGAAGGCGGACGGACCGCGGCCCCGCGCCCGCCGCGGCAGGCCCGTCTGCTCGGGGTTGAGCAGGCCCGCCCGGGCCAGGGCCAGTCGCCGCGCTGCCCGGATGCTCAGGGTGTCCAAGATCGTTGGAGCTTTCTACCCGTTCCGGAGCGAGTACGCCAACGGCCGTGCCGAAGTTCGTCGAGCGGCGCCGGCCCAGGAACGCGGCACGCTGGCCCGCGTGGGCTACCTGACCAACCAGCCGCGGACGTTCGGACTCACGGCGCGCTTCAATTTCTGACCGGCCCGCGCCGCCGGCCTCACGCCCGTCGGCCGGAGCCGAGCGCCGCGAAGCCGGCGAGCAGGTAGACGGGCAGCGACGCGAGGAACAGCGCCGAGATCCCCGCGGACATCGACACCGCCACGGCCAGGATGGGGGCGACGACGGAGGCCATGCCGTTCAGCCCCCAGGCCCACGGCACGAGCCCGGGGGACACCTGCTTGAGCCGGTCGAGCCCCGTCGGGAAGTACGTGCCGAGGAGCAGCCCGACCGGCGCCACCAGCGCGGCGACCAGTGCCACGCGGCCGGCCAGGGGGAGCGCCCACGAGCTCAACCTCGGGAAGGCGAGCAGCAAATCGGCGAGGAGCACGAAGCAGAGGGCGTAGCTCACGAAGCGCAGCGAGCCGCCCAGCGCCCTCACCACGAGCGCCGAAAGGAGCGAGCCCACACCCGTGGCCAGCAGCAGCGAGGCGAGGACCACCGAGAGGGCCAGGTTCGGGTGGCCGAGCAGCAGGCCGAACTTCTGGATGAGGGCCATCTCGATGGCCATGTACCCGAGGCCGATGGCGCCGAAGAAGGCGACCAGGCGCGCCGCTCCCGTCTCGCCCGGCCGGCGCAGGCCGCGCAGCGGCAGGTAGACGAAGGCGAGCGCCGCCGCCGCCGAGACGCCGAGGAGAGTCAGGAGACCCAGCTCCATGATCGGCGCGCCCGTCTCGACCCCGCGCCGCGGCCAGAGGTGGCTCCAGCGGCTGGTCCGGAAGAAGAACGGCCGGTCGTCCGTCACCGGCCGCACGTCCCACGGGTAGCGGCGGAGGCCCGCGTCGAGAGCGAGGGCGGTCGGCGTCGCGAGCAGGACGGCATAGGCGCTCGATCCCGGGGCGGTGAAGCCGGGCGCGGCCGCCAGGTGGAGGTAGGGATTCGAGCCGGCCCACGCCGCGACGCGCCGCACCTGCTCGCCGGCGAAGGGCCGGGGCTGGGCCAGCACCGCCACGAAGGTCCCTCCCCGGTCGACGATGACCATGACGTGCTCGGCGGGCCGCTCGATTCCCCGCCGGCGGAGCGACTCCACGACGGTCGCGAGCAGCCGCAGCATGTCGCGCGGCGGAGTCAATTCCGGCCGCATGACGTTCAGCACGCCCCCGGGCGCAAGGCGGGAGAGGTAGAGGTCGAGCGCCTCGGCCGTGTAGAGGTAGCTCTCCGAGAAGACGTGGGCCGCGCCCGGGGTGCCGCTCACCGAGTCCACGCCGGAGAGCTGGATGACGTCGTAGAGGTCGGGCCGGCTGGCCAGGTAGTGCCGGCCCTCTTCGTGAACGAGCCGGACTCGTGGGTCCTGCACCCACGGCCGGAAGTGCTCGCGGTAGGTCCGGCGCAGGATCTCGAGCGTGGCCCCGTTGACCTCGACCCCGGTCACCGATGCGGCGTCGAACCGCAGGGCGGTGAGCACGTCCATGCCCCCGCCCACCCCCACGACCAGGACGCGCGGCTTCGGGACGAGGCTGGCCGGGTAGGCGGCCGCATAGACCGTCTCCTCCAGGCCGCGCAGAGTGGACACGTCGCCACCGTACTCGGGGGCGTAGGTGTAGGCGTTGTTGTTCTGGGTCACCACGAGCCGTAGGCGCGAGAGGAGCCCCCGATCGGTGCCGAAGAGCGAGGGCCAGGCGCTCCTCTCGGGATCGGGGACGGGCACGCGTGAGACCTCGATGCGCGCGATCGGGTCCCAGGCCACGTGTTCGAGCGCGTAACCCGGGTCCCCGGCCTGCACGCGGCCGAGGAAGGAGTCGCGGGCATACCGCATCCGGAAGACCGCCAGGGGCGCGGCGAGCGCGATGGCCAGCACGAGGGCGGTCAGGGCCGCGAGGGCCCGGCCGCGCCGGCCACGGGGAGGGGCCAGCACGAACGCGCCCGCGAGGAGGACCCCCCCCGCCGCGACCGCCGCCCGTTCCGCGCCGAGCGCCGTCACCGCCGGGATGACCGCGAAGGCCCCCAGTGCCGAGCCGACCAGGTCGAGGCCGTACAGACGGCGCGTGGGCAGCGCCGGCGACGACAGGAGGGCCCCAGCATGAGGCCGGTCCCCGCGAAGGCCACCGCGTAGAGGAGACCCAACGGCACGCACGACAGGAAGGCCACCACGAAGCCGATCCGCGAGGTGCCGCCCCAGTCCTCGAGAGCGGGCGCGGGATAGAGGACGGCCGTCGCCCCGACGAGCCCCAGGCCGAACACCGCCGCTCCGAGGCCGATCACCTCCCCGAGCGGGTCCCGCCAGCGCTCGGGGTGGCGCGCGAGCCAGGCCCCGGAGGCGGCAAAGCCGAGCATGGTCAGGGAGAGGACGAAGAAGGCGAAGTTGTTGAGCATCTTCGCCGACACCATGCGGTGGACGGCCACCTGCGCGAAGAGGGTGGCCCATGCGGCGAGGAAGGCCAGGGCACCCGCGCGCGATTCCCGGGACATGAGCGGCGAGTCTAACCCGAGCGTCGGGGCTCAGGCGGCCCTGGCTGCCGACTGAACCATGGCACAATAGGCGTTTTGTCTGTCGTCCGAGGGACGGCTCAGGGGAGGCTCATGCCACCGCAGTTCATATACACCATGAAGGACCTGCGCAAGGTCACGCCGCAGGGCAAGGAGATCCTGCGCGGGATCTGGCTCTCGTTCTACCCGGACGCGAAGATCGGC
>DATKEG010000192.1:0-4451 GCA_035544515.1 Vicinamibacteria bacterium | reverse complement strand
CACCTTCACGGAGGCCGGCCGCACCGTCGCGCACCGCATCGTGGTCGACGGTGAGTCCGTACGGGTCAAGGGCGACCCCGCACGCCTCGAGCAGGTGATCAGCAACCTGGTGGACAACGCGCTCAAGTACACGCCGGCGGGGGGCGAGGTGCGCATCATCACCGCGCGGGCGGGCGCGGACGCCATCGTGCGCGTGGAGGACACGGGGGAGGGCATCCGCGACGACCTGCTGCCGAAGGTCTTCGATCTCTTCGAGCAGGAGCCGCAGGCGCTCGACCGCGCGCGCGGGGGTCTCGGGCTCGGCCTCACGCTCGTGAAGCGGCTCGCGGAGCTGCACGGGGGCTCGGTGTCCGTCACGAGCGCCGGACCCGGGCTCGGCAGCGAGTTCACCGTGCGGCTGCCCGCCGTGGAGGCCGTGCCCCACGATGGTCTGGCGCCACCGGCGGCCGCGTCCGGCAGCGGGCGGCGCGTGCTGATCGTGGAGGACAACGCCGACGCCCGCGAAAGCCTGTGCCTGTTCCTGCAGCTCGTGGGACACGAGGTCGCCACCGCCGAGGACGGCCCGCGCGGACTCGACACGCTGCAGACGTTCCAGCCCGACGTCGCGGTCATCGACGTGGGGTTGCCCGGCATGGACGGCTACGCGCTCGCGCACGCCATTCGCCAGCGGCCCGGCGGCCAGCGAATGTGCCTGATCGCGCTCACCGGCTACGGGCAGGCGGAAGACCAGCGGCGGGCGCTCGACGCCGGCTTCGACATCCATCTGACGAAACCCATCGACCCCGAGAAGATCCAGCACCTGCTCACGCGGGTCTGAAGGACTCCGCGTCCGGACCGGCGCGCCGCATGCCGGCGGGACGACCGGTCAGGCGGGGCGCTGCGGGCGCCCGGGATCCGACCAGTCCAGGTGGAAGAACGTCCCCCTGGGCGCGCCCACCCGCTCGTAGGTGTGGGCGCCGAAGTAATCGCGCTGGGCCTGGAGGAGGTTGGCGGGCAGGCGTGCCGACCGGTAGCCGTCGAAGTAGGACAGGGCGCTGCCGAAGGCGGGCACCGGGATGCCGTGGCGCACCGCCAGCGCGACCACCTCGCGCCAGGATTCCTGTCGCGCCGCGATGGCCTTCTTGAAGTAGGGGTCGAGCATCAGGTTCACGAGGCCGGGTTCGCGGCGGTAGGCCTCGGTGATCTTCTGCAGGAAGCGCGCGCGAATGATGCAGCCGCCGCGCCAGATGGCGGCGATGGTGCCGAAGTCGAGCGTCCAGTCGTATTCCTTCTGCGCCTCCGCCATGAGCTGGAAGCCCTGGGCATACGCGCAGATCTTCGAGCAGTAGAGCGCGCGGCGCACCGCCTCCACCAGCCCGCGTTTGGAGCCGCGGTACGGCTTCTTCGGTCCCTTCAGCACCCGGGCGGCGGCGACACGCTCCTCTTTCAGCGCGGACAGGCAGCGCGCGAACACGGCCTCGGCGATGGCGTTGGCGGGGATGCCCATGTCGAGCGCGTTCACGCTCGTCCACTTGCCGGTGCCCTTCTGGCCGGCGGCGTCGAGCACGGCGTCCACGAGGAAGCGGCCGGGCTTCACGGGGTCGCGCTGTGCGAGGATGTCCGCCGTGATCTCGATCAGGTACGAGCCCAGCTCGCTCGTGTTCCACTCGGCGAAGACCTCGGCGAGCCGGTCGGGCGTCATGCCGCCCAGCGCGGTGAGCAGGTGATACGCCTCCCCGATGAGCTGCATGTCGATGTACTCGATGCCGTTGTGGACCATCTTCACGTAGTGGCCCGCGCCGTTGGGACCGATGTACGCGGTGCAGGGCTCGCCGCCGGTGACGGGCCTGCCGGGCGCCGCGTCTTCCAGCGGCTGGCCTGTTCTGGGATCCACCTTGGCGGCGATGGCCTCCCAGATCGGGCGCAGATGCTCCCAGGCGGCCGGAGGCCCGCCCGGCATGAGCGACGGCCCGAAGCGCGCGCCCACCTCGCCGCCGCTCACGCCCGAGCCGACGAAGCGGCAGCGGCCGGCATACTGCGTTTCGCGCCGGATGGTGTCGGTCCAGAGACTGTTGCCGCAGTCCACCACGATGTCGTCGGGCTCGACGCCCGCGCCGACGAGCTGCTCGACGACGGCGTCCACCGGCGCCCCCGCCTTGACGAGGAGGACGATCTTGCGCGGCTTCGTGAGGGCGGCGACGAGCTCGGGCAGCGTGGCGGCCCCCACCAGCCCGCCGGGCGTCTGCCCGTGGCCGGCCACGAACTCTTCCATGACCGCGGTCGTCCGGTTGTAGACGGCGACGCGGTAGCCGTGGTCGGCCATGTTGAGCGCGAGGTTCTGGCCCATCACGGCGAGCCCGATCAGTCCCACGTCGGCGCGAGCGGCTGGGGTCATGCCCCACACTCTACCGCACGGCCTGCCGGAGGCGGCGTCGCCCGCGAGCCCCGCGCGGACGTACCATGGGGGCCATCTTGAGTGAGCTGCTCGAGGACCTCGCACGGCCGGAGGCGTACCCGGCGCCGCGTCCCACCGCCGTGAGCCTCGTCACCACCCACATCTCGTGGGTCTTCATCACCGACCATGACGTCTGGAAGCTGAAGCGGCCGGTCGACTATGGCTTCCTCGACTACACCACGCTCGATCGCCGCCGTCATTTCTGTCACGAGGAAGTCCGTGTCAACGGCCGGCTGGCCCCCGGGGTCTATCTCGGCGTCGTCCCCGTTCGCCTCCACGACGGGCGCCATGCCTTCACCGCGAGCGGGACGGTGGTCGATTACGCCGTCCGGATGCGCCGCCTTGCCGACACGGCGAGCGCGGACAGCCTGCTGGGGCGGAGCCAGCTCACCGGCGAGCACCTCGGGCGCCTGGCCGGGCGGCTGGCCGCGTTCTACGCGACCGCGGCGGCGATACCCGAGGGAGGATCGGCCGCCGTCCTGCGCGCCAACGGCGAGGAGAACTTCGCCCAGGTACGGCCGTTCGTGGGCCGCTTCGTGGAGGCGGAGACGTTCGAGGCGGTCCGGGCGTGGCAGCTCGCTCGTCTCGAGCGGGACGCGCGCGTGTTCGCGGCGCGGCAGGCGCAGGGGAGAATCCGCGATGGGCACGGCGATCTCCGCCTCGAGCACGTCTACTTCGAGGGCGACGCGCCTCTCGTGATCGACGCCATCGAGTTCAACGAGCGCTTCCGCGTCGCGGACGTCGCCGCCGACGTGGCATTCCTCGCCATGGAGCTGGACGCCCGCGCGCGCCCCGACCTGGCGGCGACCTTTCTGGCCGACGTCGCCCGGGAGTGCGAGGACTACGATCTCTACGCCGTCGTCGATTTCTACCTCTCCTATCGCGCGTGGGTGCGCGGCAAGGTCGCCGGCTTTCTCGCCGCCGACCCCTCCACGGCACCGGACAAGGCGCAACGAAAGGCGCGGGAAGCCGCCCGCCTCTTCGCGCTCGCCCGCGCGTACACCGAGCCGCGCGCCGGAGTCGGCGCCGTGGTGGCCGTGGGCGGCCTCATCGGCACGGGCAAGAGCACGCTGGCGCAGGCGCTCGGGCGGTCGCTGCGTGTCGCCGTCATCGACTCCGACCGCACGCGGAAGAGCCTGGCGGGGGTGGCCGCGACGCAGGCGGCGCCGGCGGAGGCCTACACGGAGGCGTTCACCCGGCGGACGTTCGACGAGGTGTTCCGCCGCGCCGGCGTGGTCCTCGATTCCGGCCGCGGCGTCATCCTGGACGCCACCTTCCGCGGCCGCGACCTCCGCCGGCGCGCCCGCGAGCTGGCGATGCGCCACGGGCGCCCGTTCCTCTTCGTGGAGGCGGTCTGCGATGACGCGACGCTGCGCGCCCGCCTGCGCGCCCGCGCCGCCGCCGGCCCTTCCGTGTCCGACGCCACCGAGGCCCTGCTCGAGCGCTTCCGCCGGGAGTTCGAGCCCGTCACCGAGCTGGCCGCCGGCGAGCACGTGGCGGTCGACACCACGCTGCCGCTCTCGAGTCAGATCCAGGCCGTCCGGGCCCGCTGGCCGACAATGGCCGCCGAGGCCGACGCTGAGAAGGAGGAGCCGACATGACCAGGGCGCCGTGCTCAGCGAGCATCGCGCCCCCACGGCGGCGACGCTGCCCGTGATCTCGGGACGGATGGTCGTCCGCGTGGGCGATCGGTCACTCGAGCTCGGACCGGGGGACGTCGTGACCATGGAGGCGCGCCTGGCGCACGCGGCCGAGGCCCGCGCGGACACTGTCTTTCTCCTCACCCTGGTCGAAGACGGGGGATAGCGTGATCGGTGTCGCCAGTCTCGCCGGTGTCCTCGCCTCGATGACCCTCCGTGAGGGTGGGGTATCCGGCTCGCGCGGATAATTCACGAGGCGCGGGCAGGCGGGTGTCGGGGTGCGAGGACCACGTGGATGGTGGCCGAATCGGACCGAGGGCGGCTGGGCTCCATCGACACGCCTCGTGCGGTCCTGGTGAGTGGGGAACGGGTCCCTG
>DATKEG010000191.1:0-33217 GCA_035544515.1 Vicinamibacteria bacterium | reverse complement strand
GCGCTGGCACAGCCAGGACACCGCGTAGAAGCGGCTGGCCCGGCCCAGGGCCGAGGCGAACACGAACATGGCGAAGAAGGCGGCGGGGCTCGTCACCTGGTCGGAGAGCGCGAAGATGCCCGCGCTGATCGTGATGACCTTGTACGGGATGGGCGTCAGGCCCGCGGTGAAGACGATCCAGAAGTTGTACTCCTCGTAATACTTCGCCACCTTGTCGAAGTTCTCCTGCGTGAGGCTCGGCAGGTGGAGTCCGAACACGAAATCGCCGATCTCGTGCCAGAGCCCGTAGCCGATGGCGAACCCCACGATGCCGCCGAGCACGGACGCCGCCGTGCAGATCGTGGCCAGGCGGAGCCAGCGCGCGGGCCGGCCCAGCACGAGCGGCATCAGGAGCACGTCGGGCGGGATCGGGAAGAAGCTCGACTCCGCGAACGAGAGCCCGAACAGGGCCCGCTCGCTGTGCGGCGAGTGGGCGAAGTGGAGGACCCAGTCGTAGAGCCGCCGCGGCAGGTTCCACCAGGGAACGACGCGAGGGGCGGGAACGGCGATGCTGCCCGCGGCGGCGCCGCTCAGGGGCGAGGTGTCGGTCATGCGATCAGGGTAACCCGACCGTCCACGCCGAGGCTACGCGCCGAACGACTCCGGCGGCGCGCCGGCGGTTCTCGCCCTTCATCTCCTCGAGGAGGAGGCTCAGGGGCTTGGTGGCGGAGAGCGGGTGGCCCGCCAATTGAGCTCAGGCGTCCTTGCGCAGGATGCCGTCCGTGGTGTCGTCGAGGTCCTGGGGCTGGGGTGAGGTGAGCACCAGCCAGAAGAACCGGGCGGTGAAGAAGATCACGATCGTCCAGGTCACGCCGAGCATCGTCCAGGCCGCCGCGGTCATGAGACCCTCCTCTCCCCGGCCGGCGTCTCCTTGAGCTTCCACGCCTTCCAGACCAGGAAGGCGCAGGTGGCGAACACGGCCAGCAGGAGCGTGCGTGTGACGTCGAGCACCAGGGCGCGCGTGGCGTAGCCGTCGGCGTCGCGGTAGACGTAATCCTCGCCCACGTGCATCACCCGGCCGATCACGCTGCTTGGCGCGAACGGCCAGCCCCGTCCGTCGGAGAGCGACTCGAACGCCGCCGCCCAGCCCCCTTCGGGCTGGACGAGCGAGCCCAGGAAGATCACCAGGATGAAGGTCGGCGTCACGTATTGGATCACGTACCGGAACACCCGCGGCACCCGGATCTGCGCGCCCCGCGTGATCTCCTCCCAGCCCCGGTCCATGCCGAAGATCCAGGCGAAGATGAAAGACTCGAAGAGGGCGAACACGACCAGGGCGAAGGTGCCGGTCCAGTAGTCGAACTCGTCGTGGGCCCCGCCCGGCAGCAGCCAGACCGTGAAGTAGCCGAGCGCGAAGATGGTGGCGCCCCAGGCCAGGGCCGCGCGCCGGCGCCGCATGCCGAACTCGTCCTCCAGGAAGGCGACGATCGGCTGGCCCATGGCCAGCGACGAGGTGATGCCGGCGAAGAAGAGCAGGCCGAACCACATGGCGCCGGCCAGGGGCGCGAACCAGCCCCAGTTGTTGAAGAGGGTGGGCAGGGTGAGGAACCCGAGACCGAACCCGCTGCCGCCGGCCGTGGACGCCTGCACCACCTGCAGCCCCAGGTAGGCGGTGGCGATCGGGATCAGGACCGTGCCGCCGAGCACCACCTCGACGAACTCGTTCATCCAGCCGGCGGAGGCCGCGTTGAGGGCGATGTCCTGGTTCCGCCGCACGTAGGCGGCGTAGCAGTGGATGGACCCCATCCCGACGGACAACGTGAAGAAGATCTGACCGGCGGCGGCCAGCCAGGTGCTGAGGTTCGTCAGCCCTTCGAGGTTGGGGTTCCACACGAAATTGAGGCCCTCGAGCGGGCTCTGGGTCACGCCGGGATCCACTCCCGGGGTGAGCATGAGGCCGCGCACGGCCAGGATGGCGCCGAAGAGCAGGAGCAGGGGCATGCCGATCTTGGCCGCCATCTCGATGCCCCGGGCCAGGCCGCGGGAGATGATCCAGGTGTTCAGACCCAGGGTGAGGACGAACCAGAACGTCGCCTCGAGCGGGAACGCGAACAGCGACCGCTCGTGCTGCCCGAGGTAGGCCGGGAAGAACGTCGTCGGCGCCACCTCCGAGAAGGTGCCGGTGAGCGAGTGCCACACATAGGCCAACGTCCAGGACTCGATGTAGCAGTAGAAGGCGGCCACGCAGAGGTTGGTGAACAGCCCGAACACGCCCACGTACTTGAGCCAGCGCTGCTTCCCCAGCTTGTCCAGCATCCCCGGCGCGGAGTGATGTCCGAATTGACCGCCGTGGCGGCCGATCGCCCATTCCACCCAGAGCAGCGGGATGCCCATCAGGACGAACGAGACCAGGTAGGGGATGAGGAACGCGCCGCCGCCGTTCTGGGCGGCCTGGGCGGGGAAGCGCAGGAAGTTGCCCAGCCCGACCGCGTTGCCGGCCATGGCCAGCACGAGGCCGACCCTCGAGCCCCAACTCTCCGATCGCGCCATGACTGTCTGGTCCTCCGGGTGCGGGGACGTCGGGACGGCGAGGAGCGAAGGATAGGAGATCCGACCTAAAAGTCAACGACGTCCGCCCAGCCGCGGCCGATGGTGATATGAATCGGTCATGGCCACCGGGGAGATCGATGCGAGGGTGCGCGAGTTCGTGATGCGGCACATCGACTCGCTCGAGCAGCTCGAAGTCCTGCTGCTGCTGCGGACGCGGCCGGAGCGGACGTGGACGCCGAAGGAGGTCAGCGCCGAGCTGCGCACCACCGAGCGGTCCTCCGGCACTCGACTGGCCGCGCTGGCCGCCGGCGGCCTGCTGCGGGAGGACCCGGCCGGCGCCTACCGCTACGCCCCGCGCGCGCCGGAGCTCGACGCGGCCGCCGGAGACCTGGCCGAGGCCTACGCGGTGCGGCGCATCGCCGTCACCAACCTCATCTTCGCGCGGCCGCTCAGCCAGGTGCGCACCTTCGCCGACGCCTTCAAGCTCCGGGAGGACTGACGGCATGCTCGACGCGATCTACCTGCTCTGCGCGGCCACCGCCCTCGCCTGCGCCGTCCTCCTCCTGCGCTCCTGGAGGCGCACGGGCGCGCGCCTGCCCTTCTGGAGCGGCCTGTGCTTCGTGGGCCTGATGGCGGAGAACGTCCTCATCCTGGTGGACCTCTGGTTGGTGCCGGACATCAGCCTCCTGGTGCTGCGGCGCTCGGCGGCCCTGGCCGGCGTGGCCGCCCTCGTCTATGGGCTCGTCTGGGAGGCCCGCTGATGGCGGTGTTCCTCGTGGGCGCCCTGGCCCTGGGCTTGGCCACCGCGGCCCTGTTCTTCCTCCGCTTCTGGCGCGAGACGGGGGATCGGCTCCTCCTCCTCTTCGCCGCCGCGTTCGGCCTGATGGCCTTGAGCCGCCTCTTCCACGGCGGCTGGTATCAGCACGAGGCCGTGCTCCCGCTGGTCTACCTCGTCCGCCTGGCCGCGTTCGTCCTCATCCTGGTCGCCATCGCGGACAAGAACCGGCGACGGTCCCGCTGAGCGCGGCGCCTCAGGCCCCGAGCCGCGCCGCCTCCCCCCGGATCAGCTCGAAGGCGCGGCGGACGTGCCGTTCCTGCGTGCGCAGGTGGGCGATGGCCATGCGCAGGGTCAGGCGCCCGCGCACGCGCGTGTGCGACAGGTAGGCCTCGCCCGTGGCGTTGACCGCGTCGAGCAGGCGCTGGTTGGCGTCGTCCTGCCCGGCGGGAGGAAGGCGCGCGAAGCGGCCGCGGAAGCAGACGACGGAGAAGGGCGCGGGCGCCATCCGCTCGAAGCGCGCGTCGTCCTCCACCCATGCCTCGAACAGGCGCGCCAGCCGGAGGTGCTCGCGGATGCGCGCGGCCATCCCCGCCTGGCCGAACGCCCGCAGCACCATCCACAGCTTCAGGGCGCGGAACCGCCGCCCGAGGCTGACGCCGTAGTCCATCAGGTTGGGCACGGCCGCCTCCTCGGCCGTGCGCAGGTAGTCGGGCAGGAGGCTGAACGCGGCGCGCACGACCTCCGGCCGGCGGGTATAGAGGGCGGAGAGGTCCAGGGGAACGAACATCCACTTGTGCGGGTTCACGACCAGCGAGTCCGCCCGCTCGGCGCCCGCGAGCACGTGGCGCATGCCGGGGTCGAGCGCCGCCGATCCTCCGTAGGCGGCGTCTACGTGGAGCCAGAGCCCTTCGCCCGCGCAGACCTCGGCGATCTCGGGGACCGGATCGACGCTGGTGGTGGACGTGGTGCCCACGGTGGCCGTCACCGCGAACGGCGTGAAGCCGGCCGCGCGGTCCTCGGCGACGGCGCGCCGGAGCGCCCCGACGTCCAGCCGGAAGGCCGCGTCTGCGGGGATCTTCCGGCACCCGTCCTGGCCGATGCCCAGCACGATGCCCGCCTTCTCGACCGAGGAGTGCGCCTCCTCCGAGGCGTACATCCGCAGCCGCGCCTGGCCCACCAGGCCGCGCCGGCGGACCTCGAGCGCGGGCACCGCCTCGCGCGCGGCGGCCAGGGCCACGAGCGTGGACGCGGAGGCCGTGTCCTGGATGACGCCGAAGAGCCCGTCCGGCAGGCCCAGCATCTGCCGCAGCCAGTCGAGCACCCCGAGCTCCATCTCGGTGGCGGCGGGCGAGGTCTTCCACAACATGCCGTTGACGTTGAGCGCGGCCGCGAGCATCTCGCCGAGCACGCCGGGCGCGGACGCAGAGCTGGGGAAATAGGCGAAGAAACCGGGGTGGTTCCAGTGCGTCACCCCGGGCAACACCGTCTTCGGGACGTCGTCGAGGATGCGGGAGAGCGCTTCGGGCTGGGCGGGCGGACGGGCGGGCATGGCCTCGCGCACCGCGCCCGGGCGCAGGGGCGACAGCACGGGGTAACGCTCTGGATCGGCCAGGTAGTCGGCGATCCAGTCCACGAGCCGCCGCGCCTCGCGCCGGAACTCCTCGACGTCGACGTCGCCGGTCTCGGCCATCCCGCCCGCTACAGCTCGGCCAGCACCTGGGCGGGATGGCTCGCGGCGTCCACCTTGTCCCACGCCTTCCGGATGCGGCCGTCCTTCCCGATCAGGTAGCTGATCCGCTTGGCGGTGCGGGCGCGGGCGTCCTCGGCCGCGCCGTAGGCCACGCCGAGCTTGCGCTCCGTGTCGCACAGCAGCGGGAAGCTGAAGTGGGACTTCTCCGCGAAGGCGGAGTTGTCGGCCACGCTGTCGAAGCTCACGCCGAGCACCTGCACGCCCTTGTCCGCGAATTCCCGGTCGAGGTCGCGGAACCCGCAACCCTCGCGCGTTCAACCGGGGGTGTCCGCCTTGGGATAGAACCACAGCAACACGTCCTGCTTCCCCTTGAAGTCCGAGAGCCGGACCGTGCGGCCGTGGTCGTCCTTCACCTCGAACTCGGGCGCGACGTCGCCGGGCTGGAGCATGGGTAGAACCTCCGCCGACATTATGTCCCGCGCGCGTGTTGACCGTCCCCGCGAGCGCGTGATGAGATCGCGCATGCCCCTCACGCCCGTCAATCCCGACTCGCTCGCGCCGCCGCGCGGCTACAGCCACGGCATGAAGGGCGCGGGCGAGCTGTTGTTCGTGGCCGGGCAGATCGGCGCCAACCGCGAAGGCCGCCTCGTCTCGAACGACCTCGTCGGCCAGTTCGCCCAGGCCCTCGACAACGTACTCGACGTCGTGTGGCAGGCCGGGGGCCGGCCGGGGGACGTGGCGCGGATGGCGGTCTACGTGACGGACACCGCCGAGTACCGCCGGCGCCGCCAGGAGCTGGGCGCGGCCTGGCGGAAGCGCATGGGACGGCACTACCCCGCCATGGTGCTCGTGGAGGTAGAAGGACTGCTGGTGGACGAGGCCCTCGTCGAGATCGAAGCGGTAGCATTGCTGTGACGGGGCCGTGCCGTACGGGCCAAGCACGAGCGCGATTCACTCGCGCGAGTGCGCGGGGGTCTGGGGGGCGCGGGTGTCGCGCCCCCCAGCTCAATGACACCGAGATAGAAGCGGTGGCCTTGCTGTGAACGATCCCTACTTCGAGGAACGGCACCAGACGCTGGCGGAGCGCGTCCGCGCGTTCGGTCACGAGCACCTGCGCGCGCCCGCCGCGGACGAGATGCAGCCCGCGCGCCGCACGCGCGAGCTGGCCCTCGCGCTGGCGGAGGCCGGGATCCTGGGCGCCGCGGTGCCGCCTCCCCACGGGTTCATGGACCTGCGCTCTGTGGTCACCGCGCGCGAGGGCCTCGCCTGGCATTCCGCCCTCGCCGACCACGCCTTCGCCACCCAGGGCCTGGGCTCCTGCGTCATCGCGCGCGCCGGCACCGAGGTGCAGCGCAACCGCTGGCTGCCCGAGGTGGTCGCGGGGCGGATGCTGTGTGCCCTCGCCGTCACGGAGCCCGAAGCCGGGTCGGACGTGGCGGGCGTGCGCACGAGGGCCGAGCGCGACGGAGCGCTGTGGAGGCTCGACGGCGTCAAGACGCTGCTCAGCAACGCGGGCATCGCCGGGCTGTACACCGTGCTCGCGCGGACGGCGGAGACCGGCCCGCTCTCCCTGTCCATGTTCCTCGTGGATGCGGAGGCGCCGGGGCTGACGGTCAAGGCCCTCGAGCCCATGGCCCCGCGGCCCCTGGGGGAGGTGCGCTTCACCGCCACGCCGGCCGTGCTCGTCGGCGACGAGGGACGCGGCTACGGCCTCGCGCAGTCCGTCCTGGACACGTTCCGCCCCGGCACGGGCGCGGCCGCCTGCGGGCTGGCCGCCCGCGCGCTCGACGAGGCCGTGCGCTTCTCGCTGGCCCGGCGGCAGTTCGGCCGGCCCCTGGCCGAGATCCAGGCGATACAGATGGCGCTCGCCGAGATGCACGGCGAGCTGGCGGCGGCACGCCTGCTGGTGCGTCACGCGGCCTGGACCCGCGACCGGGGCGCGGAGGGCATCCCTCTCGAGGGCGCCACGGCCAAGCTCTTCGCCACGGAGGCCGCGCAGCGGATCGTGGACCGCGCCCTGCAGATCCACGGCGGCCAGGGCGTGCTGCGGGGAGCCACCGTGGAGCGCCTCTACCGCGAGGTCCGCTCCCTGCGCATGGAGGAGGGCACCAGCGAGATGCAGAAGCTGATCGTCGCCCGGCAGATACTGAGGGACGCACCGCGGTAGCCACGGCCCCCCGCGCGGCCGCATGATGGGGTTTTGGAAGAGGAAATGCCATGGGACGCATCGTCGACCTTTGCAGCGAGATCGCGGAGTCCGCGGAGGAAGGGACCGAAGGTCTCGTCGTTCCCCCGGACGTGTGGGAGCGCCTGCGCGCGGACTGGAGCGACGAGGAGATCGAGGACGCGCTGACCCTCGTGCACGAGAGCCTGCTCCAATCCGCCCTCGTGGAGA
This sequence comes from Vicinamibacteria bacterium, assembly GCA_035544515.1. Taxonomy (GTDB): domain Bacteria; phylum Acidobacteriota; class Vicinamibacteria; order Fen-336; family Fen-336; genus DATKEG01. The sequence goes on along the minus strand of DATKEG010000191.1, from coordinate 25,825 downwards.
CGGCGGACAGCCTCAGCGCCCGCCTGCTCGACATCCTCGGCGCCTACGGCGAGGCGGAGGCCTTCCGCGAGGTGGAGAGCGGCCGGGCCGTCCTGACCGTGGATGTGGTCGGGCAGCTCGCCCGCCGCGTGGCCCGGCTGGAGGAGGTCCTGGAGACCTACCGCGACGGCTCGCCGCCCGACCGCCGCGGCTTCGAAGCGCTGCGGCAGCGCCTGGCCGACCACGGCATCGAGGAGGAGATGGCGCCGCCGGACGACGCGGACTCCTCCCTGGATTGGACGGAGGGCGACGGCGAAGACGACGAGGACGCGCGCTGACCGGCGGCGTGGGGCAGGGAGGCTCACGTACAATCACCGCCATGCGCCTCGGATTGACCATGGTCCTCGTCGCCGCCGCGCCCTTCGTTCAGGCCGGAGGCCTCGAGCTGTCGGGCCATGCCGGGCCCGTCGTGTCGCTCTACGACCAGTCGGTGGAGTTCGACCCCTCGGGGCTGGTCCTTCCGGGCGGGGCGGTGATCCCCAGCGGGCAGGCATTGCGCCTCGAAGCCGACGGCGGCCACTCCCTCGGCGCCGCGCTGACGCTCTACCTCGCCGACTGGGTGGGACTGGAGGTGCGCCTCGACGCGGCGAAGATCGACCTGCGGGTCACCGGGGCGACCTACCGCGTGGTGGTGGACATGCCCGCGCCCCTCCCGGACGCCAGTGGTGACCTCGAGCTGGGCTCCGGGCCCATGGACTTCGAGCGCATCCGGCCGCTCTCGCTGAACGTCAAGCTGCGCACGCCGGGCAGCGTGCGCCTGGCCCTGTCGGGCGGGCTGAGCTACCTGCCCGAGCTGCGCGTGGTGAGCGCAGAGGCGGTGCGCCTCCGTTCCGTGGACTTGCCCGGCGTGCCCGCGGGCAGCGTGCTCGCCACGGTGGGACTGCGCGCCGAGGCCCTGCCCGAGCAGGAGCAGAACGGGCGCTACGGGGCGAACGGCGGTCTGGGCCTGCAGATCGCGCTGGGCGAGCACGTCATGCTCGTGGCCGAGGGCCGCGCCTTCGCGTTCCAGGTGCACCGCCTGAATTGGCAACGAGCGGGAGGCACCCTGGCGCCGCTCGAGGAGGCCCTGGCCGAAGAGCTCGAGCGCCGCCTGGAGCCGGTGGACTTCAACCCCAACTTCTTCCAGGTGACCGCCGGCCTCGCGCTGAGCTTCTGAACATGCGCACCGCGGCCGCCCTGACCGTGCTCACCGCGGGCCTGCTCGCCTCGGTCCCCCCCCCCACCGCGGACACGCCGGCGGCGGCCCCGTCCATCCTGCCCCCGTTGCCGGAGGCCGGCGGGCGGCCGGAGGTGCCGGCCCAATCTCCGCGCAACGCGAGCTACACCATGAAGGCGAGGCTCGACCCCGGCGCGCACACGATCGAGGGCACGCTGGTGCTGGAATGGCGCAACGTCGCCGACGTCCCGCTGCAGACGTTCCCGTTCCACCTGTACTGGAACGCCTTCCGGAACAACCTCTCGACCTCGGCGCGCGGCGAGGGCCGCCGCGCGGCCCGCGCGCGGGCGGGCGAGCGCGGCTTCGGCTACGTGCAGGTGCGCTCCGTGCGGCTCGCCCGGGGCGAAGGAGCGGAGACGGACCTCACCACGACCATGCGTTACGTGTCGCCCGACGACGGCAACCCCGACGATCGCACGGTCATGGAGGTGACGGCGCCCGCCCCCGTTCCTTCCGGAGGCACGGCGCGGTTCGCCATCGACTGGAGCGCGCGCATCCCGTACGGGGACGTGGGCCGCGCCGGGTGGGTGCACGACTACCACTTCATCGCGCAGTGGTTCCCGAAGATCGGCGTCTACGGGAAGGGTGGCTGGAATGCGCACCAGTTCCATCCCTGGACGGAGTTCTTCGCCGACTACGGCGTCTACGACGTGAGCCTCACCCTCCCGCGCGGGTTCGTGGTGGGGGCCACCGGGACCCTGCGCTCGCGGTCGGAGAACCCGGACGGGTCCGAGACGCTGCGCTTCGTCGAAGAGGACGTGCACGATTTCGCCTGGACGGCCTCCCGGCGCTTCCGCGAGATGACGGCGCGCTTCGCGGAGCCCGGCTACCCGCCCGTGGACATCCGCCTGCTCGTGCAGCCCGAGCGCGAGCACCTCTCGGAGCGCTACCTCGAGGCGACGAAGATCGCCCTGCGCAGCTATGGAACCTGGTCGGTGCCCTACCCGTACGGGCACGTCACCGTGGTGGATCCGGCCTGGAGCTCGGCCTCGGGCGGCATGGAGTACCCGACGCTCTTCACCGGTGGCGCGAGCGTCTGGGCGCCGCCCGCCCTGCAGAGCCCCGAGAGCGTGACCATCCACGAGGCCGGGCACCAGTTCTGGTACGGCCTCGTGGCCACCAACGAGTTCGAGGAGGCCTGGCTCGACGAGGGGCTCAACAGCTACCACGAGGAGAAGGCGGCGCAGCTCGCGCTCGGGCCGGTGGGCTGGGCGAAGCGGTACTTCGGCCTGACCACGCCGACGCGCGGGCGCCGCGGGGGCTGGCCGGTGGTGGCGCCCGGGGTGTGGATCGGACGCGGAGAGAACGACCTCTCCGCCCTGCGCGAGCAGGGACAGACGGACGTCATGGCCCGCCCGGCCTGGCACTACCTCAACCCCACCTCCTACACCCTCAACTCGTACGGCAAGCCGGCGCTCTCCTTCCAGACGCTCGAGGGACTCCTCGGCGAGGAGATCATGACGCGCGTCCTCCGTACCTACGCCCGGCGCCACCTCTACGGACACCCGACCACCGCGGACTTCATCGCCGTCGTCAACGAGGTCACGGGGAGCGACTACGGCTGGTTCTTCGACCAGACGTGGTTCTCCAGCGACCTGTGCGACTACGCCGTGTCCGCGAGCAACGAGCCGCAGCGCCGGCCGGAGGGGTTCGTGGAAGCGGCGGACGGGCGGCTCCTCCTCGCCGAGCGGCCGCGGGAGGAGGAAACCGACCCCGGCCGGGCCGTGGACGGGGAGGTGGTGGTCCGCCGGCTCGGCGGCGTGCGGCTGCCCGTCGAGGTGCTCGTGGAGTTCGCGGACGGCCGTACGGCCACCGCGAGCTGGGACGGAAAGGACCGCTGGACGCGCCTGCGCTATCCCGGGTCGCGCGTCACGCGGGCGCTGGTCGACCCGGCCGGGAAGATCGCGCTCGACGTCAACCCTTCGAACAACTCCTGGGTGGACGAGCAGGGCGTGGCCCGGCGCGCCGCGCGCAAGTGGACGCTGCGCTACCTGCTCTGGCTCCAGCACCTGCTCGAGCTGCACACGGTGGCGATGTGATCGCGCTCCGCGCCCTCGCCGACGGCTTCCGCGCGGTGGGACGGAGCTGGGGCCTGCCCGTGCTCCTCCTCGTGGTGAACCTGCTCACCGCCGCGGTGCTCGCCGTGCCGCTCGCCGGGGAGATGGAGCGATCGCTCGCGAAGTCCCGGTCGGCGCACGGCATGCTCTACGGCTTCGACTTCCCCTGGTGGAGCCACTGGCACGACACGCGCAGCGGCCATTCCGCCGCCTTCGGTCCCGACCTGTTCGGGGTGGGCTTCGCGTTCAAGAACGCCGAGCTGCTGCTCCAGGGCTACCTTCCGCTCGGGCTGTTCGCGGATCCGCCCGCGGACGGCGACGACCCGCCGATCGATCCCCTGACCCTGGGCCTCGGCGGCGCCTACCTGCTCGTGCAGGTGTTCCTGGCCGGCGGCGTGCTGTCGGCCTTGCGCGGCACCCAGGGCGCCTGGACCACGCGCGGGCTGTGGCACGGATCCGGGTTCTACTTCGGCCGCTTCTTCCGCATCACGCTCGTCACGCTCGCGCTCGTGGCCCTGGTCTTCCTCGTCAACGCGCCGCTCGCGCGCTGGGTGGAGCACCGGGCGCGCGAGGCCGTCAGCGAGCGCACGGCCATGGCCTGGCTCCTGGGACGGCACGCGCTGCTGCTCTTCGCGCTGCTCGGCGTGCACCTCGTGGCCAGCTACGCCCGGGTGGTCACGGTGCTGGAGGAACGGTCCAGCGCGCTCCTCGCGGTCGTCTCCTCGCTCACCTTCTGCCTGCGCCACCCGCTGCGCACCGCCGGCCAGCTCGCCCTCGTCGGCCTCGCCGCCCTCGCGCTGCTGGCCGTGTGGCACGGTCTCGACACGGCCTGGGGCACCACGGGCTACAAGACGCAGATCGTCACGCTGCTGCTGGCCCAGGGCCTCATGTTCGGCCGCATCGCCCTGCGCGTCGGGCTGGCGGCGGGCCAGCTCGCGTTGTACCGGCGGCTCTCCGCGTCCTGAGAGACGTCGGCGAGGGTTGCCGGTGATGGCGGCCACGATCACCTCTGGGCGCCCGACGTGGTACGGGGAAGAGCTGCGCCGTCAGTACCCGTGCGCCTTGTCCACCACGTTGGCCAGCGGCTCGCCGCGGCGGAAGCGCCCGACCTGCTCCACGAAGAGGTCGACCGCGGCCTCCCGCCAGCCGGCCACGTGGTCGGCCGAGTGCGGCGAGAGCAGCACGTTGTCGAGCCCGTAGAACGGATGGCCCGCGGGCAGCGGCTCCTGCTCGAACACGTCGAGCGCCGCGCCCCGGATGCGCCGCGCGGTGAGCGCGTCGAGGAGCGCCGCCTCGTCCACCACCGGTCCGCGCCCGACGTTGACCAGCACCGCCGACGGCTTCATGGCCTCGATGGCCTGGCGGCTCACCAGCCCACGCGTCTGCGCGGTGATGGGCGCGGCGACCACGACGTAGTCGGATCGCCGCATCAGGTCGAGCAGCCCTCCCGGTCCCACGACCTCGTCCGCGAGAGGGTCGCGCTCGGGGCGGCGGCGCAGCGCGACCACGCGCAGGCCGAGCGCGCGCGCGTAGCGGGCGACCGCCCGCCCGATGTCGCCGTAACCGACGATGCCGAGCGTGCGGCCGGCGACCTCCTCCGGGTCGAAGGGGTCCCAGCGGCCCTCGGCCTGGCTGCGCAGCAGCCGCCGGAGGTCCTTGGCGAAGAACAGCACCGCGGCCAGGCTCCACTCGGCGAGGGAGCGGCTATAGGCGCCGCGCGCGTTGGTGAGGACGACGGGCCCGTCCACCAGGGCGGGAAAGAGCAGGCCCTCGACCCCGGCCGAGCAGGAGTGCACCCAGCGCACGCGCGGCGCCCGGGCCAGGAGCGGCTCGAGCCGCGGACGGCCGCCGGAGCAGTGAAGGATCACCTCGGCGGTGGCCGCCGCCTCGCCGAACTCCGGGGGCGTCTGCCCGAGGACGGTGCGCACGCCCGGCGGCAGCGCGGCGAGCCGCCGCACGCTCGTGTCGTCCGGCGGAGCGAGGACGAGGACGTTGAGCTCGCCGGGGCTCATGCGCCGGCTCCCGCCAGTGAGGAGCGCTCCGGGTACGGACCGTCCGGCCCGTCCGGTCCGTGCCGCAGCGCCAGGGCCAGCACGTCGGCCAGGTGCAGGGCGCGCCGGTCGGTCGCTTGCGCGATCTGCTCGCGGCAGCTGAACCCGTCCGCCATCACCAGGACGTCCTTGCCGGCGCCGCGCACGGCCGGCAACAGCACGCGCTCCCCCACCTTCATGGACACCTCGTATTTGTCCTTCTCGAAGCCGAACGCCCCCGCCATCCCGCAGCACCCCGCGTCGAGCACTTCGCACTCGGCGCCCATGCGGGCGAGGACGGCCGTCTCGCCCGTGAGATCCGCCAGCGCCTTCTGGTGGCAGTGTCCATGGACCAGGGTCCGCCGGCGCAAGGTCGGGAGCGGCGCCCCGCGGCCTTCACGGTGCAGAAACTCGCCGAGGCTCGCGCATTGGCGCGCGAACCGCTCCGCGTCGGGGTCACCGGCCAGGAGGTTCAGCGCCTCGTCGCGGAAGACGGACAGGCAGCTCGGCTCGAGGACCACCACCGGCGTGCCGGCGGTGATGTCGGCGCGCATCGCCACCAGCACGCCGCGCAGCATCGACCGCGCGAGGTCGAGCATGCCCGTGTCGTAGAGCGGCCGCCCACAGCACAACACGCGCGAGGGAACGTCCACCTGCCATCCCGCCGCTTCGAGCACCGCCACCGCGGCGCGCGCCGTCTGCGGGTGGAAGCGGTCGTTGAAGGTGTCGGCCCAGAGCACCACGCGTGGACCGTCCCGGCGGCGGCCGGAACGGGCAAGGAACCAGGAGCGGAACGTCCGGCGGGCCAGGCAAGGCAGGCGCCGCTGGGGGGCGATCCCGCCCGCGGCCTTGAGCAGTCCCGCCCAGGGCTCGTTCTGCGTCAGCGCGTTCACCAGGCCCGGCGCCAGGGCGCCCGCGCGCGTCCACCAGTGCACGAGACCCATCGCGTACGCGGAGCGCGGCCGCAGGCGGCCCTGGTAGTAGTGCGAGAGGAACTCCGCCTTGTAGGTGGCGACGTCCACCCGCGCCGGGCAGTCGCCGCGGCAGCCCTTGCAGGCCAGACACAGGTCGAGCGCCTCCTTCACGTGCTCGTCGCGCCATCCGCCGCCCAGCCCCTCGCCCGACAGCATCTCGAAGAGCAGGCGCGCGCGGCCGCGCGTCGAGTGCTTCTCCTCGCGCGTGACCATGAAGCTCGGGCACATCGTCCCGCCCTCGAGCCGGCGGCATTCCCCCACGCCCACGCAGCGCTCGGTGGCGCGCGCGAGGCTGCCGCCGTCGGCCGGGAAGCGGAAGCGCGTCTCCGGCTGCCGTGGCCGGTAGGAGGGGCCGAGCCGCAGGTTCTCGTCCATGCGGTAGGGATCCACGATCTTGCCCGGGTTCATCCGGCCCTGCGGGTCCCAGATGGCCTTGAACTCGCGGAAGGCCTGCACCAGCTCGGGGCCGAACATCACCGGCAGCAGCTCCGCGCGCGCCTGGCCGTCGCCGTGCTCGCCGGAGAGCGACCCGCCGTAGCCGACGACCAGCTCCGCGGCCTCCCGCATGAACGCGCGGAACGCGCCGAGACCCGGCGTGCTGGCCAGGTCGAAGTCGATCCGCATGTGCACGCAGCCCTGGCCGAAGTGGCCGTAGAAGTCGCCCTGATAGGCGTAGCGGTCGAGCAGCGCGCGCAGGTCGCGCAGATAGGGGCCGAGCCGGTGGGGCGCGACGGCCGAGTCCTCCCACCCCTCCCACCGCGTCTTGCGCCCGGGCGCCCGGGCGGCCGCGGCCAGCCCCCACTCCCGGAGGCGCCAGATGAACGCCTCCATCGCCGGGTCGTCGTAGAGCGCGACCGACGGAGGAGCGGGCCGTCCCTGTACGCGGGCGGCCAGCGCGCGCGCCTTGTCCCGCGCCTCGCGCCGGTCGGCGCCGCCGAACTCCACGATGAGCCAGCCGCCCCCGCTCGGCATGAGCCTCAGCTCCTCCGGGTGCACGCCGGTGCGGCGCAGCTCGGCCAGGAGGTTCTCCTCGAAGGCTTCGAGGGCGATGGGCGCCGACTCCAGGACGAAGGGCACGTCGTCCGCGGCGCCGAAGATGTCGGGATAGCCGACCACGGCCAGCGCGCGCGCGGGCGGGCTGTCCACGAGGCGGACGGTCGCCTCCAGCACGAACGCGCACGTGCACTCGGTGCCCACCAGGGCGCGCGCCACGTCGAACCCGTTCTCCGGCAGGAGGGCGGGCAGGTTGTATCCGGAGACCCGGCGCGGGATGTCCGGGTACCGCGCGCGGATGAGGCCGGCGTACTTCGCGGCCAGGGCGTGGAGCCCGCCGTAGATCTCGCCGCGGCGGCCCCCCGCGTGGACGATGCGCGCGAGCTCCTCGGGAGCGGTCCGGCCGACGCGCAGGCGCAGGCCGTCGTAGGTGACCACGTCGAGCTCGAGGACGTTGTCCTCCGTGCGGCCGGCCATCACGGAGTGCACGCCGCAGGAGTTGTTCCCGATCATCCCGCCCATCGTGCAGTGGCGATGCGTGGCCGGGTCGGGCCCGAAGGTCAGGTGGTGCCGCTCCGCCTCGCGGCGCAGGTCGTCGAGGACGGCGCCCGGCTCCACCCGCGCGCGCTTGGTCGCGGGATCCACCGCCAGCACGCGGTGGAGGTGCTTGGAGGTGTCGATGACCACGGCCACGTTGCAGCACTGGCCGGCCAGGCTGGTGCCTCCTCCGCGCGCGAGCACGGGCGCCCCGAAGCGGCGGCACACCGAGAGCGTCTCCGTCACGTCCTCGATCGAGCGCGGTAGGACCACGCCGATCGGCACCTGCCGGTAGTTCGAGGCGTCGGTCGCGTAGAGCGCGCGGCTGCCCTCGTCGAAGCGCACCTCGCCCGCGACGCGCGCGCGCAGCTCGCGCGCCAGCTCCGTGGCGCCCACGGCGAGGGGGTGGCGCATCCGCGTAACGTATACCTCAATCGGGCTAGAATCCCGCTGATCCCGCCCTCCCCGGCCGCCATGCCCATCGAGCCCGACGAGTTCCGCCGCGCGCTGGCCCAGCTGGCCTCCGGCGTCACCGCCGTCACCACGCGCGACGCCGCCGGGCGGCCCCTGGGCCTCACCGTGACCGCCTTCTCCTCGGTCAGCCTCGCGCCTCCGCTCGTGCTCGTCTGCGTGGACGAGCGCTCCGAGACGCACGCCGGCTTCCGCGAGTCCGGCCGCTTCGGCGTGAGCCTTCTCGCGGACGACCAGGAGGAGGTGTCGCGGCGGTTCGCGGGCGGCGGTCCCCTGAAGTTCGAGACGACACCACTCGTGGAAGGCGCCACCGGTGTGCCGCTCGTGGCCGGGGCGGTGGCCCACCTGGAATGCCGGGTGGTCGCCACCCACACCGCGGGCGACCACGCGATCTACGTGGGGGAGGTGGTGGCGGCGGCCGTCCATCCCGGCCGCCCGCTGCTCTACCATCGCGGGCGGTACCACCGGCTGGCCGGCGGGGACGGGGGACCGGCCTGAGCGGTAGCGGAACGCACGGCGATCGGGTATAAGGATCGGAACGCATTGACCGAAAAGAAGACGGACATGGCGTGCCGGCAGCAGCGCGGCGTCAATGCCCTCGCCCGCGAGCCGCAGGAGCCCGTCGAGGACTCCCCCGGCGCCCCCGGCGCCTGAGCCAGGAGCAGCCGCAACCGCACGAGCATTCCCAAAACAAGAAACGGAAAGGAGAGAAGGAGCCTTCCTTCAATGGCTATGGCCGATCAGATCGAGATCTCCGAGATGACCTGGACCGAGGTGGACGAAGCGATGAAGGACCGTCCGGTGGCCCTGCTGCCGGTGGGAGCCACCGAGGCGCACGGGCCGCACCTGCCGGTTTGCGCCGACACGGTGATCGCCACCGAGATGGCGCGGCGTGGGGCGGCCAGGCTGCGCGAGCACGGGGTGCCCTCGCTGATCCTCCCGCCGGTGAGCTTCACGGTGGCGGATCTCGGTGCGGACTTCGCCGGCACGCTCAGCATTCCGGCCGAGACCTCGGTCGCACTGCTGCGCGACGTCTGCCTGGCCGCCAGCCGGTTCCGCGCGGTGGCGCTGGTCAACGTCCATCTCGAGGCGCGGCACGTCGAAAACCTGAAGGCCGCGGTGGAAGCGGCCCGGAAGGGCGGGGCCAGCGTGTGCTGGGTGGACATCACCAAGAAGCGGTGGTCCGACACGCTCGGCGAGTCGTTCCAGAAGGGCGACCACGCGGGCGCCTTCGAGACCTCGCTCATGATGGCGGCCGCTCCGGACAAGGTGCGGGAGCGCGAGCGCATCAGCCTGGCTCCCATGGACGGCCTGGCCCCCGCGCTCAAGAAGGGCGCGAAGAACTTCGCGGAAGCCGGCGGAGAGGACGCGTACTTCGGCGATCCCACCTCGGCCTCGGCCGAAGCCGGGGAGGAGCACTTCGAGGCGCTGGCCGAGATCCTGCGCCTGTCCGTGATGGAGCACCTCGGCAGCAAGGCGTAGGCGGCACCCAGCGGGGCAGACCGTCGAGCGGGCCAGGTCAAGCGGAACAGGCAAGGATCACTGCGGAGTGTGACCGACTGCTCACCTTGGCGGATGACGTTGAACGGTTGGTCTTGACGGGCAAGAGACGGTCCACGGGGCTCCGTCAATCCATTCTCAAATGGGCCTTCGAGGGCAAGCTCGTTCGACCAGGACCCGAGCGATGAGCCCGCGTCCGTGCTGCTGGAGCGCATCCGCGCGGAACGCGCCGCGCGAGCCGAGAGCAAGGGCGGGAAGGCGGCCGTCCGTCGGAAACAGTAACGGGCGTCGTTGGCTGGAGCCACGCGTCTCGTGGCAGTTGGGTGTCAGGGAAAATTTCTGCGCCCGTGAAGATTTTCGCGGGGACTCTCCATAGCAAGTTCGCAGGCGGTCTGCGGAGGCGTGACGGAAGGCGCCTGTCGCGCCGCCGCGAACGCCGTGCGCAGTTGTTCGGGTCAGGGTGGCCGTCGAAGGGCTCCGACGACCGCGCCGCGTCACCGCGCGCCGCCTGCCGCACGGCCAAAGAGGTGTCCGACGCTGGTGCTACAAGCGGGTATGCAGAACGACATCCTCGCTTCCCTCGCTCGTCTTTCCGACGCCGAGCTCGTCGCGCGGCTGAAGAGTCTCGCCGGCCGCGAACGTGACGCGACGGCCCAGATCGTGGCGCACCTCGCGGAGATGGACACGCGCGACGTGCACCTGCGGGAGGGCTACAGCTCGCTGTACACCTACTGCCGTGACGTCCTGCGGCTCTCCGAGTGGGAGGCCTACAACCGGATCGAGGTCGCGCGGGCCGCCCGCCGGTTCCCCATGATCCTCGACCTGCTCACGGAAGGGGCGATCCACCTGACCGGTGTGAGGCTCCTCGCGCCGCACCTCACCCCCGCCAACCACCGGGATGTGCTCGAGTCCGCGCGCGGGAAAAGCAAGTCGGAAGTCGAAGAGATCGTGGCGCGGCTCTCGCCTCGGCCTGACGTCCCGACCTCCGTTCGCCGGTTTTCGACATCACGGCCGGAACCGCCACTCGCGGCGGCTCCGCCGCTTTTCGCCGGGCAGGCGACAGCAGCGTCCGGGCCGGCGCCTCCCGCGTCCGTCGTCACCGCTACTCCTACAACGCCCCGCCCGGCCGCTGTGACGCCACTCTCCCCCGAGCGCTACAAGCTCCAGCTCACCATCGGCGGCGACACGCTGGAGAAACTCCGGCTCGCCAAGGACATGCTTGGCCACTCCATCCCGTCCGGTGACGAAGCGGCGGTGCTCGACCGCGCGCTCACGCTGCTTCTGGCGGATCTGGCCCGGACGAAGTTCGCCGACACGACAAGGCCCCGTCCGCCGCGCGAGACCGCGCCCGGGAGGCGCGAGCCATCCGCCCACGTCAAGCGTCTCGTCTGGGTGCGTGATCTCGGGCGATGCGCCTTCGTCGGACCGAACGGTCATCGCTGCAACGAGCGCCGGTTCCTGGAATTCCACCACCTCGATCCGTACGCACTCGGTGGCGAGGCAACGGTCGACCGCATCCAGCTCCGCTGCCGGCGCCACAACGACTATGAGGGACGGCTCTGGTTCGGCAAGCGCTGGCATGGAAGCGACGCTGGCGTGGTCCGCGAGACGTCGGCCTGCTACCGGGCCGTCGGTCGGCCGGCTGGCGAACTTGTTCCGGAACAAGTTCAATTGAGCGCGATGCACTCAACCCTATGAGCGACCTGTCCAACGGAATCGTCCAGAAGCTCTGATCCTACTGCAACGTCCTGCGTGACGACGGGCTGTCCTACCAGGACCTGGTCGGACAAGGCGCCGGATGGGCGCTGGCGGGCATACGGCTACGAGGACATCCTGGCGCGCGACAAGCTCAGCCTCGACCTGTTCCGGACCCCATGTCCTGGCCGAGGAGATCGCCGAGGACCTGAGAGACGCGCTCGGCCAGATCGAGAGTGTGCTCGCGGACCTGAAGACGCGCGTTCGGCAGCCGCCGCGGGAGACAGGTGGCGCCACTCGGCCGTCGGGTCTACCCTGACCGCATGTTCACCACCAGCATCCTCGTGCGCTTCGGCGACCTCGACCCCGCGGGGATCGCCTACTACCCCAACCTCGTCAACTTCCTGCACGAGGCGTTCGAGGACTTCTTCCGGGGGCACGTGGGCCGGTCCTTCCCCGACGTGTACGCCGAGGGCATCAGCTTCCCCGCGGTCAAGGTGGAGATGGAGTTCGTCTCGCCGGTGCGCTACGGCGACTCCGTGGACGTCGCGGTCGCCGTGGAGCGCATCGGCCGCTCCTCCGTGCAGGTCCGTTACGAAGGCTCCGTCGAGGGAAGACCCGTCTTCCACGCGCGCACCATCTCGGTGGTGGTGGACCTGAAGACGTTCCGGCCGGTGCCGCTGCCGGACTGGCTGCGCGAGCGGTTCGCGGCCGCCATGGACGGGCCGGCGGGGTCGGGAATGACGACCCCCGCCCGGACGTAATCGCACCAGGAATTCTGACGAACCTACCAGCGGTGATACGCCGGGTGGCCCGGCTTGACGGCCACGAACGTCCCGCGGCAGGTGGCGCACACCGTGCCGCCCGATTCCAGCGTCGCCTCCACCACGGCGCGGTCGTCGGTCGACTCCACGACCCTCGCGCGCAGCCGCACCGGCGCTCCGCTCGGCGTGGGCCGGCGGAGCTTGACCGCGTACTCGGCCGTCACGGTCACCGGCGGCTGGTCCGCTCCCGCCCGGTTCATGAGGTGCCAGGCCGCCGTCCAGTTGCCGTGGCAGTCGAGCAGCGCGCCCACGATGCCGCCGTTGAGCATGCCCGGGAAGGCCTCGTGGTGGGTCTCCGGCGTCCAGTCCGCGACGACCTCGTCGCCCTCCGGCAGGCTGCGGATGCGCAGGCCCCGGGCGTTGGCCGGACCGCAGCCGAAGCAGATGCTCGCGGGCGCGTAGCGTTCCTGGAGCGACGGCGTGGGGGCCATCGCGCTAATACAGCTTGAGGCTCATGTTCTCGGCCGCGATGTCCGTCAGGTCCACGATGGCGGCCGCGTTCACCCCGATGGCGATGGCGATGGACTCCGAGATCTCCTCGCGGGTGGCCCCGAACTTGAGGGCCTTCTTGACGTGCCCTTCCAGGCAACCCTGGCACCGGGCGGCGAGGCTGGCCGCGATCGCCACCAGCTCCTTCGTCTTGCGGTCGAGGACGGAGGGCTTGTACGTCTCCTTGTAGAACTGGAAGTAGATCTCCCGGAACCGCGGGTCGACCATGGTGTAGGAGTTCGTCTGCTCGGGCGGCTTGGGCGCGCCGTTATCGTCCTCCGGGAACGGCACGTGATGCTTCTTGTGGTCGCTCACGTCTGACTCCTCGGATCCCGGCCGGGGACCCCGTTCTCGAACGACGTGCCGGCGGCCGCAGCAGGGCGTCGCCTCATCGCGCGGAAGCCAGGCGGCCGTCCGCCGCCGCCTCCTCCAGCAGGTCGCCCACCGCCTTCTCGTAGGCGGCGGTGCCCTCGCGCCAGGCCCCGCCATGGCTGTTGCCGGGCACGACCAGCACGCGCGCCTTGTTGCCGGCCGCCGCCTTGAGCTCGAAGGCGATCTCCGCCGGCATGCGCGTGTCCCCCGCGTTGCAGACGAAGAGCGCCGGCCGGCCCGACAGCCGCGCGGCGGCGGCCACGAGGTCCACCGCGTCGGGATCGAAGCCCCCGCGCCGGCCCATCCACCACACGACCTCGGAGGCCACGGGCCAGGCGGGCACCAGGCGCAGCCACCAGCGGAAGTGCCGGAAGAGCGCCAGGTGATGGCGCACCGTGTCGCGCAGGCTGCGGTACGTGCTGTCGCAGACCAGACCCGCGACGCTCGGGTCCCCGGCGGCGGCGAGCGTGGCCGCCGCCCCGCCCAGCGACACTCCCCAGAAGACCACGGGACCGCCCGCGCGTGTGGCCGCGTAGGCCCTGGCCGCCTGCACGTCGAGCCGCTCGCGGTCCCCGAACGTGGACGTCTCGCCGCCGCTCGCCCCGTGATGGCGCAGGTCGAAGAGCAGCGAGTTCCAGCCCGCTCCGTGCAGGAACGGGGCCTTCCTGATCATCTCGATGCGGGACCGGTTGAGCCCGTGCACGAGCACGACCGTCCCGCGCGCTTGCGGCGCGGGCACCCACCATCCCGCGAGATCCACGCCGTCGGCCGACCGGAACGCCACGTCCTCGAACGCGAGATCGAAGGAGGCGGGCGTCAGCCCCGCGTTCTCCTTGTCCGGGAACTGGAAGCGGCGCGTGGTCGCCATGCCGGCCAACCAGTAGGGCGCGATGCCGAACACGAACACGGCCAGCGCCACGAGCAGGACCGCGGCCACGCGCTTGATCCACCGCCGCATCGTGAACGCGATGATAACAGAACGGTTCCGACCCTCGCCGATCAGGCCGGGGTCTCACGCGCGTTCAACGACCCGGATGTGGATCGCCTCGGGCGTGACCTGCCGCGAGCGCAAGCCGCACCCCTCGACGACGGAAGCAGCAGGGCGCCGGATTCACTCCGGCGCCAGGCGACGTGGGGGGTAGATGAAGGGGAGCGCGGAACCGGCCACGACGGCCGCGCGTGCGGAACCTCTCTGGGGGCACTGGATCGGTCCCTGCGCGCCGTCACCCTGCCGCAGTACCACGCTCCCCTCCGGTGCTACTCGCTAGCTACGGACCGGACGCGGAGAGGTTCCCGGCGGAAGTGTCAAACGATGTCACCGGCCTGCCGCCGGCACCCCGCGCTCCGCCGCGCCCCTCGTACGGCGAATGGGACGGGTCGCCGTACACATGCCGCCTCGTGCACCTGGGTTACGATCGGCGCGTGCCCGAGCATCCTCCGCCGCCGTTGGACGTCCCCGGCGACGGCCTGCGGGCGGTGCTGTTCGACTGGGACGGGACGCTGGTGGGCTCCGCCGAGGCCAGCTACCGCTGCTACGAGCGGCTCTTCGGCGAATACGGCATTGCTTTCGGCCGCGACCTCTTCCAGAGCACCTACTCGCCCAACTGGCACCGCACCTACGAGGCCCTGGGGCTGCCGCCTGCCCGCTGGGAGGAGGCGGACGCGCGCTGGCTGCGGCACTATTCGGCCGAACGGACGAGGCTCCTGCCCGGCGCGCGCGAGGTCCTCCACCAGTTGAAAAGCGCCGGCTTGGCGGTAGCGCTCGTGACCAGCGGCGATCGCCGGCGCGTGGGCGCCGAGCTGGTACGGCTGGACGTCCACCTCCTCTTCGACAGCGTGACCTGCGCGGACGACACGGCGCGCCGCAAGCCGGATCCCGAGCCGCTGCTGCACGGCCTGCGCCGCCTGGGGGTGTCTCCGCCGGTCGCGGCCTACGTGGGGGACAGCCCCGAGGACGTGGAGATGGCGCGCGGGGCCCGCGTCTACGCCGTGGGCGTCCCCGGCGGGTTTCCGAACCGCGCCGCGCTCGTCGCCTCCGCTCCCGACCTGCTGGCTCCGGACCTGCCCGCGGCGGCGGCCGCGCTGCTCGGCGTGGCCAAGGAGGCGCCCCGTCTTGGCTGACCCCCGCCCCGTCCCCCTGGTGGACCTCGCCGCGCAGCACGCGCGCGTGCGCGGCGAGATCGAGGCGGCCATGGCGCGGGTGGTGGAGACCACGCGGTTCATCGGGGGCGAGGAATGCGCCGCGCTGGAGGCGGAGTTCGCCGCCTACTGCGGCGTGGGGCACGCGTGCGGGGTCGCCAACGGCACGGACGCGCTGACCCTCGCCCTGCGGGCCTCGGGCGTGGGGCCGGGCGACGAGGTGGTGACCGTGGCCAACACCTTCATCGCCACCGGCGAGGCCATCCTGCTCTGCGGCGCGCGCCCGGTGTTCGTGGACGTGGATCCGGACACCTTCACCATGGACCCCGCTCGGCTCGAGAGCGCGCTCTCCGCGCGCACGCGCGTCATCCTGCCCGTCCACGTCTACGGCCAGCCCGCGGACATGGCGCCGATCATGGACCTGGCCGCGCGCCGCGGCCTGCGCGTGCTGGAGGACGCGGCGCAGGCTCACGGCGCCACCCTGGGCGGACGCCGCGCGGGCGCGCTCGCGCACGCCGCCTGTTTCAGCTTCTACCCGTCCAAGAACCTCGGGGCCTACGGCGACGCGGGCATGGTCACGTCGGACGACGCCGAGTTCATCGGCCGCGTGCGCCGCCTGGCCAATCACGGGGCGGGCGCGCACCGCTACGACAACCTGGTGGCGGGCACGAACAGCCGGCTCGACGCGCTGCAGGCGGCCGTCCTGCGCGTGAAGCTGCGGCACCTCGAGGAGTGGAACGCGGAGCGCCGGCGGCGCGTGGAGGCCTACACGAGCGCCCTGGAGGGGGCGGCGGGGATCGTCCTGCCCCGCGAGCGCGCGGGGACGCGCTCGGCCTGGCACCTCTATACGCTCCGTGCGCGCGGACGCGACCGCCTGCGCGCGCACCTGCAGGCGCGGGGCATCGCCACCGCGGTGCACTACCCGCGGCCCATCCATCTCCAGCCGGCGATGGCGGCGGCGGGAGGGCGCCCCGGCGACCTGCCGGTCTCCGAGCGCCTGTGCGAAGAAGTGGTCTCCCTGCCGCTCTACCCCGAGCTGCCCCTCGACGCCGTCGCGCGGATCGCGGACGAGGTCCGGCGGGCCTGAGCCTCGTCCTCCTCGGCGACGGCGCCTGACCCGCGCCGGTCAGCGCGCCGCGCGGGACGGCCCGGCCGGGCGATCCGGAAGGGCGTCTGCGGACGCCGGCCCGGCCGCGGCGGGCGGCACCCTCAGGTAGTCGCCGCGGCTGAAGTATTTCTCCAGCCACACGTACACGATCACGAACAGGTAGCGGCTGCCCATCTCGGCGAGCTTCAGCTTGGGCTCGCCCGTGCGCCGGTTGCGCCAGGTGATGGGGATCGTCGTCCAGGAGTATCCGCGCACGATCGCCTTGAGCGGCAGCTCGACCGTGAGGTTGAAGTGCGGGGCGATGAGCGGCCGGCAGCCGTCGAGGGTGGTGCGGCGGTAGGCCTTGAACGCGTTGGTGGTGTCGTTGAGCGAGATGCCGAACAGGACGCGGATGCCGAAGTTGACCAGCCGGTTCAGCCGCCGCTTGAGCCACGGGTAGTCGATGACGCCGCCGCCCTTCACGAACCGGCTGCCGAAGACGCACTCCCAGCCCTGGTTGAGGGTCGTCCAGTAGCGGCAGACGTCGCGGCAGTCGTCGCTCTCGTCCGCCATCATGACCACGGCCGCGTCTCCGGTCATGTGGTCGAGCCCGCGCACCACCGCGCGTCCGTAGCCGTGGGGGCCGGGGTTGCGGATGGGGAGCAGCTCGGGGAGACGCTCCTTGAGCTCACCGAGGATCCTCCAGGTCGCGTCCGTGCTGCCGTCGTCCACGACCAGGATCTCGTGCGGGACGTCGCGCAGCCGAAGCTCCAGGTGGAGGTGCTCGACGGTGGACGCGATGCAGCCTTCCTCGTCGCGGGCGGGGATGACGACGGAGAGCTTGGTCAGCTTCGGCAGCGCGGGGTCGGGGCCGTGGAGCTTCATGGCGCTACGAGGCGGCGGAGATCTCGAGCCACGAGGGGTGGGCCCGTGCGTGGCGAAGGATGTCCTCGAGCACGTCGGCCGTACGGCGCCCGGGCGCCCAGTCCCACGCCCTCCGGGCCGCCTCCGCGTCGAGCACCAGCCAGGGCACGTCGAAGGGCCGCTCCCCCCCCTCTGCGGCGACGGCGTGGTCGCCGAGCCGCTCGCGGCACCACCGGCTGAGCTGGAGAAGCGAGAGCGCAGAGGCGCGCCCACCCCCGACGTTGACGACGCGCGGCGCCTCCGTCGCGCCCGCCGCCATCTGCCGGTCGAGCAGCGGGACGAGGTCGGCCGGGTGGAGGCAATCGCGCACCTGGTGCCCGGAGCCCCCGAAGCCGGTGTAGGCCAGGGGGCGGCGCCGGAGCCAGCTGTGGATCCAGTAGGCGAAGATCCCCTGATCGGGGCGCCCGAACTGTCCGGCGCCCGCGAGCAGCCCGCAGCGATCGATCCACACCGGGAAGGAGTACGCGTTGGAATATTCGAGCGCGAGGACCTCGCTCGCGAGCTTGGTGGCGCCGTAGAGGGAGACGGGCGGCGCGGTCGAGAAGCCCTCCGCCACGCCCTCCGCAGAGAGCCCCGCGGGCGCGCCCGCCTCGAGCACGGGCACATAGGCCCCCTCCACCACCCTCACGGCCAGCCGGGCGAGCGGGGGCAGCGAATACACGCGGCTGGTGCTGAGGAGGACGAGGCCGGCGCCGTGGCGCCGGCAGTATTCGAGCAGGTTGACCGTCCCCAGCAGGTTGTGCTCGACGACCTGCCGGGACGACAGGCGGCCGTCGACGCCGGCCAGCACGCTCGGGTGGGCCGCGGCGTCGATGACGAAATCGGCGGCCGGGAGGCCCTCGAAGTCGGCGGCCGCGCGCACGTCGGCGTGCAGGACGCGGACGCCCAGCCGCTGCAGCTCCAGGCGGTTGGTCTCGCTCCCCGGCCGCGCGAAGCTGTCGAGGCCGGTGATGCGGTGCGGCGCCCCTGCTTCCGCCCAGGTGCGCGCGAGGGTGCTGCCCACGAAGCCGCACGCCCCGGCCAGGAGCAGCTTCATGAGGCGAGCTTGACGCGCCAGCCTTCCACGACCTGGCGGACGATCTCGCGCAGGGACAGCGACACGTCCCAGTCCGGATAGTGCGACCGCAGCTTGCGCAGGTCGCTGTAGTAGCAGATGTGGTCGCCCACGCGGTTCTCCTCCACGTACGTCCACCTCTGGGGCTTCCCGGTCAGCTCCTCGACCAGGGCGAAGGCCTCGAGGATGCTGCAGGCGTTGTCCCGGCCGCCGCCCAGGTTGTACACCTCGCCGGATCGCGGCCGGCGCACGAAGGCGTGCATGAGGCGCGCGACGTCGAGGCTGTGGATGTTGTCGCGCACCTGCTTGCCGCCGTACCCGTACACGCGGTATTCGCGGCCCTCGAGGTTGCACTTGACCAGGTAGCTCAGGAAGCCGTGCAGCTCCACCCCGCTGTGGTTCGGCCCGGTCAGGCACCCGCCGCGCAGGCAGCAGGTCGGCATCCCGAAATACCGCCCGTACTCCTGCACCATGGCGTCGGCGGCGAGCTTGCTCACGCCGAACAGGCTGTGCGTGCTCTGGTCCACGGACAGCGTTTCCGGGATCCCCTGCGCGAAGGCCGCATCCGCGTAGTCCCACCGCGTGGGCAGCTCGCGCAGGGCGATGGCGTTGGGCCGATCGCCGTACACCTTGTTCGTGCTCATGTAGATGAAGGGCGCTTCCGGACACGCCCGACGGGCCGCCTCGAGCAGGTTGAGCGTGCCCACCGCGTTGGTGTCGAAGTCGTCGAACGGTATGGCGGCGGCGCGGTCGTGGGAGGGCTGGGCGGCGGCGTGCACCACCACGTCGGGGGCGAGCCCCTTGACGAGGTCGAGGACCGAGGCGCGGTCGCGCACGTCCACCTCGTGGTGCACGAAGCCGGGGATCTCGCGCTGGAGCCGCTGCTGGTTCCAGCGCGTGTCGCCCTGCGGCCCGAAGAAGACCGCGCGCTGGTTGTTGTCCAGCCCGTGGACGGCGTAACCCTCGCGGTGGAACGAGAGGCAGACCTCGCTGCCGACGAGGCCGGACGAGCCCGTGACGAGCGCGGCCCTGGCCCTCATCGCCCGCAGCGGGCGGAAGAGCCCCGAACGTCCGACATCGTGTCTCCCACAACGAGGCCTACGATCCTACTCCAGTCCGCCCGCGGGCCGCCGGTCTTTGGCCCGCCCGGCCAGACCTCGAGGGCTACTCGACGGTGTAGCGCGGGCCTCGTGCGACGAACTCGTCCGCCTCGGTGCCCCCCCGGCCTCCATCACGGGCTGCCACCACGGGCTGCTAGAATGTCCGGCCCCCATGAAGCGCCCCGCGTGCGCCGGCCCGCTCCTCGCGCTGGCGGTGGCGCTTCCGGCGCGGGCCGGTGAGGTCGAGCTGCTGCCCGAGGTCTCCGTGCATCTCTCGGCCGCGCGCTACCAGCCGACCGACCCCGACGCTCATTGGACCGGATGGATCGGCGCCGGCGCCGGGCTCGCGCGCCTCGCGAGCGCCACCGCCTACTTCACGGCCGACGTCGAGTCCATCCTGGGCTGGGAGCGACGTCCCTTCGAGGCGACGCAGGCCAACTACCACCTCGAGCTGGGCGTGCGCCGGCCGATCGGCTCGTTCACGGCGGCGGTCTTCTTCCATCACGTCTCGCGTCACGCGGTCGATCGCGACAAGCCGGAGGCCGTGGACTGGAACGTGCTCGGCGTGCGCGCGGGTGGACCGCTCACGCCCTCCGTGCGCCTCCACGCGAGCATCGGCCACACGACGCTGGCCTCGCTCGTCGGCTACCGGTGGGAAGTGACGGGGGGTGTGGACGTGGACCTCGCGCCCCCTCTCTACGCCGCGGGTGGCGCCCGGTGGGTCACCGTGGAGAGCGACCCCGCCTTCGCGCGCGGGAGCTTCGCGGACTGGCGGGCCGAGGCCGGAGCGCGACTCCGGCGGGACAAGGCCGTACTCGAGACGTTCGCCGCCTTCGAAAAGCGGAACGACGTCGAACTCCTGACGCCGGCCGTCCGAAACCGGCTGCTGCTCGGCTTTCGGATCGTCCACGGCAGGCCGGCGGACCGTGACATCTACAGCGGGCCTTGACAGTCAAGGCAGTCGAATGTCATCCTGAATGACACGCGTGCCTTGTTCGACTGCCGCGCCCGGCGCGCGGGATCGCTGACGCTTCACGCTCAGCCGGAAGGGCCGCATTCCGGAGGAACAAATGGACCTGATCGTCACGCTCATCGTCGGAGGGCTGATCGGCTGGCTGGCCAGCCTCATCATGAAGACGGACGCGCAGATGGGCATCCTGGCCAACATCCTCGTGGGCATCGTCGGGTCGTTCCTGGGCCACTGGCTGGCCGGGGCCATGAGCCTGGCCGTCACCGGCCCCGCGCGATGGCTCGTCTCGCTCCTGGGCGCGATCCTGCTGATCGTGATCGTGCGCGCGCTGGGGCTCTTCCGTCCGCGGACGGTTTAGCGTTCAGGCCGGGTCGTCGCCGAGGCCCAGCCGCCGCTTCAGCTCGCGGAGCTGCGCCTCGGCCGCCTTGCGCACCTCGAGGTGGCGGCTGTCCGACATCAGCCGCCACAGGTACTCCGCGTCCTCCCGCCGGTTGAGGGAGCGAACCAGGATCTGGCCGATGTGCCGGTCCGCCGAGTGGCCGCGCAGGAGCGACGCGTCGCGGATCTTCTTGGCCGCCTCCTGCCGGATGAAGAAGTGGCGCTGGCTGCGCACCACGTCGAGCAGCACGAGGTCGCTCTGGTGATCGGGTCCGAGCGCCTCGATGCGGAAGAGCAGATCGTCGTCGCTCAGCGCGAGCCACCCGCCCGCCCCCTCGCCCCCACCGGGCCCCTCCACCCAAGACGCCCGCTCGGACTTCGGCTCATCCTCGGCCACGCACACTCCAGTCTATAAACCCATCGCAGCGCGCCGCATCCCGGAGCGGTCCGTTTGCCGAGGTGTCGCGCGGAGCGGAGCACGCCGCATCCCCGCGTCCGGCGCGCGCAGCGGAGCGTTTCCGCGGCCGGACCGCGCCGGGTTCATCCCGGAGCGGTCCGTTTGCCGAGGTGTCGCGCGGAGCGGAGCGCGCCGCATCCCCTTCACGACGACAGCTGCGCCGCGCGGCGGCGGAAGTCCTCCACCACGGCCTCGAGCACGCGCAGCCCGGCGGCGTCGATCGCCTCGAAGGTGAGCCCGAACGCGTGCCAGTCGCCGTGCTCGGCAGCGCGCACCCACTTCACGCGGGCGGGCAGGCGGGTCGCCGCCGGCTCCGACCCCAGGCGCACCTCCAGCACGACCGCGGCCTCGGGCCCGGGCGGAAGGCCCTGCGTCGAGACCTGCGCGCCACGCGGGCTGAGGTCGGTCAGGTAGCCGCTGAGGGGCTGCGGGCCGGGCTCCTCGAGCACGCGGCACGGCGCGACGAAGGGCTGGATGCGTGGCGTCCGGCGCTTGTCCTGAGGCATCGCTCCTACTCGGGCAGCACCAGGTCCAGGCCGTCGTCGGCCATCGGGGCCTGGGAACTCGCCGCGGCGGCGTCCACGCGCCGGACCAGACCGAGGACCCGGAAGGCCCACAGTGTGCGGCAGACCTCGAAGTCCGGCAGGCTCGACTCCTCGCACAGCGCCTCGACCGTGCGCGTGCCGTTGAGCGAGGTGAGGAGGGCCAGCTTCTCGAAGCTCAGGTTCATGGCGCCGAGCGCGGCCTCGTAGTCGGGCGCGCGCTCGTAGCGCGCGCCGGGGCCGCCCACCGCCCGCTCGATGCGGCTCCACGCTTCGATGCGGCGGATGCCTTCCAGGATGATGTCGGGCGTGCTGATGTTCAGCGTGATCGACTCGGCGGAGGTCGCGCCCTCGTGCAGACGGTAGTACCCCTCGGTCCACTGGAAGGCGCCGTAGATGATCTCCTGCACCTGCTCGACCACGGTCTTGACCAGGTCCTTCGGGTCCAACACGCCCTGCTCGACGAGCACCGCCCCCAGGCGCTTGCCCGGAGAGAGCGCGGCGCCCGCGGCGACGTATTGGCGGAGGCTGATGCGCCCGCGCCGCAGCAGCAGCTCGCCCAGCCGGTCGTCGGCGCTGGTCGAGGAGGCGAACACCATGCGGCCGGCCTGCAGGATCAGGTTCTTGCCGATACCGCCGTTGCTGAGGATGAGCAGGCCCGAGAAGCGCCGCTCGTAGAGCTCCAGCGCCAGGTCGGCGAGGTCGCGCGCGGCCAGGCTACCCTCGCGTTTCAACCCCTGTCGCCTCCTTGCCGGCCAGGGCGGCCGCGATACGCGACTTCACCTCGCCGGCGAGCCGATCACGGTCGACGTAACTGTAACTCCCCGCGTCCACGGGGTCCAGGACCTTTACCTCCACCGTCCCCGGCCGGATCGCGAAACGGCCCCGCGGCATCAGCTCACGCGTGCCCGTGAGCGCGACGGGCAGGATGCGGCTACCAGACTCGATCGCGGCCACGAAGGCGCCCTTCTTGAACTCGCCGAGCTCGCCCGTGCGCGACCGCGTCCCCTCCGGGAAGACCATGAAGCACGCGCCGTCGCGCAGCGACTGCGCGGTGCGCTCCATGGCCTGGCGCGTCTGCTCGCGGTTGCCCCGGTCCACCTCGATGAAGCCGGCCATGCGCAGCACGGCTCCGAAGAAAGGCATGGCAAAGACCTGCTTCTTGGCCACGGCCTTGAAGTCCACGCCGAGGACCTGGAAGAGGACCGGCGGGTCGAGGTTGCTGACGTGGTTCGACATGACCACGGTCCGCCGCGGATCCGCGAGGCGCTCCAGGCCCTCGGTCGCGACGCGCGTGCCGCTGATCCAGAGCGCCGCGCGCACGCCGGCGCGGCCGAGCCGGTAGAGGATCGAGACGTCGCGCGTGAGCCGTGCCACGGCCAGCCCGAGCAGGCTGGCGGGCGGTATGTAGAGCGCGAGGAAGAAAACGACGAGAAAAGCCCGGCTCATCGCCCGGGGCGGCGATCAGGACTCCGGGTTGGGGTTCTGGGCCAGGGCTTCCACGGGGGCGCCGGTGCCGTTGAGCAGCGCCTTCAACTCCTTGCCCATCTTGAAATACGGGATCTTCTTGGGGGGAACGTCCACCTTCTCTCCCGTCTTGGGGTTCCGGCCCTTGCGCGGCGCGCGGTTGCGAAAGCGGAAGGACCCGAAACCGCGGATCTCGACTTCCTGCCCCGCCTGCAACGCGTTGACAATGCTGCGCAGGGCGGCTTCCACGATGATGCCCGACTGAACCTGGGTGATGTCGAGGCGCTTGGCCACGATGTTGATCAGATCCGCCTTGGTCATGGCGTTCCTGGCCGAATCGTTCATCGCGGTTCCCCTCGCTCACCCTCTTCGCCGGGCAGCGTCAAGGCGTGAAGAAGGTGAGCAACTGTAGCCCGGTGATCCGCCGAAGTCAAGGCACCGTTAGGAGATCCGGCGTATCGTCCGGGCGTGCCGCGCATCGGCACCCGGGCGGAAGGGGGGTTCGGGGGGCGCGGCGGCTCAGGCGTCGGCCGAGCGCCTCGCTCCGACCGGCTTCTGCACCGGCTTCTTGTCGTGCTGGGGCTCCAACGAGAACGTCTTGGCCAGGGCTCGGTCGACCCGCTCCTCGATGGCGGCCTGCGTCTTGCCCTCCACCTCGGCCAGCTCGCTGATGAGCAGGAACTTGGCGCGGTCGAGCATGCGCTTCTCGCGGAACGAGAGGCTCTTCTTGCGGCTCAGGTGCGTCAGGCCCTTGAGCACCATGGCGACCTCGTAGAGGCTGCCCGTGCGCATCTTGTCGGAGTTCTCCTTGAAGCGACCCTTCCAGTTCGACTGCAGGTCGACGTTGCCGTCGGCCAGCATGTTGAAGATCTTCCTGGCGTCGGAGGCCGTGATCACCCCGCGGAGCCCCACGCCGCCGGCGTTCTGCTGGGGGACCCAGACGCGCGAGTCGTTGGCCAGGATCCGGAGCTGATACAGGCTGATCTTTCCGCCGGGCACCGGGCGGGTCTGGATGCTCTCCACCACGCCGATTCCGTGGTTGGGGTAGATGACCTTCTGACCGACCTGGAAGTCCACGCTTAGCCTCTCTTTCCCATGGGGCGCGGGAACAGCGACAGGATTTTGCGCGAGGCGAAAGGTTGTGTTCAGAACCCGGAGATTGTAGCAGAGTACCCGCGGGCTGGCAACCCGCGGGCTCAGGGCCGCGCGTATTCGGACAGCGCGGCCAGGCAGCGCTCCACGTCCTCTTCCGTGTTGTAGAAGTGCGTGGCGATGCGGACGCCCAGCGGCTTCTCGGTGACGAGCACGCCCCGGGACCGGAGGAAGGCGGCGGCGCGCGGCGGATCGTCGAGGGCGACGAGCGTCTGGCCGGACCGGTGGGCGCCGCCGGGCGAGAGGGAGCGCAGGCCCGCCCGCTCGAGACGCGTGGTCAGGTGCGCGTTGAGCTCCAGCACGCGCGCTTCGATCGCCCCGGCGCCGATTCCCGCCAGGTAGTCGATCGCGGCGCCGAGGCCGAAGATCGGGCCGAAGGGCGGGCATCCCAGCTCCGATCGGCGCGCGCCGGGCAGGAGGCGGTACTCGCGGTTGTCGAACGCGTAGGGGTCTTCCACGCTGAGCCAGCCCATCTCGCGCGGCGGCCGCTCGAGCAGCGCGCGCGAGATGTAGGCGAACCCGGCGCCGTAGCCCGCGCAGAGCCACTTGTGCCCGGCGGTGGCGAACGCGTCGATGCGGCTGCGCTTCACGTCCACGGCGAACGCGCCCAGAGCCTGGCTGCCGCAGACCACGAGCCGGCGCGGGCCCTTCGTCCGGCCGAAGCCGTCGAGGTCCAGGCGGCAGCCGTTCGAGAATTGCACGTGGCTGACCGCGACGACCGCGGCCTCCGGCGCGTCGTCGCGCGCGAACGCGCCGGGCTCGATGACGCCCGCGCGGGCGGGAAGGAAGTGCACGCGGACGCCGCGGTGTATCCAGGGCAAGGTCACGGTCGGGAACTCCAGCTCGTCCGAGAGCACGTCGCCGTCCTTTTCCAGGAGGTCCACGATCAGGTTGATGCCCGCCGACGTGTTCGGGGTGAAGGCGATCTCGTCGGGCTCCGCGTTGATGAAGCGCGCCACGCCGGCGCGGATCTCCTCCCGCCGCGCGAGCCACTCGTCCCAGCGGCCGTCGCCGTCCTCCTCCAGCTCGCGGTAGAAGCGCGCGACCGCCTCGCGCACCGGGCGCGGCGTGGGGCTGGCCGCCGCCGCGTTGAGGTAGACGTGGCGGGAGAGCGCCGGGAAGTCCCTGCGGACCTCGTCCCAGGGGCTCATGGCGCGGGGCGCCCGTCGATCCAGACGCGCTCGATCCGCGCCCGGTCGGCTTCGAGCGTGCCGCCGGAACCGGGGCGAATCTGGACGAGGTCCGCCGGCGCGTCGGTGGTCAGCCGTCGCGCCAGCGCGGGCAGGAGCGCCCGCCCGTCCAGACGCTCCCGCCAGCCCGGGCTGAGCGCGTCGAGCGCCGCGCCCAGGGTGTGGAAT